>JAJCZO010000418.1 GCA_029262355.1 Deltaproteobacteria bacterium
TTATCACGTTATATCGAGACACGTGATTGTCCCGGTCCGAAGCAGGGACAAAAAATCTCTTTACGGCACACCGTGTCAGCTGGCACGGTGTGCGGTGTGAAGAGGGCGGGAGAGGAAGACAAGCGCGCCGCCGAAGCGCTGCTGCTGCCGAGCATGGCAACTTCAGGCGGATTGGATCGAAGGGCCCGGAAGAGGGCAGCAACCCGACAGGCGATCGTGCAGGCAGCACAGCAGCTCTTCGCCGACCGAGGCTATGGGTCTGTCACGGTGTTGGAGATCGCCGAGGCTGCCGATGTGGGGGCCCGCACCTTCTACCGACACTTCGCCGGCAAGGAGGTGGTGGCACTCGATCATCTGCGCCGGTTTCTGGCAGACGGTGTTGCGGCATGCGCGGGGCGGCCGTCGGGTGAGCATCCCGTAGATTCGATTCGA
The DNA here is from genome assembly GCA_029262355.1 of Deltaproteobacteria bacterium. Taxonomy (GTDB): domain Bacteria; phylum Desulfobacterota; class Binatia; order UBA12015; family UBA12015; genus VGTG01. The sequence goes on from JAJCZO010000418.1 coordinate 433, forward strand.
GCGGCGCTCGAGCAGTTGTCGGAAAGCGACTACGAAGAGGGGCTACTGAGCGAAATCCTCCTGGTCGAAACGGTTCCCGAGGTGGCGGGAGTGCAGCACCACCTGCTCGTCGCCGCACAGGATCGCCTCACCGCCGTCTTTGCGGAACGGCTCGGCGCGACCATGGCCGATCTCGAACCGCGACTGCTCGCAATCGCAACCACGGCGGTGATCCATACGGCACTGCAGACTTGGTGGCAGCGCCACCGGGAGAGCATCCCCTCTCCCACCGTTTGGGAGCTCGGTCGGCAGGCGCTTGCCGGTCTTGAGCCGGGACTTCGCGCCATCGTCCCGCATCAGGAATCGCGGAGGCGATCGTGAAGGTCGGGCTTGACGCCACCGCCTCGAACGTCAGTCCGGTGGAGAACACAAACGCCACAGCAGGAGGACTTCCCGAGATGACAACTCGACTCGCTATCGGCAACGGGGATGCCCGTTTGACATGTTCTCTCTCGACATCGTGGCGCCGTCTGTGCCTCGCGGCCATGATCCTGACGACGGCGCTGACGCCCAGCACGGCCGCCGGGGGTCTTACCGGTCACCCGACCCTCGCAAGCCCACACGCGGCGCCAATCGCGCTGTCGCCCATGTTCGACGAACTCTATGTGGCGAACACCGCGGCCGACACGCTTGACGTCATCGACACCGCGACACGTCAGGTGCTCATCCGCGTGCCGACGGGAATCGACCCGGTGAGTGTTGCGGTGCGCCCCGATGGCAACGAGGTCTGGGTGTCGAACCACGTCTCCGACACCGTGAGCGTCGTCGACGTCGATCCAGCGAGCCCGACCCGCTACCATGTGATTGCGACGATCACCGCATGGGACGAAGAGGGTCAGGTGACCGACTTCGACGAGCCATCGGGCATCGCGTTTGCCAGCGTCGACAAGGCGTACGTCGCCCTTTCCTCGCGAAACCGCATCGCCGTCGTGGACGTCGCAACCCGCACCGTCACCAAGCAGATCCAGGTCTGGGCCCAGGATCCACGCGCGATCGCGGTGCGAGGCGATCGGCTCTACGCGATCCCGCTTGAGTCGGGGAACCACTCGGAGCTCTCCGGGTGCCTCGTCCTCACGGAGCCAGGGTGTACGTTTAGCATCCTCGACCTCGCCTCGAACTCGGGCGACGCGATCCTCACGCGCAACATGGTTGCCGACATCGTTCGCCGGCCCGAGGCGCCGGACCGCGATTTGTTCGTGTACGATACGGAGGACGAGACACCTCTGTTCGAGGTCTCCTCGATTGGCACCCTCCTCTACGGTCTCGCGATCGATTCAGCCGGCCGCGTTTTCATCGCCCAGACGGAAGCGCGCAACGACGCCAACGGCGCCGCCGGAACCCTCGGGCACGACTTGCCTGAGCTTTCCAACCGCATGTTCTTGAATCAGATCGCACGTGTCGATTGCTCAACTGACTGCAGCGACGTCACGGTGATGGAGCTCGAGCCCCTACCGCCGTTGCACCCGTCTCCCGGGCAGCAGCTCGCAACTCCCTTCGGCATCCAGGTGAGCGACGACGACGCGACGATCGTGTCGGTGGCAGCCGCGTCGAGCCGGCTTTTCACCATGGACGCCGAGACCGGTCAGATCCTCGGCATCGCCGAAGTCGGGAGCATCCCGCGCGGCGTCGCTCTGGAGTCGGCACCGGAAGGCGCGCCGGCGCAGGCCTGGGTTTTGAACGCACTGGAGAACAGCATTTCGGTCGTTGATCTTTCGGATCTGACCGCTCCGCAAGAAATGCAGCGCATCGCGTTGGACGATCCCACCCATCCCGGCGTCAAGGCGGGCCGTATCGCGTTCAACGACGCCGCCGGCTCGACCACCGGGACATTCTCGTGCGCGAGCTGCCATCCCGACGGCAACACCGATCAGCTCCTATGGAACCTCGGCGCGCCGCGATGCATCACGTCTGGCTGCGACCAGATCCAGCCGCGCACCACCATGCCGATTCGCGGCCTACGGGACACGCTCCCGTTGCACTGGGACGGCATACCCGGCGATCCGTTCGGGGGCACCAACGCAAGACTCGCCGATTCGGGTCAGACCGAGCCCCCCAACTGCACCGACGAGCACAGCTGCTTCCGAAGTCTCGTAGATGGCGCCATGTCGAGCACGATGTGCGATCAAGCGAACTGTCCTACTGCCGAGAACGAGCTCGGCCTGGCCGGTGCCTTCGACGAGGCCACACGCGACGTAATGGCGATCTTTCTCCGTGCCGTACCTTACCCGCCGGCGCGCTCCCGCCGCATCGACGATCGGTTCTCCGATCTCGGCGCCGAGGGCTTCCGCAACTTCCTGGTAGGAGTAGACGCCGACCACCCCGGCTGCAGCCGCGCCGGCGTATGCCACTCTCTGCCATTCTGGGCCGGCACCAACACCCCCGGCACGGGTTTCGACGCACCGACGTTCCGGGGACTCACCGATCGACACCTCCTCCTACCCAACGGTCGGGCGGGGATGTGGGGGCTCCTCCAGCTCTGGGGCATCAATGAGGTTCCCTGGGATCCAACAAAAGGACCCGACGAGCTCTACTCGTGGGGCATGACCTTCGGGACGGAGGCGGTGCCACTTCCCAACCGGAACTCCGCTGGTACCGGTCCCTTCCAGCTCTTCCAGCTGTTCGAAGAGGGATCGACCGGTTTCTCGGGGGCCTTCGGCCGACAGGTGACGCTCGACCGCGATACGACCTCGAAGAAGCGGATCGATGTGACGTTGGCGATCCTGAATCGCCTTGAGCAGGCGGATGAAGACGGCGTGGTGAACCTCAGCGCAGACGGCGTCCTCGTCGATACGGGGACTGACGTTAGTCTTGCCTACGAGTCGGGCTCGTACGAACCGATCGACGATGGCGCGATGACGAGCGAAGAACTCGTTCAGATGGCTCGCGATGGCGATCTCGTCGTGACCGTGACGGCGCGCATGGGGCCCAACTCTGACGTTGACCATCCGCAGCCCGCGCTATGGCTCCCGCCCGATCCGACGTCGCCGGGGCAGAACAAGCTCCAGAAGATCCCCGAACTCACCAACGACACCGTGGTCGAACTGTTCGGACGGCACGTCGTCGAAGGAGCGATGGTTCTAATCGACGGCCGCTTGGTGGCGGGCGCCGTGTCGTGCGCAATCGGCGGCTCTCTGCCGAGCTGCGACGAAGAACGCCTACGGGTCGTTCTCTCCGACTTCCCAACCATCGGAGATCACACTCTGCAGCTCGCAACTGCGGGCGGATTCCTCAGCAACGAGGTCCTGCTGGTCTCGCACACGTGCCCGGTCGCGGCGACGTTCGAATCGATCGGTTGCCGACTCGGCACGCTCCAGGCCACTGTGGAGTCCGCGACGAACCTCGGAACGCTCCACGACCGTCTGCTGCACATCGTCGTCCTCGCCCGCGAAGCCATGGCCCTCGCCGATCAGCGCCTAGTCGAGGGCCGCGATCGCCGGGCGAAACGCCGTCTCCGGAACGTCGCGCACCGCCTACAGACGTTCCTGCGCAGGCTCGACTCGAAGCTCGGGCAGCAAGAGATCCCCGACGACACGCGAGCGGCACTCCGAACCAAGGTCGGCAACCTGCACGCGGACGCCGTCGCGTTACGGGATACTTTCTAGGGAAACTCTGCGCGAGGCCTCCCTCGGCCGTCACCGCACCCTGGATAAGCGTGCCTGGAAGGAGTCTCCGCCACGAGAGGAGACGGTCGATGCCAAGAGGCATTCATAACGTCCTTGGGGGGTATCCATTTAACCGGAGCTTCGGACCCGCGGTCCTCCACGGGCGGTTCGCTGGTGGGCGCTCCAAGCTCGGCGGGTGCCAGCGCACCCGCGGTGGCGCTGGCGGCACCGCCCGGGACCGCTTGGTGGCAATGAGATCGCGGTAGCGCACTGGGTCGTGAGCGACGGCGAGTTCGAGCACCCGGTAGAACACCATGCCGCGGCTGCGTGAGCGACGGCGGTTGAAGCGGAAGACGAACTCATTGAGGTAACTGCGCAGGTGGGCATCATCTACCGAGCCCTGATGGGTGCCCAGCAGCCACCGTTTGGCAAGCGAGGCGACCCGATGCACCGCGGGCAGCAGCTCGCTGGGATTCTCCCCCAGAGCCCGGGCGGCGCGCTGACTGCGGCGGTCATGGATGTAGCCGAGCTTCTCCAGCCCTCGGTAGCCCTGCCATCCGTCGGTGATCACTCTCGTGCCCGGCTCCACGTGATCTGTCACGAAAGGGTGTAACGAGGCGGCCGACGCGTCGGCCAGCGGCAGCATCCTGCACCGACCGAACCCCTTGGGCTCCAGAACCTCCACGGCGATGGCGGTCAGAACCTTCTTGCCCCTGGCCCGGCCACCGGACAGTCCCGGCTCCTCGCCCCCGATGTAGGTCTCATCCACCTCCACCACACCGGCCAGTCGATCCCGGCCAGGCCGCACAAGCACCGACCTCAGCCGATGGAGCATCGCCCACGCGGTCTGGTAGGAACCGATCTCGAGCGTCCGCTTCACGCTCAGCGCCGATATCCCGTCCTTGCCGGTCGCAAACAGCCAGCAGGCAGAGAACCATACCGTGAGCGGCGTGCGCGTGCGGTCAAAGATCGTCCCGGCCGTGACCGAGGTGCGGTGGCCGCACTCAGCGCACATGAAACGACCATCTCCAAGCCGCCAGCCGCCCAGGCCGCAGCCCGGACAGGCGAAACCGGTCGGCCAACGCAGCCACTCCAGATAGTCGAGACAGTCCGCATCGGTCCGGAACCAGGCCTGGAACTCGCCCAACGACCTCGGATAGTGCGCGCCAGCACGTGGGTGATCCACCGCCTCAGCATACGCAGATCCGAAGCTCCGGTTAAATGGATACCCCCCAACGTCCTTTATGATGCTCTGTCTAGCGGCCCAGAGAGGTTTGCGCCCCGCGGAACATGACGGAACCGAGCGGCTCTTTGAATTCGCATCTCACAACGCTGTTACGGGGTGAGATCCGGCTTGTATCCGTGAGTGCACGTTGGTCCCCACCACGAGTGCCACGTGCCGTGGGGATCTAGCAGCTGATGAGGCGGCTCGATGAATTCAGCTTGAATGACAAGGGCAGTGAGTGACCAGACTCTGAGTGCGTAGTCTTGATCGAAGTCCTCCCGATGCGGAACGGCAGCGTGTGCCCCCATGTTTCCCACCATGCGGATCCGGTCGCACCAGAGCGAAACAGCACCTAGGAGCTTTCCGGCTTCGAAAAGGTGATCAATGCGTTCGAAGAGATGTCTACGTTTCCCAGATCCGCCCTTCTCAAGGATCGCTGCTTCGATCGTACGCCTGCACATGAGGATGCTCGCGTGAAAAGCTCCGACATTCAGGCAGGTGTGGGCCTCGACGAATTCCGCTGCGATGTTGTCCGGAACGGACGACAACGCGCGAGCAAATTGCTTTCCGCAGACCTGGCACTTGAGGAGGGTTGCTACATACGGAGTTGAGAAGTCCTTGGGAGGACCAACTTGGACACGAACAGCAATTTCCAACGGCCCGCTGGATTCGAAAGACAGAGCTTCTGTAGCGCCGAAGCACATGAATCGATCCGAGGGGAGGGGGAAGGTCGAGTCGCAATATGGACAGAAGTCGGAACTCATCCTCCAACATGATGCACGAAAAGGCTCGTCCTGTGGACGGGTGTCAGATCAGCCCGCGGTACTTCCTAGACCAGTAGTCCTTTCGCGTTCGAGCGAGGCCTTGGCGTCGGAGCTCGGCGCCTTTCCTGCGCGCCTTCGCGAGCGCGTTCTTGCGCTTCTGTTCGTTTTCCTTCCCGGCTTTCTCGAAGTGGGCATGCCGCGTCTTCGCCGCTTCCTCCAGGAGCTCTTCCTCGAGCTCGTCTTCCATCCCGTCGGGGAGATAGGTGTTGAGCGGGGAAGGCATGGCTACAATATCTCCCGGATGTTGCGAGCCTGGTGAACGATGCGGAAGACACGGACTCCGTCCGCCATCTCCAGGTACAGAATCTGATAGGGGAACTGTGGGACTCGCCACTTGCGGAGACGAGGGCGTGGTTCGTAGATCGCGCCAAGGCCGGGGAATGTCGCGAGGGTGTTGATCGTGGAAACCGCCGCGAAGAGGAAGCGCTGCGCGTCGAACAAAGAAGCCTCCTCTTCATAGAAGGCGAACGCGACGAGAAGATCGGCTGAGGCCTGCGCCGACAGCTCGATCCGGCTCATGCGCCGGGGAGAGTACCCTCCGGACGATCGAGACCGACCTTCTTCGAGATCTCTCTGAGAACTTCATCGAGCGGGCGGAACTCGCCCTCGCGCTCAATCTGATCGAGTGAATCGTTGAGAGCCTCGATGTCATCCTTCGTCTCGATGGAGAACGGGTGTTTCGTAGTTTTCGTCATTACACCCAGTATACCGTTGTCAAGTATAGATTGTACAGAGGCGCGCACGAACCGAGGTGCTCAGCGCCTCTCTGCCGGCCGATCTCGGTCGGGTCCATACCCTGGTACCCCCGGAGCGTCCTGGCGGGTCGGAAAAAGAGCCAACCCGCGTGGGGTTGGCTCTTGGGCTATTAGGAGACCGGTCTCGACGAAGGAGATGAACCGGCCGTCACCGACCACGACGTGATCCATGACCTTGATGCCGATGAGCTCGCCGGCGCTCTTCAAGCGACCGGTGAGCGTTCGGTCCTCCGCCGATGGCGTCGGATCTCCCGATGGATGGTTATGCACGAGGAGGATCGAGCAGGCATTCGCGATGATCGCAGCCTTGAAAACCTCGCGCGGGTGAACCAGGGATGCGGTCAGCGTCCCCGCCGAGACCTGGTTGAATCCCATGTGATACCACTTGCCGTCGACCAGGAGCTACAGGTACTCGTCGCGATCCCGCGCTTCGATTCGTTCGCGGAACGCCCC
>JAJCZO010000419.1 GCA_029262355.1 Deltaproteobacteria bacterium
CGGTGGGCCGATGAGCACCGTGACGCGCTCGGAAGCAACTCGGTCTAGGATGGCGTGAACGTCGAAGACCGCTTGTGGCAACATGGTCGTTCCACGGACAAGGCAGGCAAGCCAGCCCGCCTTGTACCCCATGGTGTGAAAGAAGTTGCTCTGGAGGAGGTAGCGATCGTCCGGCCGGAGCCCAACGACCTCGCTCCAGGTCTCGAAAACGCGGATCGTCTGGGCGTGGGTGGTGACAACCCCCTTTGGTCGGCCGGTCGTCCCTGAGGTGAAGAGAATGTCGGCGGCAGCGTCCGGCGACAAGCCGGCGATTCGGTCGAGCGCGTTACTGTCTGAGACTTCGTTGCCCCGAGTAAGAAAGGACTCCCAGCTCTCCTCGTCCTTCGGTTCGCCACGTAGGACGATGCACCGTTCGAGTGCCGGAAGATCTTCTCCTTCCAGCATCGACAGGTAGTCGATGCCCAGGAATCCGTTCGCCGTGCAGAGCATCCGCGCCCGGCTCTCGCGCAGGATGTGGCCTGCCTCGGTGGCCTTGTAGCGGGTGTTGAGGGGCACGAGGACTCCCCCAGCCGCCTGGAGGCCGATCGCGGCGACGATCCACTCCCGGCAGTTCGGAGCCCACACAGCGACACAGTCGCCGGGCTCGACACCGGTAGCCATGAACGCTCGCCCGGCCTGTAGGGCGTGGGCAGCCAATTCGCGAAACGTCCACCGAACACCGTCCTCCTCTAGTGCGGTGCGGTCACCGAATCGGTGGGCGGCGTTCTGGGCGAGGGCAGGGATGGTCGTGGGGGCGTGCATGAAAGCGTACTTGCCAGCCTGCGACTGGAGAGTCGATCTTGCGGCGAATCTCGGTGGGTGCTTTGGGCGCGGCCGTGTTGGCCGATGATCTATCCGAACTCGGCGTTGTCGATCTCGGCAAAGAGGAACTCGAACGGGTTGTCGGCGCCGGGCCGCCAGCCCACCGAGAAGCAGGACGGGATCGTGAAGCTGCCGAACGTCCGCTCGTTGTTGATCGAGAACGTCCCGAACGAGTCCATCCCGTACTTCTTCTCGGGGTTGTGATCACCCCACCGCAGCATGCGGGCTTGAACGAGCCTCCCACTGTCATCGATGGCGAGATCAACGGCGTGCGGGTCGTTGTCGATTTTGATCCACACCCGAGCCGTCGAGTCGTCCACCGCCTCCCATGACACGCCTGGACCGGGCACGAGGGACGAGGGGAGGAAGATGGATTCGATGGCGAGGCGGTCGGCAGCTGACCGAGAGATGTCGGGGCCGCTCGCTCTGACGACGGTCAACATGTCCCAGAGCTTCCAGAGCATGTGTCCCTGGCCGTTCGCGTAGCTGTCGTGTCCTACGAAGCGCAGGTACCAAGGACTGACGGTGGCCCTCCAGACGAAGCCGTGGGCGGGTGCGATGATCTGCTCGGCCTCCATGGGCAGCAGGGAACTGCCCGGACGGAGGCGCATATGGCCGTGCATGCGCAGGTGAACGTGGCCGCCCAAAGGTGTGCCCGGCCTGATCGCGTGGAGGAGGTAGCGTCGTGCGGGAGCGGGAAGGTCTACGATGTCGTCAGGGTCGAACGGTTCGCCATTCCGGATTCGAGAGAGAGCGCTCCAGATCTCGCTCGCTCCGCTCGATGAAGTGACCATCAGGAGACGATACCGGTACCGGTGCGGGTGGAACTCGTCCACATATCGCGACCCACTTCCAGGGTGATGGTGTCTTCGTGCCGAAGCCGGTTGAGATGGCCGCTCTGGACAGGACCGAGAGGATGCGCGACCACCGTATTGTGACGGACCGGGACGAGCCTGAGGTTGTCGAGGCCGGCCAGCGGAAGAACTGTCGGACTTCCGAACGTGGAAGGCGTCCGGAGTTCGCCCACGTGGACGGTATTCCCGACGCAGGGGAAGCCGAGCGGGCTGCGATGCGGCTCGCGGTCGAGATGCTGGACGGGGATCCAATCCTGGCCCAGCTCGACTCATCGCGCCTGGTCGTACTGGGACGATCTCGAATTCCGCCCGAAGTGTCGGGAGATGCTTCTCAGTTCCTCGCATTGCACTTCGAGAGGGGCCAACCGCTCTTCCCGACGAAGCCGGAAACGTTGTACCTGTTCCTCGCGCTCTTCATGTCCCCGGATCAGCCGGCGAGCCGTGCCAGTACGAGGATCGCGTCGGTGGAGGGGCTTTTTGCCGAGTGCCGTTCCGCCGAGGTGCGGGATGTGGAGGCCAAGCTGCGCGGATATGGGGCGTCTCACGGGTCGAGCTGGGATTGGGACGGGGACAGTGGCGGGCGTGTGTCCTGCTTCGCCCGTGTTGTCGACGCCCTGGCGCCCGAACCCGTTCTCACCAATTTCCGACAGATCCCGAAGGATCAGTGGTACGAGCGGTCGAAGGCGGCGAACGAGTTCGAGTCGCTGGAGGAGGAGCGGGAGTTTTACCTCAAGCGGGGTTTGGATCTGGACGCAGTCGAACACGCCGTCGTCCTGAAGCCCGGCGAGCTGCTGCTGATCAACAACGTGCGCGCCGTGCATGGCCGGGGCGGGGAGCGCGAGCCAGAAGAGCTGCACCAGTTCCTGATTGGCATTCCCGACGTGCCTCCAGAGGAGGCAGGCATCGTTCGGCGGTGGTTGACGTCGACGGCCGCCGGATGTGGCTGACTGACCTCTCCCGTTCGCGGACCACCCTCGGCGGCCTTGGGCGGTGGCCGGAGACGCTGCCGGGAGACAGTGTGGAGGAGACGGATGTCGAAACGAGAAGGGCTCTTCGAGAAGATGACGACCTTGGAGGTGGTCTACCTCCTCAATCTTGCGCTCCTTGCCACGCACGAGATCGACTCGGCCTATTGGAAGGAATGGGAGTTGTTGGGCCTGCCGGGCGAGATCCAGACCTTTCTTGTGCTGAACTTCGTGGTGTTGCTCGTAGCGTTCGTCGGACTCCGTCAACTGGCGCTCGGTGCTCGATCGGGATTCCTGATCTCGCTCCTAGTCGGGTTCTCTGGGATCGCTGCCTTTCTGATCCACGGCTACTTCATCGTCGGCGGGTACCCGCAGTTCCGATTGCCCGGCTCGATCGTCGTCCTGGTGCTGACGCTCGTCGCTTCCGTTGCGCAGGTGGCCCTCTCTTGGAGAGCACTCTCGCCTCCCCGTACCCAGAAGTTGGAGTGAGTCGCACCCGTACGGCGTAGGCAGGTCGGCCGTCGTACCCTGACGACCAAGCCGATCGAGATCGCCAAGATCCGACCGCCTGATTTCGCAGGCTCGCCTGCCTCTTGTCGTTCATGTGGCATGCCCGCTCCCCAGGCGATGTCTTCGATGGTCTGGCAAGGTCGCCGACGAGAAGCAGCTTGCGCAAGCCACGATACCAAGGCGACCATGTCGGAGAAGCTCGAAGCTCTCAGAGGTTGGATATGCATCGCGAGACCGTTTCCCCGTGGCAACACGACCACACGTTCGGACAGGAGATCGTCCGGGCAGGCGAGCCCAGGACCTGGTGGGTGATCGGCCTCACCGGCGTCATGATGGTTGTCGAGGTCGGAGCTGGAGTCGTCTTCGGGTCCATGGCACTCCTCGCAGACGGCCTTCACATGGCTTCGCACGCCGGCGCGCTGGGAATCACGGCCGTGGGATACGCATACGCTCGTCGCCACGCGGCCGACCGCAGCTTCTCCTTCGGGACGGGGAAGGTGAACTCGCTGGCTGGCTTCGCAGGCGCTCTACTACTCGGCGTGTTCGCCATCGTCATGACGGTGGAGAGTCTTGACCGGCTCTTCAATCCAGTGACCATCGCGTTCGACGCGGCGATTGCGGTCGCGGTCGTCGGGCTCGTCGTCAACGGCTTGAGCGTGGTCATTCTCGGCGTTGACCACACCGGACATCGAGACGGTGAGCATGGGCATCCGCACCACGATCACAATCTACGCTCCGCATACCTCCACGTTCTCGCCGATGCCTTGACGTCGGTGCTCGCGATCTTCGCCCTACTCTCGGGCAAGTACTTCGGGTACGGCTGGATGGACCCCGTGATGGGTATCGTCGGTGCGGCGTTGGTGACCCGGTGGTCGGTCGGCCTGCTCCGGGACACGTCGGGGGTTCTGTTAGACCGCCAGGCCCCGGAGGACGTGCGCCGCAAGATAATGGCGGCCATGGAAGACGAATCGGGCGATCGGGTGAGCGACCTCCACGTGTGGTCGGTTGGCCCTGGAATCTACGCCGCCGTTATCTCGGTTGTCACGGATGACGCGGACTGCGCGTCGCGGTTCAAGAAGCGGTTGCCAGCCGACCTGGGCATCGTCCATGCATCCGTAGAAGTGCAGCACTGCCGAACCGTCTCTGGGTTGAAGTGAAGGCCGCCGCCGTCGCGGGCCTTGGGGAAGGAGAGGTTGTGTGTTCTCAGAACCCGTCCAGGCGGGAATCACTCGACTTTTCGGTGCGGCCCAATCGGTGGCGGGCTTGTCGCACCATCCGTGATCGAGCAGGATTTGTCTCGCGATGGCCTCGGTCCTGCCCTACCTCAAACTGATCGCCCACTTCTTCCGGCCGCTCTTCCGCAGCAAGCACGAACAGGTCATCCTGGAACTCGCCCTCCGCCAACAGCTCGCCGTCTATCACCGGACTCGACCTCGGCCGCGCCCGGAACCGATCGATCGGGCCTTCTGGGTTGCGATGCGTCGGTGGTCGAGCCGATGGGCGGAAACCCTGGTGGTCGTGAAGCCGGAGACGGTCATTGGCTGGCACCGCGCAGGATTCAGGCTCTACTGGCGACGAATCTCTCGACCAGGGCCGGGTCGACCGAGAATCTCGACGGGAGTTCGCGACCTCATCCGGCGCATGGCCGAAGAGAACGACTGGGGCGCTCGTCGGATCCATGCGGAGCTTGAGAAGCTCGACATCCAGCTCGGTTTGGCAACAGTGTCACGATACCTGCCCAAGCGTTCGTCAGACCCACTCCAGCGGCAGTCCTGGCGGACCTTCCTTCGGAACCATCGAGACGTGATCTCCGCGATGGACTTCATGGTCGTACCAACAGTTCGCTTCGAGCTTCTCTACGTCTGGTTCCTCATCGAGCACGGCTCCCGTCGCATCGTCCACTTCAACGTCACGAAGAACCCGACCTCGGCGTGGGTCATCCAACAGCTCCGCGAATCCTTCCCGGACGAGTCGGCACCGCGCTACGTC
>JAJCZO010000420.1 GCA_029262355.1 Deltaproteobacteria bacterium
GATCGAACTGAATGTCCGGGTTGCCCGTGCCCACACCACGAATGCTGAACTGAGCGAGGTTCCCCTGAATGCTGTCCTGGAACTGAAGGTTCGGAACGAGCTGCGTCACCTCATCGATCCGGTACACGCCTGCTTCGCGGAGCGTGCCGGCCGTGACCGCGGTGACCGCCACCGGCGTATCCTCCAGCGCCTCCGCCCTCTTGCGAGCGCTGACGACGATCTCTTCCACCTGCGCGGTCGCCCTGCGGCCGACACCCGGGACATCGCCCGCGTCGGCCTCGTCGGCTTCATATTGCGCCTCGGCCGCGTCGACCTCGTCGGTCGTGCCACCTGGGTCGTCAGGTTGGACGACACCGCGCTGATACTCCGCTGGTGCCTCGGTGCCATCGACCGGCTGCCCGGCCGCCTGCAAGACCAACAGCGGGACGCACACGATCACTGCGAACACTCGAAGCATCCATCGATCGGCCCGGAAGGAAATCTGGATCATGGCTTGGTCCTCTCGCATCACCGTTCCGGCGAACCGCGCATTCACACGGCGTACATTTGATAGATTTTGCTATTTATCATCCTGAAGCGAATGGCAACCTCACCAGCCTCTTCGCCAGCGACTCCGCACCCACGAGCGAAGCCCGATCGATGAGACTCGGGAACATCCGATCGCGGCCACGACGCAGTGTCTCAGGAAGTTCGGGAATGCCGAAACAGGCGTGATCGACATCGTCCGCGGGGGCAAAGCTGAGGTCGTGGTTCGAACCGACGGTCCAGCGCCACGTCGCCCTCCCTCAAGGCAACCTTAAGAAGCCCCGCCCTGCTCGAGATTGACCTCGAGAATCATCCTTCCGTCGATCCGACCGAAGAGCCACGAGAAGAAGTCCACGGCGCTCATCTGCCAGCCGTATTTGGCTCGCAGCGCCGCGTACGCGCGAGCCTCGTGAGCGGCATCTGTGATCACCGCACACGTGGCGTCCACCCACTCGCCCGTGCTCCCGCCGCGGACGTCGCAGGCAGCGACCCGGGTGCGCGGATTCCGGCGAACGCGCTTCACCTTGTATGACGCGCCGTCGGTGAAGATCACCATGCGGCCATCCAGCGGCGCGACCCATACGGGGGTCTTCACCCCGGTGCCGTCGCGCTTGAAGGTCTCCAGGTTCACGTAGGTCTCGTCAGCCAGGTCTCGGGTCGCCACGAGCTCGACTCTAACCTTCCGCCCGGGCCCTCGCCCACGGCCCGAACGCTGGCTATAACCTCAGACAACCACGAGGGATTCTCATGTTGAACGTCGCCATGTGGGGCAAGGCGCTGACCGTCATGCCCCGGATCACCAAGGAAGATTGGGCCGGTCTCGACCTCATCTCGCGATGGCTCATCGCCACGCGATCGGCCGTGATCGTCATGACCTTCACGTCCGCGGCCTTTGCGGGCTTGCTCGCGGCCAAGGTCGGGCGATTCGACGGTCTGCTCTTTGCCCTGTGCACCCTCGGCCTCTGTCTGGCCCACGCGACGAACAACCTGGTGAACGACCTGACCGATTACTGGAAGGGCGTCGACGAAGGGAACTACTTCCGCACGCAATACGGCCCGCAGACCGTACAAGACGGGTTCTTGTCGGTGCGCGGTCTGATGACGTATGCGGCGATCACCGGCGCCGCCGCCCTCGGCGTCGGCGTGTACCTCGTCATGCTCCGGGGCGAGGTCGTACTCTGGCTCCTGGGTTCCGGAGCCTTCTTCGTCCTCTTCTATACCTGGCCCTTGAAATACATCGGCCTCGGCGAGCCCGCCGTGCTCGCCGTATGGGGACCACTCATGGTGGGCGGCACCTACTACGTGATCACCGGCGAATGGAGCAATGACGTCGCGGTTGCCAGCATCGCCTACGCGCTCGGCCCCACCGCAGTGCTGTTCGGCAAGCACATCGACAAGCTCCCCGCCGACGAAGCAAAGGGCATTCACACCCTGCCGGTCATCCTCGGAGAGAGGGTCTCGCGCTACTCCGTGCTCGGGATGCTGATCGCTCAACTCGGCGTGATCGCCTACCTCGTCGCGACCGGGTACTTCAACGTCGCCATGCTGCTGTGCTTCGGCGCGGCCCCGTCCCTCCGACGCGTATGGCAGATCTACAAGGAGCCGCGGCCCGAGTCACCGCCGCCTGAGCTTCCCGACGGCGTGTGGCCGCTTTGGTACGTCGCGATCACCTTCTGGTACAATCGCCGTTTCGGCATACTGTTCCTGGTTGGCCTCGCCGCCGACATCCTCGTCGCTCGGCTGCTCTGAGCGACTTCACCGGCGACAGCAGCTCAAAACGCCTTCGGCCGGGTTTCTTGCCAACCCTTCACGGTCAGCGAGCCCGGCCCAGGTCGGCCGCATGCAGGATCACGTGGAAGACGAGGCTCTGCTCCGCAGTGCCTGATAGTAGGTGCGCCATGGGCCCGCGCGCGAACGACGGCACGTCGGCACCGCCGTGAGTCTCCATTGCGAGCGGCACCGCCGCCGGCTGCTGAAAGTTCTGCCCCGTCGTGTCGAACCCGCTGAGATCCGCGCGGTCTCCGCGCCGGGGCGCACTCGGGCCGTTCGCGTAACTGAGTGTCGTGTAGGGCTTGCCGTCTGCGGCCAGCGTCGGCGTCATCTTCGAGGTTCCGGACGCATCGTTGCTCACCACCATTCCGAGAATCGGGTTACCGCGCGTCGGGTACCCGGAAATCGTCATCGTGTGGCCGTGATCCGAAGTCACGATGATCAACGTGTTCTCCGGATCGGTCCGGTCCATCGCCAGCTCGACTGCTTCCGCGAGCTCGACGGTCGCGGTGAGCGCGCGATAGGCGTTGTCGTAGTGGTGCGCGTGGTCGATCCGACCCGCCTCGACGAGCAGCACGTACCCGGCGGCGTGTTCGGAGAGCATGTCGAGGGCCTTCGCCGTCATCTCCGTGAGTGAAGGCTCACCGCTTCGGTCGCGGTCGGCCTCGAACGCCATGTGATCCGACTCGAAGAGCCCGAGCACCTGGTCGGTCTTCGCCGGGTCGATCGAGAGGAGCTGCTCGCGGTTCCATACGAACCGACCGCGCGGATGTGCGTGCTCCCACTGCTCGACCAAGTTCCGCTCGTCGAGACGGAGCCCCGTCACGCCCTCGGGATCGTCAGCATCACCGGGCAGGAAGTATCCGCGCCCTCCTCCCAGAGCGACTTGGATCTGCGAGCCCACGACTCCTTCGACGAGTTGGCGGGCGAGGTCGGTGCAACCCTCATCGATCGCCCGCGACGGCATGTCGGCGTCGGCTTCCCAGTTGCGCTCGGGGGAATGGCCGAATGCCGACGCCGGGGTCGCGTGTGTGAGACGGGCCGTCGTCACGACTCCCGTGGCGAGCCCAGCCTGCTGCGCCAACCCGAACAAGCTCGAGACTTCGTGACCGTCGGCCGAAGCACAGTTGCCCCGGACTACGTTCTCGTCGACACCAATGAGGCCGGCCTTCGTCTTCACACCGGCCAGCAGCGCCGTGCCGGAGCCGGCCGAATCGGCGACCTGTTGGTTGGTATTGTATGTCTTCAGAAGGGCACGGTACGGCAGCCGCTCGAAGCTCAGGGTGTTCTCTTCTCCCAGCTGCCCGCGCAGTTGGCCCTCGTAGATTCGGGCTGCCGTCACCGTAGGCACGTCGAGCCCGTCGCCGACGAAGAGGATCACATTCTTTGCCCGGCCCTCGATCCGCTCGACCGAAAGGGCTTCGGCGATCGCCTCCTGCCCAGACCGGAACCATGGATCGTTCGCCTGCGAGACGGCCGGCGCCGCACGACGCGTCGAACTCCCACAGTCTGCGGCGGCCAGAGTCACCAGGACGCACGCCAGGAGGCGCGTAACTCTCACGACCCGCATTGCGCCTCACGTTGGCGCGTCGTGGTGTGCACCGGGTCCTCATCGAAACGTGGGATCACGTGCTTCCCGAAGGCTTCGAGCGAACGGACGGCCTCGGCACGGGTCATCGTGTTGTTCAGCACACCAAAGATCAGCTGGTCACAGCCGATGTCGACATACTTTTGTACACCGGCCGCGCAGTCGTCCGGACTACCCGCAATCAGCAGGCCCACATCGATCTGCTCCTGAATCGTCTCGAGGGTCGGCTCGGGAATGAGCTCGGGCCACGTCGGGATCCCGGCGGGATGAGGGAACGAATCGAGCCACCGGAACACGAGGCTCTGGTAGTACGCACTACCGATCTCGCATGCGACGTCGCGAGCCTTGCCGCCATCCTCGTCGCAGATCAACCGGCTCACACATGCAACATTGTCGTTGACGTAGCCGCCGATCGGTTCGCAGTTCCGAATCGCCTTCTTGTAGGTCTCGACCAGTGGCGCGAGCTGCGCGGGGGGACCTAAGGTAAAGCACAGCGCACCGACTCCCAGCCGCCCCGCCTTCTCGAACGTCGAGGGGCTACCGCACGCGATCCACAGCGGCGGGTGCGGGCGCGTGTACGGCTTCGGTAGCACGAGCCGGTCGGGCATCGAGAAGTGCTCTCCCTCGTACGAGTAGCGCTCGCACCTCATCATCCGCAGGATCTCTCGGAGGGCTTCGTCGTGCATCGAACGCGTCGTCTCCCCGTCGGGAATACCGAATCCCTGGAATTCGGTACTAGAAGACCCGCGGCCCACGCCGAACTCGAAGCGCCCTTCGGTCAGGTGGTCCATCATCGCCACCCGTTCGGCGACGCGGGCCGGATGGTTTACCGGGGGCGTCACATTCCAGATGCCGGTCGAGACATGGATGTTTTTGGTTCGTGCCCCAACGAACCCGGCGAACACCTCACTCGCGGACAAGTGAGAGTACTCCTCGAGGAAATGGTGCTCCGTCATCCAGGCGTACTTGAAGCCGGCTCGGTCGGCCGTCTCGGCGCACGCGACCTCATCCATCAAGCGGACGTGCTCGAGCGCACGCTGCGCCTCCTCGCCCTCCTGCCGCGGAACGTGAGCCGAGTGGAAGGTCCCGAATTCCATGGGCGTACTCGTGCCATGCCTTCGCCCGGCGTGAAAGCCGGAGCGGGCCGGCTCACCGTCGGGCAAACCCGCGCCCCGGCGCCGGCGAATCCCCATCCTCGCTCGACGCGAGCGGCGCCGCCATGGCCAGCTCCTCCCAGGACTTTCGGATGCCCGCGGCACATTCGCTTAGACGCGACCCAGGCCGTCGGCACCGCTAGGCACCGCGGGGCTTGAAATCGATCCAGCAATCATAAATGATTATCTCATCATGACTGATTCACGACCCAACCTCCCGTCTCGAGAAGAACTCTTCAGTCGCGCAGAGGCCCTCGTGCCGGTCCTGCGCGAGCGGGCCCTCGAGACCGAGCAGCTCAGGCGGCTACCGGCGGCGACACTCGACGATCTTCGGCAGTCCGAGCTGATCAGCCTGGTCCAGCCGGCGAGCGGCGGCGGTCTGGAGCGAAGCTTCAGCGACCTGCTCGAAGTCACGGCGACGGTGGCCCGCGGTTGTGGCTCCACCGGCTGGTGCCTCGGCGTGATGGCGGTGCACAACTGGCTTCTCGGCCTCTTCCCCGAGGCGGCGCAGCGGGAGGTATTCGGCGCGAATGCCCGGCCCGCGTTCGCCGCCGTGTTCGCGCCGATGGGCAAGGCCGAGCCGACCGAGGGAGGCTCGCGACTGACGGGCCGGTGGTCGTTCGCAAGCGGGTGCGACAACGGCGAGTGGGTCGTCGTGTGCGGGATCTTGGCCAGCGACGCGCCCGACGTCGTGATGCACCTGGTTCCGAAGGAACACTTCCGAATCGACGACACGTGGTTCGTGGCCGGGCTGCGAGGCACCGGAAGCAAGGACGTGGTCATCGACGACGCATTCGTACCCGCGCACCGCACGATGTCGTTGCTCCAAGCGTCTGCGGGAAACTGCCCAGGCCACACGTTGAACGAGGCACCGTTGTTTCGCGTTGCCTTCACGGGCGGGTTGATCATCGCCCTCACCGGCGCCGCACTCGGAATCGCAGAGGGCGCGCTCGAGTCGTTCCAGGAGCAGCTGCAGAAGCGCGTCATGACGTTCACCAACCAAGAGCAGAAACAGCAGCCGGCCGCGCAGATGCGACTCGCCGAGTCGGCGGCCGAAATCGATGCGGCGCGGATGATGATCATGGACGCGTGCCACCGGATGGACGACGACGCCGCCGCCGGCGTGATGCCCGATGAGGCCGTTCGGGTCCGCTACCGGCGAAACGCGGCGTACGCCGTCCGACTCTGCAAGCGTGCGGTCGATCGACTGTTCGAAGCGAGCGGTGGGAACGGACTGCGGGACGACGCGCCACTGCAGCGAGCCTTCCGAGACCTTCACGCCGTGAGCGCACACGCGATCTTGAGCTGGGACTCGGCGGCCGAGATCGCAGGCCGCAACATGGTCGGCCTCGAGCTCGGTCCGGTGATGATCTGATGGAACAGCCTGGCGAGAAACCCACCCGCGGCAGCCGCCGCAAGCGGCGCAACCGCGAACGCCTGGTCGCCGCGGCCGCGTCGGTGATGTCGCGCAAGGGCGTGGACGCTGCAACGATCGCGGAGATCACCGAGCAAGCCGATCTGGGCTTCGGCACGTTCTACAACCACTTCGAATCGAAGGAACGGATCGTCGACGCCGTGCTCTCGAGCGGGCTCGAAGAGCTCGGCGAAGGGCTCGATCGTCTGACCAAGGACATGGACGATCCCGCACTCAGGCTCGCGACCGCGGTGCGCCACTTGCTCGCGACCGCCGACCGCGACCCCATCTTCGCCTGGTTCGTTCTCCGCATGCCCGATGCGAGCACGCGGCTGGCCAAGCACTTCCGCCATCGGGCGCAGCGCGACGTGACGCTCGGCGTAGACAGCAAGCGTTTCACGGTGGACGACCGGACGAGCCTCGGCGTCGCACTCGGCGGCATGATCCTGGAGGGAATGCGCGCGAAGCTCTCCGGTAGCGCAACCAACGACGTCGACCCGCATCTGGCCGCCTACGCCCTTCGACTGCTCGGCGTACCCGGAGGCGAAGCAGACCAGCTCGCCCGAACCCCCCTGCCTCCCCTCGATTGACCTTTACGAACCGAGGGCCGTGTGAGACCAAGGTCCGTGGCTCACAGATTGGCCCCCGTTCGAGCGGTCGCGCTGGTCACCGTGCTCGTGCTGACACAAAGGGCCGAAGCGCAGCACACCTACCCGGGACAACCCCAGCCTCTGCCCGACGAGACTCGCTCGGCGGAGTCGCCCCAATCGGAGTCGGAATCGGAGTCCAGCCAAAAGGAAATCCTGCTCGACGAACCACTCGACCCGAACAATCCGAAACCCGGCCGACAGAGCCTCCAACAGATCGCCACCGTCGGATTCGAACCGGGCCCTCTCGAACGCCGGCTACAATCCTACCTCCCCCTGTTCAAGAACCTCGCGGGCAAGTTCGCTGACCGCCTGCCGTTGCCGCTCGGGCTCGACTTCGCGTTCGTCAGCCAGTGGAACAAGCAGATCTTCACGTCGAACCAGGTCACGTTTCGAGGCAACACCATCAACATCCCGCGTCAGAACTTCAGCACGCTCCACAATAGATCCAGAAGCTACGTCGGGGTCATCGACGCCTGGCTGCTGCCCTTCCTCAACATCTACGGAGTCGCCGGCTACACGACCGGCGAGCTCTCGTTCGACGTCTCTCTGCCGGAGCACGGCAACCTCTCGGGCCACGTCGACAAGAAGCTTCACGGCTATACCGCCGGTGGCGGAGCCGTGGTGGGCGGCGCCTACAACAACTTCTTCGGCCTCGTGAACACGACGTACGTAACGAGCGACTTGAACATCTTCACCGAGAACGTCGAGACCTTCGCCGTCTCTCCCCGCATCGGATACGAGCACGTCCTTGGCCCGCTGAAGGGCACCTTCACCGTGGGCCCGAACTACTACCGACAATCGAGCCTCCGCGCCTCGACGTTCGAGTTCAACGGAGAAGAGCTCAGGCTCGACTTCAAGGTGAAGGAGAAAAATCCGTGGAACACCGCGGTAGGGGTGCGCGCCGTGGTGTTCCATCGCTTCGACATCGCCCTCTCGGGGGCGTTTGGGTCGCGCCGCGCCTTGCTCCTTCGCATCGGGGGCCGCTTCTAACGACGCGCGGGTCTCGGTCGTCGAGAAGGCGGTCCGGATCACCGATCCGAGCTGAGCCCTACCGCTGCGACCCTGCGAGCCCCTATTCGTCGACGATCGTCGCGGCGCTCTGCTCGTCGTAGTAATCGAGCTTGTGCAGCGGCATCACGACGCTCGTGAGCACATTGGTCGAGTGGGCTCCGATGCGCTTGAAGTACCGCGTGCCGAGGGCAACCGCCGTCGCCGTCCCTGCGTCGTACTTGCTCCTCGCGATACGAACGATCAGCGCATCGCAACGCTGACCGGTCGCCCGGCCTTGCTGAATCAGCTCCATTGCGCGCTCGCGGTCGGACCGCGTGAAGATGTCGAGCGTTGCCGCGAAGGCACCCTCCACTTCCACTCGGACCTCGCGAAGCTCTGCGACGATGTCGTCGTCCGGAAGGAGCTCCGGCCGAAAATCGTGGACCTCCGTCAGATTCTTCGCGTAGTCGCCGATGCGCTCGACGTCCTTCACGAGGCTCATCAACAAGAGGCAGTACGGTAGATCAGCGCTATTGACGCCCAGGGAGAGGTGCTTGATGACCTGCTTTCGAATCCTGCGCTCGAGCTTGTTGACCTTCACGTCGCGCCGATAGATCTCGGTCCGCTGCTCGGGGCTGCCCGACTCACCGAAGTACAACTCGCCCGCCGCTACGGTGAGCTGTCGGGACATCTCGAGCATCTGAGAGAAGTTGTCGCCAATCTCTTTCAGTGGCTCGGTAGAGCGAAGCAGGCTCAACATCTCGCGAAGCATATGGACGTCTCCAGGCTCTTCTACTGCCAGTACTGATCGATCGCCGCGAACAAGGCGGGCAAGCCGTAGAATAGCACGACTACGTAGATCAATGCCCAGCGTCGTGATGCGACCGCGACCTCGCCGAGCCAACGCGCCGCTCGGAGCGGCAGCTCTCGAACGCGCTCGATCGGGAAAATGAGAACGGTTGCCGTCACGTTGAAGAGCAAGTGAACCAGCGCGATCGTGATGCCCGCCATCGCATTCTCGCCGGTAGCCGCGAGCGCCGCAAGGAGAGCCGTCACCGTCGTGCCGATGTTCGCGCCGATCGTGATCGGGAACGCCTGCGCCAACGTCACCACACCCGCTCCCGCCAAGGGAACGAGGAGTGAAGTCGTGATCGAGCTGGACTGCACCATGACCGTGACGACCACGCCGACGAACATCGAGAGAATCGCCGCCTGCCCGAGCCCACGCGAGACCAGTGATTCCACCCGACTCGATGTGGCGGCGCGCATCACCCTCACGATCAAGAACAACGCGACGAAGATCAGCGCGATCGACAGAACGATCAGGACGAGAGCCTGCACGTGCGGCGAATCGAAGATGCTGGCCAGCAGCTCCTTCACCGGCTTCACCGCGGCCTTCAGAGCCCCCTTGATCGGACTCTGATACTTC
>JAJCZO010000421.1 GCA_029262355.1 Deltaproteobacteria bacterium
ATCGCGATCAATCACGGCGATCGCCTGCTCACGGGCGACGTCGACGGGCTTCGCCTCTTCAAGATGTGCCTGACCGTTCTGGTCCCGTACTGCGTCTCGACGCTCTCGAGCGTCGGCGCCATCCGGGAACGCGACCGCAGCGAGGCGGCCTGACGACATCCCGGAGTCGTCGGCCAGCCCGAGATCCGCCCAGGGCCCCGAGGCAATCGGCTGGCAGATCCCAATTTCTGCCCCGCCCGCACACCGAATCGTGAACGCGGACGGCAGTGTCGCGAACCTGATGCGTGAACCGCGCCTAGGCCGAGATCCGAGGCGCGACGGACTTCACGCCCAGTAGCTTCCGTCGAGCATCTTCTCGATGAGATCCCTGTGCATGATCGGCGCATCGATGTCTTCACCCCATTCGGCCTCGCCGAAGTGAGCCTGACGCGCGAACACCCGAGTCATGATGATGCCGTGTCGAATCGCCGCGTACATCTCGAAGAACTCCAGGTTGCAGACCCGATGCCCACTCTTTGCCTCGTAGGTCGCAGCGACGTTGTCTCGGCGCAGGAAGTCCGGCATGCCCGGCAAGCCAGCCTGCCGCGCAATGTTCTCGAAGAAGGCGTGCAGGAAGATCATCCACGCGATGTCGAGCTCCCGCGGCGCGAGCCCGCCCATCTCCCAGTCGAGAACCGCGCTCGGCTCGAACCCGTCGTTCATGATGTTGCCGATTCGTGAGTCCCCCCAGCTAAGGACCGTCTCACCGTCATCCTCGGGCCAGTGCTCATCCAGCCAGGAGAACGCTCGCTCGAGAATCGGATGGTCCCGCCCTTCGCGCGCCCAGTCGTAGTACGAGCGCCAGTCGGCGACGTGGCGCCGCAGCGGTGTGTCGCCGGGGGTGTCGAGTTCCAGAAAGGAAACGTCGACCGACGAGAGATCCATCCCGTGCAACTGCGCGAGGACCTCGATCGAAGCTTCTTCGAGACGCTGCTGCTCCTCGGGCTTCGACGACAACAGCCAACTATCCATGTTGTAGGGCATCACGTCAGGCGGAACGCGCCCCTCGACCCGTTCCATCACGAAGAAGCGCGCCCCCAGGGCGCTCGGCTCCAGCTCGAGCCATCGGACGTTCGGGACAGGGACCCGGCTGTTCCTCCCCACGAGTTGCATCAGCCGAAACTGCAGCTCGAGATCGTACTTTCGAAACACGGGCACATCCGCTGGATCAGGTTCGACGCGAGCCACGAACCGGCCGCTTCGATCCGCGCCGCCTTCGCGCCAGCTCGCGTCGAACAACAGAGTTTCGCTCGACATGCCGCTCGACGAGGGGCTCCGCACCTCGGCCACGCGCGGCGCCGCGCTAGCCGGAAGCTGCCCTGCGAGCCACTTTTCCATCCGAGCGCGCAGGTCTTCTGGATCACGACTCGAGCGCTTGGGGTTTGGGGCTTCGATCTCGCTCATGGCGCGAAGCTAGCGAATCCCCTCGAGGCGTGCGAGCAAACGATGACGAAGGAGCCCCCGAGCCACGATGAGCGACAACCTGTTCGAAACACTTCACACGAGCTTTGCCCCCGTGCTCGACGAGACCTTCCTGCGACCACCGACGGAACGGAGCCATTCGTACCGTGAGATCGCGGCGCGAAGCGCCCACCTAGCCGCAGCGCTGCTCGAGGCCGGCACCATCGTCGGCGACCGTGTCGCCGTGCAAGTCGATAAGTCGCCCGACGCAATCGCAACGTATCTCGCGTGCCTGCGCATCGGTGCGGTCTACATGCCGCTCAACGTCGCGTACACGGCGGACGAAGTCGGGTACTATCTTCGAGACGCGACTCCGAGCGTCTTCGTCGGCCGACCACAGAGCCAAGCCGGGCTCGGCGAGGTCGCTCGCGAAGCTGGTGTCGCGAGCCTGCTCACCCTCGGGATCGAGGGAGACGGCTCCCTCGCCCAGCGGGCGGAGAGTCTCCCCCCGTACGACGACGTCGCTCCGCGCAGCAACGCCGATCTCGCGGCGATGCTCTACACATCGGGCACGACAGGAAAACCGAAGGGCGCCATGATCACCCACGGGAACCTCGCGACGAACGCACGCGCCCTGTTCGAAACGTGGGGCTGGCAAGCCAACGACGTCCTGCTCCACGCTCTGCCCGTGTTTCACGTACACGGTCTCTTCGTGGCACTGCACTGCGCCATGCTCGGGGGGTCCACCGTAGAGTTTCTACCGCGGTTCGATCCCGCCGCGGTGCGCGCCGCCCTTCCCCGCGCGACGGTCCTGATGGGCGTGCCGACGTTCTACAGTCGACTGCTCGCCGAGCGCGATTTCGATCGGGCCGAGTGCGCGCACATGCGGCTGTTCATCTCCGGATCCGCGCCTCTGCCGGAAACCGTCTTCCGAGCCTTCGCGGAGCGCACCGGACACACCGTCCTCGAACGATACGGCATGACCGAGACCGGCATCCTCACGTCGAATCCCCTGAGCGGAGACCGGATCGAGGGGACGGTGGGCTACCCCCTTCCCGGCGTCGAAGCCCGCGTCGTCGACGAAGCGGGCGCACCGTGCGCTCCCTCCACGACGGGCAGCGTCGAGGTCCGCGGCCCCGGCGTCTTTCGCGGGTACTGGAACAACCCGGAAAAGACGAAGGCCGAGTTCCGCGCTGATGGCTTCTTCCGCACCGGCGACCTGGGAACGCGAGCGGCCGACGGACGCATCGCGCTGGTCGGCCGGTCGAGCGACATGATCATTAGCGGCGGCTACAACGTGTACCCCAAGGAGATCGAACTCAGCCTGGACGAGGTCCCCGGCGTCACTGAATCTGCCGTGGTGGGACTCCCGCATCCAGATTTTGGGGAGGCGGTCGCCGCGTTCATCGTGCGTGAGACTGCGACCGTCACCGACGCCGAGATCAGCCGCGCTCTCGAGGGCCGACTCGCGCGCTTCAAACACCCCAAGCGCATCTTCTTCCTCGACGCGCTCCCTCGCAACGCCATGGGGAAGATTCAGAAGGCGGTTCTCCGCAGCGAGAACACCAGTGCCTTCGAGCCGGACGAGAAGAAGGCCTGATGCCCGACACGGGACGGATCTGCGGCGACTGCGCGCTGTGCTGCACCGTGCTCCGCGTCGACGAGCTTACGAAACCCGCTCGGGTTGCCTGCAACGAACTTCGTCGTGAGGGCGCGGGGTGTTCCATCTACGCGACGCGACCGAGCATCTGCCGTAGCTACAAGTGCGCTTGGCTCCTCGGATCGTTCGGAGACGACGATCGCCCCGACTCGCTCGGCGCTGTTCTCGACCTGCAGTTTCGTGGAGACCGGCTCTGGCTGGAGATCCACGAAGAGAGCCCGGGCGCCTTCGAGCGATCGGAGCGGCTCCGCGAGATCGCCGAAGAGTACCGCGCCTCGGCCCACGTGCGCATCAGCGATGGCGACCGAGCCGCCGAGCCCGACCGCCCGTTTCGAATCCTTCGAGCGGGCGGTATAGAACAACGCGTCTGCGGCACCCGCGTCGAGGTCTTCCAGGACGGAATGCGAATCGATTCGACCGAAATCGGTTGGCTCCGCCGAACCGCCGCCCGCATCCTGCGGGCCTGGAAGCTTCGTCGTTCGCCGAAGAAGGCACGTCGTTAGTGCAGGCCCGGCTTGCGCATCCACAACGCCAGCACGAACGACACGACCGCGAGCAGCACACCGAAAAGGAACGCCCGCGCGAACGCGTGCGGCTCGTTCACTCCCCCGTACACCATCGTGAGCGCCGTGATGCCGAACGCCACGCCGACCTGCGACGTGAGCCGGTTGGTCGCGGCCGCAATCCCGAGATCCTGATCAGGCACCGCTCCCACCGCGGCGGCGGTGAGCGGGGGCTGGGCGAAGCCGTGGCCGAGCCCCTGCAGCACGAGCCCGACGGCAATGAGCGGGAGCCACACCCAGGCCGCACCGAGGGCGATCAGAATCAACCCAACCACCATGACACCGCAACCAATGAGAGCCGCTTGGCGCTCGCCCAACCGTGTCCCGAGCCGGCCTCCGATCGGAGAGCCCAGCGTCAAGCTGAGCGTGCGAAGGAGCATGATCCCGGCTGTCCCCGTGATCGAGTAGCCGAACACCGAGAGAAACAGCAGCGGCGCGACGGCGAACGCTCCCATGTAGGCAGATGCGTTGAAGGCGTTCGAGGCGATCGAGGCACTGAAGTTGGCGTTTCCGAAAAACTCGAGAGGCAGCAGGGGAGCGACCGCGCGCTCTTCGATCCAGACGAACGCAACGAGCGCCAGAACCCCAAGGACGACTGCGGCCCAGATCGTCGGATCGCTCCAAGGCACCTCGCGCACGCGACCGAGCGCAAACATCAGGCCCGAAACGCCCACGCCGAGCGCTACCGTCCCCGCGACATCGAACCTCGCAGTCCGACGCGGGGTCTCGCGCAACACGGCGTACGCGAGCGCAAGGGCGAGCGCCGACAGCCCGGCCTGTACGACGAACACGGTGCGCCAGCCGAGCATGTCGACCAACGGGCCTCCCGCGATCAGCCCGAAGGCCGGCGCGGCCGCGCTAGTCATCGACCACCACCCCATCGCCCGAACGCGCTCCTCGGGCTTGTGGACGCTCAGAATCAGCGCCATCGCCGTTGGCTGCGTTGCCCCACCGACGACCGCAGCCACGGTCCGCAACCCGATGAGTGACACCACGTCCCACGCGAACGAGGTCGCGACAGCGGCCACCGTCGCGATCCCGAACCCCAGCAGGAACACCCGCCGGTGGCCATGAAGATCGCCGAACTTTCCCAGCAAGGGGAGAGCAATCGCCGACATCAGGAGAGGAGCCGAGATGACCCACGCTACGGTGGTCTCCTTCGCTCCGAACTCAGTTGCGATCGGCCCGAGCGAGATCGTGAGGATCGTCACCGGGAACGTCGCCGCGAAGGTGCCTCCGAGGGCGGCGAACAGCACCCACGTCGAGTACGTACCCCGCGCTTCGAGGCGCTCGACCAGCCCGGCCCGCCATCCAGGGCGAGCCGACCCAGAGGATTCTTCGGCAGGATTCACGGGCGAGGTCAGACCGAGAAACGGTAGCCATCAGCCCCGCAACCCGCACGCCGCGCGTGACGCGTCAGACCAGCGGCAAAACCCAGGCGAGGACGAGAATGGTCACCAAGCCCGAGAACAACGACAGCATGGTTCCGTATGCCCGGAGCTGCACCTTGGTGTCTGCAAGCTCGCCGCCCACCTTGAACTTCGTGAGCCGGCTCGGGCGCCCAACGACGTGACGCGTACTCTGACGGATCTTTTGGCGGTAGAACTTCTCGACTTCGTCTTCGACCGGCTTGGTGACCGCCTTGGCCATGAAGTACGCGGGGATCACCCAAACCGCCCCCTGTGCGACGACGAGGAACGCGCCCAGAATCAATCCAAGGAAATACCCACCCGCTGTATCGAGGGCGACCTGCATTCCCTCGAGGTAGGCCCCGCCCGCGACTTCAGGAGGACGCCAGACGATTTCCTCGAGCGCCATGTACATCGGACCGAAGAAGGCCCAGACGTAGAACACCGCAACGCCGAGCGGAATCCCGAGAGGGATGTTCAGCATCTCACGCATGCGCACGGAGTGAGCGCGCGGCAGATAGGACTTCAACCGCGTGACGGTCAAGTATACGGGCCCCACCATGGCAAGGAAGAGACCCGTGCTCAGCACCCGCGCATCGCGCACTCCGATGAAGGTGAGAAACGCGATGGCGAGAACACCGAGCGCCGCACCAGCAAGGAGCACTTTCGTGCGAACATCCGTCGGCTCCGTGTGGTTCTGCACAGGGACGCGACGAACGCGCTGGCGGCCCGGAGCGTTGGTCCGGGCGACTATCTTGACGGCGGGCTTCATATCGGGGGCCCCGAGTAGGCTTTCCTAACCCTGCGGTATAGCTGCTGGATAGGCGCAGGCTCAAGAAAAAGTTTGCCCAGACGCCCGATCGTACGCCCGCGCAGACGCCTTAGGACCTTCGAAAGAGTTCGTCGAGTGTCGATCGCCCGCCCGCGTTTGTCGTGTCCGCCAAGGGTTGTCTCGCGCCACGAGCGGAAAAGTACCCGGGAGACCTCGCACGCTCCTCCGACGATTGCCCCTCTGCCATGGGTTCCTTGCACTGATTGGCCGCGCGCTGGTCGCGGAACCGACCGTCGCAACAGACGCGAACCTTCGCGATGCAGCCAGGGCACGCATCGCGACGCGAGGCGGAACCGCTCGGCTACGCGGCGTGGCACGCGGGACACGCCGCTCGCTTCGCGACGCCACTTCTTACTCCTCCCGCGCCCCGACTCTTCTGCAGCGCCCAGACCGCTCAGCGGCTCCTTCTGGGCCGATGGGGACACTCGCAGGCATCGGACCGCCCGGGACTGCGGCGGCTGGAAGGCGGGCTCCCTTCAGCTCGGCGCCCGGGTTAGCCTGGAGCCATGAAAGCCCCCTTCGCGGTCGCCGCGATCTCGTCTCTGCTCCTCCTCGCCTGTTCTGGCCCAAGCCCGGCGCCGGTACCACTGGACGATGGCACGATCTTCACCTTCGCGCCGGTTGGTCCGCAGACCTTCCTGAATGAGCCGAACCCCGGCGCGCTCGACAAGAGCCTCCGCGGGCTGCTCGCCGGCGGCGGCCCCGACGAAGCCACGCGCGCGTACTCCAATCGCTGGGTCCAACCTCCCGGTTGGCTGGCGACCGTCGACGCCTTCGGCGAGCCGACTGCGGGCGACCTCTACGCCTCGACGGGCTACCCCTATCGCACGAATCTCGTCGACCCCGTCAGTGGTGTCGTCGTGCTCGCCTACACGAAGGAACAGCCGGCAGACGACCTCTGGAAGGCGCAACAGGCAGTCCAAGTCAGCGGACGGCTCGAGGGCTACGCGCGACAAGCATCCGGGATCGTGATCCTTCTCGATGCGAAACTCGAAGGAACGGGCGGCGACGCCAGCGAAGAAGCGTCGGTCGCGGTCCCTGCGCCGGGTCCGGGCTGACCCACACGCCAGGGCAGCCTTTCGACGAACCGTGGCGCGCCGACCTCCTCGCTTGACTCCCTCACGACCGTTCGCGAGTTCTTCTCAATGGAATTCGAGAACGTTCTGTATGAGGTCCGCGACAATGTCGCCCACCTGACGCTGAACCGCCCCAAGGCAGCGAACGCGATGAACCTGCCGCTCGCTCGCGAGCTCGCGTACGCCGCCATGGAGTGCGGCGAAGACCCCTCCGTTCGCGCCGTACTGATCAAGGCCGCGCCCGAGAGCAAGCTGTTCTGCGCCGGTGGCGACCTACGCTCCTTCGCCGATGCCGGCGACAGGACTCCGATTCTCCTCAAAGAGCTCACGATGTACCTACACGCGGCGATCTCGCGCTTCGCCCGCCTGCGCGCTCCCGTGATCGCGGCGGTCAATGGTGCCGCGGCGGGCGCCGGCTTCAGCCTGGCCGCGTCCACCGACCTCGCGATCTGTGGTGAATCGTCCACCTTCACGATGGCCTACACCGCGGCCGGACTCTCCCCCGACGGCAGCTCGACCTTCTTCCTGCCCCGCGTCATCGGGCGACGCCGCACCCTCGAGCTCATGATCTCGAACCGCCGGCTCAGCGCAACCGAGGCCCTGGACTGGGGCCTCGTGAACCGAGTCGTGCCCGACGCCGACCTCGCCGTCGAATCCGAGAAGCTGGCAGCGACGCTCGCTGCCGGACCGACCGAAGCGTTCGGCATCCTGAAGAAGCTCGTTCTCGGCGAAGAGAGCCTCGAAGGGCAAATGGAGCTCGAGGCACGCGGAATTGCCGACGCCGCCCGGACCGCCGACGCCCGCGGCGCAATCGCGGCGTTTCTCGAGAAGAAGCGCCCTCAGTTCGACGGGCGCTAACACCGCCCGCATGTGTTCCCACGTCGCCAGAGGTGTATACCGGGGGCACGCAGCCACCGGCACGACGGTGGAAGGAAGGACGGACGAGATGCACACGCTACACCTGTCTCGGTCTGCCGGGACCCACGTCCTGGCCGTGGGCCTCGCGATTCTGATCGCGATGCCCCCCGCGTGGGCGCTTGCGGCCGACGACGCGCCACCGCTCTCGAAGGAGCAACTCGAGCAGCTGGTCGCCCCGATCGCCCTGTACCCGGACTCGCTCCTCGCGCAGGTACTGATGGCATCCACCTACCCACTCGAAGTGGTCGAGGCTGCGCGCTGGGTGAGGGACCATGACGACATCGAGGGCAAAGCGCTCGCAGAGGCCGTCGAGAAGGAGAGCTGGGACGCCAGCGTCAAGTCGCTGGCGGCGTTTCCGCAGACGCTAGACATGATGAACGACAAACTCGACTGGACAACCCAGCTCGGCAACGCGTTCCTCGCGCAACAAAATGAGATCATGGATTCGGTTCAGGTCCTCCGCCAGCGCGCGAAAGACGCCGGCAACCTCCAGAGCAACGATGAGCAGGTCGTGAAGGTCGAGAACGCACCGACTGGGAACCAGACACAGACCATCATCGTCGAACCGGCAAATCCACAGGTCGTGTACGTACCGACCTACAATCCCACCGTGGTGTACGGCACCTGGCCCTATCCGGCCTACCGCCCCTTCTACTGGTACCCGCCGGGCTACGCGTTCGTGGGGTCAGCCATCTCGTTCGGCGTCGGGCTGGCCGTGGGGTCCGCGTTGTGGGGCGGCTGCAACTGGGGCCGGTCCAACGTCAACATCAACGTGAACAAGTACAACAACTTCAACAAGACGAACATCAAAAACTCGAACTGGCAGCACAACGGCGAGCACCGAAAAGGCGTTGCGTACCGCGACCAAAGCACCCGCAACAAATTCGGCGGTGACTCCGCTCGAGATCAGAGAGCGCGCGACCAGTTCCGCGGCCGCGCCGAGCAAGGTCGCCAGCAGATCTCCCGGGGCGACGCCAACAAGTTCAAGGGCCAAAAACCGTCAGCCCGCGGCGAGATCGGCGCGAATCGGTCCGGCACCCGGCAGAACGCGCAAGGTCCCTCGCGTAGCAGCGCCGGGCACGGCAACCGAAGCGGCGGGGCCTTCCAAGGCAGTGGCAACGGGCGCGACACGCGCCGCAACTCCGATCGAGGGCGCGCCAGCCGTAGCAGCTCGTTCTCTCGCGGAGGTGGCGGGGGCGGCGGGCGCAGCTTCGGTGGCAGTCGCGGCGGTGGTGGTCGCGGCGGCGGCGGACGGCGGGGACGATGAGAGGAGCCCACATGAACTCGATGACGAACCAGGCAACCCTCGCTCTACTCCTTGCCCTTTCGCTCCTCGCCGGCCCGGGGACCGCGAACGCGGACGGAGAGGGACAGAAGACCTTCGACACCCGGGAAGCCGCGGGGCAGGCGCTGGTCGTTGCCGCGAAGGCGGACGATACTGCGGCCCTCGTTGCCATACTCGGTCCGGGTTCAGAGGACCTCGTGGCGTCCGGCGACCCAGTGGCCGACGACGGGCGCCGCGAGAAATTCGTGACCGGATACGAGCAGAAGCACCACTGGACCTCCACCCCAGACGGCCTCCAAGTTCTCGATACGGGCGACAGCGATTGGCCCTTCCCGGTCCCGCTGGTCGAGACCGAGGACGGCTGGCGCTTTGACACCGAACAGGGCGACCAGGAGATCCTGAACCGCCGCATCGGGAGAAACGAGCTCGGTGCGATTCAAGCGTGCTTGGTCTTCGTCGATGCAGAGCAGGAGTACCACGCGCGCAAACCCATGGGCGAACCGGCGCGATACGCGCAGGTGATCGCGAGTAGCGAGGGAACCAAGGACGGCCTCTTCTGGGAGACCGCCAAAGGCGAAGAACCCAGTCCGCTGGGCGAGGTGTTCGCGGCGGCACGCGCGCAGGGGTACTCGGCGACCCAAGGATCCGGAGAGCCGTTTCATGGGTACGTGTACCGCGTACTGCACGAGCAGGGCGACGACGCCTACGGCGGCGAGCTCGACTACGTCGTCGACGGTGCGATGACGAAGGGCTTCGCCCTGATCGCGTCGCCAGCGAAGTACGGCGCGTCTGGCATCATGACGTTCCTCGTGAACCAAACGGGCGTGATCTACCAGAAGGATCTCAGCGACGACACGTCCGAGATCGTCGCAAAGACCGATTCGTTCGACCCCGACGAGTCGTGGGACGTCGTTTCGGCGGCAGCTCGCAGGCCTCCGAACGACGCTTCGTGAAGCCCTTCGCGCGAGCGGCTCGAAACAAGACCCCTGCCGGGTGAACGAAGTTCCCGGCGTCCGTCACCGCCAACGCCAACGCCGAAATTCTCGGGGAGCCGAGATCCGGTCGCGCCAGAATCTGTCTGTGCGACCGGCCTTTATCGGGCTCCGCGCCGAGCCGAAGCAGACACCGCCAGTGTCGAAACACGAGTGCCGAGCAACCTCCCGAGTGCGAGAACCAGCAGACCAGACGTCACTCTGGGTGTCACAACCCCCGGGATGCGCGGCGTTACTCGAAGACGACCGTCTTGTGGCCGTAGGCCAGAATCCGGTCCTCCAGATGCCATCGCACGGCCCGGGCCAGCACGACTCGCTCGAGGTCGCGTCCCCGCCTCACCAGGTCGGCAACCGAATCCCGGTGCGAAGCGCGGCTGACGTCCTGCTCGATGATCGGTCCCTCGTCGAGATCCGTCGTCGCGTAGTGGGCCGTCGCCCCGATCAGCTTCACGCCCCGCTCATGCGCCTGGTGATACGGGCGCCCTCCGATGAACGCGGGCAGAAACGAGTGATGGATGTTGATGATGCGCGACGGAAAGTGCCCAATGAAATCTTGCGTGAGGACCTGCATGTATCGTGCGAGAACCACTAGGTCGATGCGCTCTGCCTTCATGAGCGCGATCTCGTTCGCTTCCTGCTCCGCCTTGTTCTGCTTGGTAATCGGGAGCACGTGAAACGGGAGGTCGAACTGCTTCGCCACCGGCGCGAGGTCAGGATGATTCGAGACCGCCAGAACGATGTCGCCCTCGAGCTCACGCGAGCGCGCTCGCAGGAGCAGGTCATACAGGCAGTGATCAAACTTGGATACGAACACGGCGACGCGCTTGCGGTGATCCCCGTAGCGCAGAGACCACGTCATGCCGTAGCGATCCGCCACGTCGCCAATGGCCGCCTCGAGCGCCGCCCGATCGCCGACCAACTCGGTCATGTCGAAGCGAATCCGTTGAAAGAACTGCCGAGCCTCGGGATCCGTGTGTTGGTCGGCGTCCAGGATGTTCGCGCCCCGACCGAAGAGCGCCTGCGACAGAGCGGCGACGATGCCGCGCTGGTCGGAACAGCACACGAGAAGGATCGCCGTGTTCGTACCATCATTCTGCTGGTCGGCTGGCATCACACCGGAGGCTACCGTACCCATGCCAGAGCCCCAAGCTTTTCGATTGAAGGGTCCGCCACGATCCGGGTAGGCTCTCCCAAGGCCTTCGCCGAAAGTGAGTGCACCCGATGTCTTCCCAGCAAATCCCCACCGTCCTCATCGCCATCTGCGCCCTACTCTCGACCGCCGCCGTCACGTCGGCGGCTCCACCGAGCGCAACCGTCGACCTCGCAGGGATGAGCACGGCCGGCGGCTCACTCCTGCGGCTTCACGGGTCGGTCGGCGACGGCTCGGCCGGCGTGCCGATTGCGGGCGGCGTGGATTGCGATGGCGACACGTTCCCGGACTCCGCGATGGCCTCGATGCGTGCGGATCTACCGGGGCGACAGGACGCCGGCATCGTCTACCTGCTGTTCGGGGACGGAACGATCGCCGGCACGTTCGACACCGCGATCGCACAGCCGGGCGTTCTGGAGATCCACGGCGAAGGCCCGTCCGAGATGGCAGGCAGCGAGCTCTGGATGGACGACGTGACCGGAGATGGCATCGGAGATCTGCTGATCGCACGCCAGAACCACACGCCCAACCCCGGACGCATCGGTGCCGGGGCCCTGACGATCGCGATCGGCGGTCAGCCGCTTCGCGATCACGCCGCGACGCTTTCCCCTGTCGATCTTCAATCACCTCCCGCAGCAGTCACGCTGATCACGTTCGTCGGGGCGAACGCGCTAGACCGGCTCGGCATCTGGATGCGCACGGGCGACGTCACCGGCGACGGCGTTGCCGACATCGTCGTCGGCGCCGACCAGGAGAATAGCCACGCCGAACACAACTCCGGAGCGGCCTACGTCATTCGAGGCGGCACGCATCTCGCGTCGACTCAGACGATCGATCTGGCAGACTTCGGCGCGACGGTGCTCGCCGGGCACATCGCACGCATTGCCCCTCCTCCCGGGTCGAGCGGCCACCATCTCGGCGCGACATGCCAGATCGCCGACCTCGACGGGAACGCCACCGCGGAAGTCCTCCTCGCAGCCACCTTGAATCGAGCCGGCGCAACCATCCCCGCCGCCGGCGCACCGCCAGGCTCCGCCGAAGGTTCCGGCGGATCGACCGACGGCACGGTCTACATCGCGTGGGACGACAACTTCGTGGGCAACCCCTGGACATCGGGCCTCACCTTCGATCTGGACGCTGCACCCGGTACGGTGACCACGATCGATGGTGGCACGGCGAACGTGAGCTTTGGCGAGGAGCTTCTCGGGGGCCTCGATTACGACGATGACGGAAGCGCCGATCTGTTCGTGGGCGACTTGGTCGGCGATGGAACGCCTCTGAAGAACCGCCCCGTGTCCGGGATCGGACACGTGCTCTACAGCGCCGCCACGCTGAAGGGGCTCGCGTTCGACATGGACGCCCCACCGCCCGGGCTCGTTGCCGTGCGCTTCCTCGGCCCCGCCCCCGGCGACATCGCCGCGGATACCGCGACCCAGGGCGACTTCGACGACGACGGGATCGACGATCTCGCGTTCAGCTCGCCGCACGGAAGCCCGCTCGGCCGTGCCGACGCCGGAATCATTCACGTGTTCTTTGGACAACACGGTGCGTGGCCCGCGACCATCGACCTGCAGACCGGCGCACTGCCACCTCCGAGCTCGATCCGAATCACCGAGGTCTACGGCGCCAACGCGACGTCCGGCTCCGACAGCGGCGACATCCTCTCATACAGCGGCACCGCCGCCGACATGAACGGCGACGGCAAGACGGACATCCTCACCAACGAGATGCTCGGCAACGGGGTGCTT
>JAJCZO010000422.1 GCA_029262355.1 Deltaproteobacteria bacterium
GCCTTCGCCGCGCAACTCGGAACGATGCGGGTAAATCAAGAAATCGATGCCCTCCAGACCATGGGCCTGCCGCCGATGGATTTCCTGGTCCTGCCGCGCGTGATCGCCCTCTGCCTCATGATGCCGCTACTCACGCTGTACGCAGACATCGTCGGCATCATCGGCGGTGGGGTCGTCGCGGTCGCGATGCTCGACCTCACGCCGACCGTATACTGGAACCAGACCGTCAACGGCGTCACCCTGAACGACTTCACGACCGGACTCATCAAGGCCTCGGTCTTTGGCATGTTGATCGCGTTCTCGGGCTGCCTGCGAGGAATCGAGTGCGGAAATAGTGCGTCGGCCGTCGGCGATGCCGCCACCTCCGCGGTGGTAACCGGGATCGTGATGATCATCGTGGCCGACGCAATGTTCACTGTCGTCTTCAACATCATCGGCTTCTGATCATGGCGGGCGAGAGGACAACGAACAACGAAGCCGAGATCACCGTACGTGACCTCACCATGGCGTACGGCAGCTTCGTGCTGATGCGCGATCTCGACTTCACCGTCCGCCGCGGCAGCATCTTCATCATCATGGGTGGGAGCGGCAGTGGAAAAAGTACCCTGCTGCGCCACATGATCGGACTGAAAGAGCCCGCGAAGGGTGAGATTTTCTATGGCAACGAGAGCTTTACCGAGGCCGACGCAGAGAATCGCGACCGAATGGTCCGCCGCCTGGGCGTACTCTTCCAGAGCGGCGCGCTCTTCAGCTCACTCACACTCGCGGAGAACATCGGGCTACCGCTCGGCGAGTACACGGACCTGAGTCCCGGGGACATTCGCGAGCTCGCGTCGCTAAAGCTCGCGCTCGTCGGCCTTCGCGGCTTCGAAGACTTTTACCCCGCCGAGATCAGTGGAGGCATGCAAAAGCGTGCGGGGCTTGCGCGCGCGCTCGCGCTCGATCCCGACGTTCTTTTCTTCGACGAGCCCTCCGCAGGCCTCGACCCGATCAGCTCTCGGCGACTCGACGAGCTCATTCTCGAATTGCGCGACAACCTCGGCGCAACGATCGCGGTCGTTACGCACGAGCTCGCGAGCATTTTTACGATCGCCGATGATTGTGTGTTCCTCGATCCCGAGAGTCGCACGATGATCGCAACCGGCGACCCCCGCGAACTGCGGGACCACTCGGACGACCCTCGCGTACGTACGTTCTTGCGACGCGGCGAGGATGGTGCGGAGGCAGGATGAAAAAGGCGAGCCCGACCCTGATCGGCATCTTCGTGCTGGGCGCGATCGGATTGGCCCTGGCCGGAGTCATCATCTTCGGATCGGGGAAGTTCTTCGAGAAGCGCGCTCGGATCATCATGTACTTCGAAGGCTCGGTGAACGGCTTGTCCGTCGGCGCGCCTCTGAAGTTCAAGGGCGTACCTATCGGCGAAGTGGCTGAGATCCGACTGATGGTCGACCAAGAAGAGAACATCGTAGCGATACCCGTCGTGGCCGAGATCGATGAAGGCAAGGTCGCAACCGATCTCGGCACCACCCTCGATCTCGACGACGAGAACGTCGCCGAGCTCGTGCAGGCGGGCCTCCGCGCGACCCTGGAGAGTCAGAGCCTGGTCACCGGCCTACTCTTCGTCGGGCTCGACATCGTACCCGATAGCGGCGCGACGTCACTTCCGATCCAAAGCCGGTACCCGCAGATCCCCACGCTGCCTTCGACGTTCGAGCAATTCAGCGCCACGCTGACCGAGGTCCTCAAGCAGGTTCGGCAGGTCAACTTCAAGAAGCTCGGCGACGGCATCACGCAGACCGTGGACGGGCTCAACAAGATCGTAAACTCGCCCGAGATCGCCGACACGATCGAGGAGCTCGACAAGACCCTGGTCGCGATGCGACAGGCGATGGAGGAGATCAATGGCGCGGTCGGACCCGTTGCGACGAACGTCGAAGACGCGACGAAGGAAGCCACGAAGGTCCTCCAGTCCCTACGCGACGCGGTCGAGACAGCGCAGGCGCTGATCGCGCCCGGCGCGCCGCTCGCCTATCAGATGGAGCAAACCATCAAGGATGTCGGCGACGCCGCCCGCGCCCTGAAGCAGCTCGCCGAACTGGTGGACGAGCAACCGACCGTGCTCCTGTACGGCAAGGAAGGGGAGTCACAATGATCCGCATCACGATGGATCCGAGGAGGTTTGCCCCAGCCCTCCTGGCCGTCTTCGCGGCCGGCTGCTCGCTCTTCAGCGCCCCTACCGTGACGCCTACGCGGTATTACGTCCTCGCGAGCGACCGCGGGTTGGGAGTGGGCGGCTCAGCGCTGACCGAGGCCTCCCTCGGCGTCGGGCCCTTCACCTTCCCGAGCTACCTGGCCCGCCCGCAGATGGCGAGCCGACGCCAGCCGAACCAGATCGTGTTCTCACGGTACAACCGCTGGGCGGAGCCGGTGAAGTCCGGCTTCCAGCGCGTGCTCGCCGAGAACATCGGGCGAGTGGTGGGCACCAGCCAGGTCGTGCTGTTCCCCTGGTATCAGATTCCGCTCGAGTACCAGGTGAAGGGCGAGGTGCTGCGCTTCGAAACAAACGAGGACGGAGAAGTCGTGTTGGAGTGCATCTGGACGATCATGCGCCTCGCCCAGAGAGACTACCTCGTGACGAGGCACGCCGATCTTCGACGCGGGGTGAATCCCGACGACCCAGACGAAGTCACGGCGGCATTGAGCCAGCTCGTATCCGATCTCGGCCGGCAGATCGGCGAGGCGTTGCGCGCCGAGACCGCCATCCGACGACGTTGACTCTTCGAAACGGGGACACCGCCCCTTCGAACGCATCCGCCAGAACGCGACCGAGCAGGCGACCGTGGTCGAGACGGTGTCGTCGACCGCGATCGCCCGGCCCAGGTTAGTTTACTGCCTTGAAGCCAATGGCGTCGTTCTTCAGGACCCTGCCCAGGCTCGCCGAGAAACAGCCCGCCTCATCCGTGTGCAGCTGCACGGTCGCCGAGGTCGAGCCGGCGAGCGCGGGCGCAACGCTGGGCAGATTCGTAGCGCCGAACTTGGGATGGTTCTTGCCCTTGACGACGATCTTGGACTTTCCGGTGCCTCCCGCCTTGAGGATCAAGGCAAGAATGCCATCCTCTGAAGTCAACTTGTCCTTGTAGACGTACCCATTGGGCACGAAGGTCGGGCCAACCTCCTTCCAGCAGGGCTTGCCGGCACAATCGTCAAACGTTCCCGGTACCGCCATCGTGCCAGCCAGATTCCCCACGTCGTCATACACGCAGAGCGAGTACTTCGCGGGAACAAAGTCCAGCGGCGTTCCAAGATCGGCGAAGGTCAGCGACGGCCCCTTGGCCATCTTGAAGACCAGCTTCTCCTTGCCCGGCACCTTTTCGACGATGGAGAGCGAAGCTTTTCCAAATCCCGTCTGACAACTCGCAGAAGGCGATGTCGGACAGCCGGAACAATGGACTCCGACGTCCTCCAGGTGCACGCAGTTGTGATTACTAAAGCCATTGAACGGGCAGTCGACGAGGCTCGCCTCCGCTCCAGCGCACTGGACGTTGTCCATCCAGATCGGGTCGAGGCCGCCGGGGAACGTCTGGAACGATGCCTCTACACCGTCGTCGAAGCCGAGCTGCCGGCAGGCGACCCCCGCCGAAATGTCATCGAAGAAGTCGTCACAGACGGTTCCCCACTGCCCCGAGTGGAAGACCTCGACACGCCCACTGCGCTCGTTCGTAGAGTCCATCAAGCGCAGATCGCCCTCAACCTGACCCGTCGACAGAGTCGGCCACGCGAGCAGAACGAGTACCATCGGCAGCAGCTTCCTATTGAACATCATTTCCTATTCCTTCCGAAGTCCAGGGTGGTGTGGGACGGAGTACGGCCCACGGCTGAAGTATGGGGGGAGCGCGATTCCCTGGATGGGACGGACAGCAAGACGTGGGCCGAGCGGGCCCCTCCCGTGTCACAGGGGCCGAGGCGCCGACGAAGGGGGAGTGTCCTGCACAGCGGTCACATCGCCGCAGGTCGAGCGGACACTCGACGTACCCGTGGGGACGAGCAGGCCTCGCGCGTCGTGACGACGTCGAGCCCGGCGGCCCGACGCAGAAGAAGGGGCCGCGCCTCTCCCGGGCGGCTACCGCCGAGTGAGAAGCAGGCAACCGCAGGTATTGCCGCCACCCGCGGCAGCCACTGCGACCTCCGGTTGCTTCTCGACCTGACGCGCGCCGCCCTCGCCTCGGAGCTGCACGCAAGCCTCGTGCAGGAAGCCGTGGCCGTGCAGGCGGCCGGCAGACAGCTGGCCCCCATGCGTATTCACCGGAAGCTCTCCATCTCGCGCGATGCGCTGTCCACCTTCGACGAAGGGGCCGCCCTCCCCCGGCCTACAGAACCCGAGGGCCTCGAGCCACGAAAGCGTCAGGAAGCTGAAGCCATCGTAGGCCTCGAGAATGTCGACGTCCGCCGGAGTCAGGTCCGTACGCGTCCATAGGTGCGCGCCCGCGTCGCGCGTCGCCATCGTCGAAAGATCGTCGAATTGATCCCAGGACGGCCGGCCATGCAGCGCGGTTCCGACGGCCTCGACCTGGATCGCCGGCTTGCGCAGATCCTTCGCATGATCGACGTGTGAAACGACGAACGCCGTGGAGCCATCACACGGCACATCACAATCAAAGAGGCAGAACGGCTCGGAGATCATGCGGGCGCCGAAGTAGTCGTCCATCGACATCGGGTCTCGGTAGATGGCGTTCGGGTTCAGGCCCGCGTTCTTACGAGCGTTGATCGCGATCTGGGCGAGCTGTTCCCGCGTCGTGCCATACTCGTGAAAGTGCTTTTGTGCGAACATCGCGATCCAAATGGCGGCAGACGGCGCCGCGAACGGCAGCGTCCACGAGAGCGGCCCGCTAGCGCGGAACCCAGACCCGCCGTCAGAGCCGATGCTTTGGCGACCACCCGCACCCTGCGCGCTGCCCTCGAACACACTGCGGAAACACAACACGTGCTTCGCGAGCCCCGCGCCGACCGCGATGCAGGCCTTGATGACCGAGCCCAGCTGGCCCGAGGTTTCGATCCCCGAGTCGAACCAGTTGAGCTCGAGACGAAGGGCGTCATGAACTTCGGTCGCGCTCGCACCGCTGAACCCCGGGTTGCCGATCGCCATCCCCGGATACGTCGAGAGACCATCGATGTCGGAAATCTGGAGGCCCGCATCCTCCACCGCGGCGAGGCAGCCGTCGATCGTGAGCTCGAGCGGATCCCGATAGAGCCGACGGCCGATCTCCGATTGCCCGATGCCAGTGATGCAGGCCTTCTTCTCCAACATCTCCGCCGCCATCAGGCTTTCTCCGCGGCGGGCTGAAACAACGGAAGCCAGATCGCATCGTCGCCATCGGGCTGCTTCTCGAAAACCACCTCCACGGGCATGCCGATGTACACGTCCTCGGGAGCACACCCGACGATGTTCGTCGTGAGCCGAATCGTCGGATCCTCCTCGATCTCTACGATCGCCACCACGTAGGGAACCTCCGGCCCCGGCATCCACATCTGATGGTTCACCGTGTACGTGGCAACCGTCGCTCGGCCCGACACCGCGTCCGCCTTCACGTTCTTCGAATGGTCCTTATGGCAAACGCTCACCGGAGGGTGAATCCGCGTTCCGCAATCCTGGCAACGCAAGAATCGCAGCTCGCCGTGCTCACCTCCCGTCCAGAAGTCACGATTCAGATCCGTAAGGCGCGGCAGAATCCGAAACGGGGGTGGGGTCTCCGAATCAGTCATCCTCATCTCCCTTAGAACAACAGCACGTCGGCTATCAACGCGTCGAGGTCTACCACTCCGACGGCATTGTACCCCTCGAGTTGGCCGGCACACTCTCCGGGATTGAAGATCAGCCGATCGTCGGTCTGTTCATGAACGCGAAGATGGTTGTGACCGTGGAGCACCACATCGTGTCCGGGCCGAAGCGCTGCCTCCACTTCGCGCGGATCGTGCACCACGAGAATCCCGCGCCCCCTACATGACATCTCGAACGGCGGCTCGCAGAGCGTGATGCCCAGGTCGACTGCCGCGTTGTCGAGTTCATCGCGCAGCACGTCGTTGTTGCCATACACACCGAAGATCGGCGCTGCGACCTTCGACAAGAGCTCGAGAGTTCGACCGCGCGTGATATCGCCAGTATGAACGACCCGTTCCACCCGAGCCCGGTTCAACACCTCCACGATCTGCGCAACGTTCCGCGCATTGTCGTGCGTGTCGCTGACGACGCCGATCCGCATGAGAGCGAACCCGCCGGCCCGGGACTTCTCCCGGACCGGAGAGATCGAACCTCAGACTTTCTCGAGAATGTGAATCGCGCAGGCGCTGCCAAGACCGATGACGTGCGTCATCCCGATCTTGGCCCCCTCGACCTGCCGTTTGTCGGCCTCCCCGCGCAGATGGGTCGAAACCTCGTAGAGGTTCGCAATGCCGGTGGCGCCCAGCGGATGGCCCTTCGACAAGAGACCGCCCGACACATTCACCGGAGTCTTGCCGCCGAGTGCGACGTCGCCGTCGTCGATCAGCTTGCCCGCATCACCGTCCTTACACAGGCCGAGATTCTCGTAGTGAAGAATCTCCGCTGTCGCGAAGCAGTCGTGCAGCTCGACGAGATTGATGTCCTCCGGCCCGACACCCGCCATCTCGTATGCCTTGCTCGCGCCGAGACGGGTGCACGTGTTGACGTCGGGCATGACGAGATCACGCTCCGTGAAGGGATCACTGGTCAGCACCGAGGCCTTCACGCGAACCGCGCGACTCATGCCGAGCTCCTTCGCCTTCTTCTCGGACGCGATCACTACGGCTGCCGCACCATCGACGTTCACCGAACACATGAGCTTCGTGTTCGGGTACGAGATCATTTCTGCGTTCATGACCGTCTCGAGAGGGGTCTCGATCTGATACATCGCCTTCGGGTTCAGCGTCGAGTGATGATGGTTCTTCACGGAAACCTTCGCGAACTGCTCGAAGGTGGTTCCGTATTTGCGCGCATGCTCCATCCCAGCCTCCGCGAAGATGGCCGGCATCGTGGCCGAACCGAGCAGCCCCTCCGTTGGGATACCCTTTCGTGCCCCGGCGCCGCCGAGCAGCCCCTTGCCCATCTGCTCGACACCGACCGCGAGAACGAGGTCGTAAATGCCAGCCTTCACCGACATCCAGGCGTCGCGGAAGGCCGTCGCACCCGTCGCGCAGGCGTTCGCGCAGTTGACGACCGGAATGCCGGTCTGGCCGATCTGCCGGAGAACCTGCTGGCCAACCATGTTCGAGGCCTGCATCAGGTTCCCGCACCACAAGCCTTCGATGTCCTGAATCGACACGTTCGCATCGTCGAGCGCCATCGTCGCCGCTTGAGCGCCGAGCTCCGCGACGCTCTTGTCCGGAAAGCGCCCGAACTTGATCATGTCGATTCCGAGAATGTAGACGTCACTCATCGTTCAGCTCCGTGGTTTGAAGAAGTAACTCAGGTACGAGTTTCCTTCTTTGTCCTTGCGCCCCAGCGCGTCGCGATAGACCACTTCGACCGGCATCCCGAACTGAATGTTATTCGGGTCGGGCTCGATGTCGACGAGATTCCCCTTGACCGTGCCGCCACCGTCCAGATCGACGATGGCCGAGATGTACGGCGTATCGATTCCCGGGAACGAGCGGTACACGATCGAGAAGGAGTACAGCTCGCCTTGGTTCGACAGCTTGACCGGCTCGATCTCACCGCGAACCGAGCACTTGGCACAGATCTCCCGTGCGCCGAGATACATCGCGCTGCACTTCTTGCAGCGATGGCCCTCGAGGTAGGGATCCCCCGCTTCGGGAATCTTCAGAAAATCGACGACGGGAAGAGGTCCCGCCGCAGGCGTCGCTTCAGCCATGAATGTCTGTCCTTTTGACTCGCCGGGGCGACGTTGGTGCCACCCGAAAAGAGATGGGGACTATGTCAATCGCGGCTCTTCGCTGTCAACTCGGGCGACCGCGACAACGCCGAGGGTTCTGTTAGGCTCCGCCCGAGCGGACAGGTTCTTGACGATCTCGCAGCGCATCGAGGACGCGCCGGAGGCCTCGGGCGTCGAACGGAAACCAGTGTCGTCCCAGAACGAGTGGGACCCACTCGAGGAGGTGGTTCTCGGACGGCTCGACGGCGCTGCGGCTGAGACCCCCGCCATCCCCGCGGACGAAACACGCCGCGACCTCGATGCTCTCCAGAAGCTCCTCACCGCCGAAGGCGTGACGGTCCACCGACCCGACCCTACGCCCCACGGACGAACGTTCGAGACGGCCGACTGGAAGGAACGCGGCTTCTCGGCCGCCTGCCCGCGCGATGCAGTCCTCGTCGTGGACGACGAGATCATCGAAATGCCGCTCGGTTGGCGGGCGCGCTATTACGAGACAGACGGGCTCAAATCGCTCTTCCTGAGGTACTTTCGCGACGGAGCACGCTGGGCCTGCGCTCCCCGCCCCGAACTCAAGGACGAGCTCTACGAGGAACCCGGCGGAGAGTGGCTCGACGACGCGCGGCCGCCGGCCGCCGTCACCGAGGCCGAGCCGATTCTGTGTGCGGCCGACATCGCGCGCAAAGGCTTCGATCTCTTCGCAATGTGCACGGCGGGGACGAACCAGGCGGGCATCACGTGGCTCGAACGTCACCTCGGGACTCGGTACCGCGTGCACCAGATCCAGCCCCGGCGTCCCGTGGCTGGACAACTCGACACCCTCTTCCTCCCACTCTCGCCCGAAGAGATCTTGATCCGGGAGGACGCGATCGATCCCACCGCGCTCCCCTCCGGCCTGAGAGACAGCCG
This sequence comes from Deltaproteobacteria bacterium, assembly GCA_029262355.1. Classification (GTDB taxonomy): domain Bacteria; phylum Desulfobacterota; class Binatia; order UBA12015; family UBA12015; genus VGTG01. The sequence continues at coordinate 8,811 of JAJCZO010000422.1, forward strand.
GATACGGATCGCCCCAGAAGCCAACGACGGACAGGATGCCCTTGCTCTGAACGTCCTCATGCTCGACCGACAGCGCGTGCTGGTCGAGGCGACGCAGACGAACATGATCGACGCGCTCAGAACCTGGGGCTACGACGCCATTCCGACGCCGCTTGCGGGCTACGCCCCCCTGGGCGGTTCACTGCGCCGTGCGACGCTCGACATCCGGCGCCGGACGGGTCCGCGAGCTTAGGGGCCGACAGCGACGACACTGCTCGGCAGGCAGATCTCCGAGATCTTCACCGCGTCGAGCTGCCCGGTGCCGATCGTGTTCGCCGTCTGGATGCCCCGCACCCGTCCGAAGGGTGGCGTCGTCGCGGAGACCCGAACCTTGTAGCAGAGAAGATGCTGAGGATGGCTCGCGGCGCCGGGCGTCAGACCGTTCACGCTTGCCGGGTTGCACAGACGCGTCGGCTTCTTCACGTCGACGGTCAGCGTCCCCAGCCCATCCTCGACCGTCACGCCCTTCACGGCCAGAAACTTCGGTGCCCCCCGGCTTTTCCCCACCTTATAGCAAGAAAAGTAGTCGGGATCGGGTGGCGTCGGCAGCGCGGGCGTCGAAACGAGGTCACCGGCGGTCGGAGCGAATCCCAGATCCGGCTTCTTCGCATCGACCCAGATCGTGCCGAGCGCGTTCACGACCTCGATGTTCGTCTGCTTGACGAAAGTCGGAGTTCCAGCCGACGGCCTCACCCTGTACCCGAGAAGCCAGTCGTCGTGCGCCACCGCATCCGGATCGGCGCCGGCGACGCTCGCCGGCAGGCAGATCGCGGCCGGTCGCGTCACGTCCACGTCTCGAGTCCAGAGCCTGTCCTCTACCGTCACCCCGATCACCGGGACGAAGGGAAGCGTCCCACTCGAGCGCCTGGCGCGGTAGCACGCGAAGGCGTCCGTCACGTAGCCGTCACAAACGGGGTCTCCGATGGGTGGCTGCACGATCTGTCGACAGCCGAATACCGGATTACAGTCCTCTATCCCCGTGCACTCATCCCCGTCGCTACACGGCTTCGGTGTCGCATCACACTGTCCTGCATTGCAGATGCCGAGGGTGCAGGCGGTACCGTCGCTGCACGGTTGCCCATCGACACAGCTGCCGCTGCCCGGGCACTGATTGTCGAAGTGGCCGCACATCCCGATGGCGCACACCTCCAACGTACAAGGATCGCCGTCTTCCGGACAAATCTCACCACCCATGCAGATGCCGGCATCGTCGCACGAATCTCCGAAGCTGCAGTTGTTCCCGTCGACGCACGAGGTGCCCGAGGGAAGCGCCCCACCAACGCCATCCAGACAGTCGCACGTCGCCGCGTCTTCCGAGTTGAGACAACCGAGCTGGGCGTCGCAGTCGTTCCGCGTGCACTCGTCCCCGTCGTCACACTGAAGCGGCGGGCCCTGAGGCACACACGCGCCCCCCTGGCACTCATCTTCGGACGTACACACGCTCTCGTCGTCACACGCCGTGCCGTCGGAGACCTGCGTGGTTGCGCAGCCGGTCTGCGGATCACCCACTGTAGGGTCACAAACCTCACTCGTACATTCTTCTCCATCATCGCAGAGAGCATCGAGGTCGGTCGTCTGGCAACCCAGAAGCGCGTCGCATTGATCAAGGGTGCAGTCGATCCCGTCGTCGCACCCGTTCACGGGATGGGTGCAAACCCCTGCGGAACAGACGTCGCTGGTACACACGTTGCCACCGGGCTCATCCGCGCAGACCGTACCGGTCAGCGGGGCGAAATTGCAGCCGGTGCCCGGCGAACAATCGCGGGTGCAATCGTTGCCATCGTCGGGGCACGCCGGGATCGCCTCGATCGTGCACACCCCAGTGCAGCCGTCACAGTACGACCCATTTCCATCGTCGCACTCTTCACCCGCATCAACCGAGCCACTCAGACCGTTGTCGAGCACGCCGTTTCCGCAGCACGGAGCCAGGCTGGGATCCAAGACGAGGTTCACCGCCGGAGCGATCGCGGCACTCGGGTCGATCGAAGGCACGCCGCTCCCCAGCGTCAGAGTGTTGCAGAGCCCGCTCAGGCACGGGAGCGCCTCCAGACGCGCAGTCGAGGTCAGCGTGATCGCGCCCCCTGTGAGATCGATCAGCCCAGCACTCCCGACAGCCCCCGGCTCGACGTCGATCGTCGACGAGACCGAGACGTGACAGCCACGGATGTCGATGAAACCGCCATTGCCGGTACTGCCACCGCGCCCGATGATGTCGCCATCGATCGTAGCGTTTGAGACGGCGCGAAGATCGATGAAACCACCGCCGAACGCACCACCAAGCGCCGAGAGCATCGTGCCGGGGGAAACCACCATGCTTCCGCCGACCACGGCGTCGATCGTGCCGCCGTCACCTTGCGGACCACCGGACACGTCCACGTTCGCGCCGATCGTCAGATTCCCAAGGGCGCTGATCTCGAGAACACCCCCCGACGAGAACGTGCCTACCCCCGCAACGCCGACGCTGTCCGCGATCACGACGCCCCCGGAGGCATCGAGCTGGATGTCTCCGCCACTCCCGTCCCCTCCGGATCCGTTCGCGTTCAGCGCCCCTTGGAGGTTGATCGAGCCCGACGGAGCGAACAGATCGAGGTCTCCCCCGTTGTTCCCGAAGTCCTCGTCGGCCCCGCGACCACGCGCATCGAGCAATGCACCAGCGGAGAGCGCAATGTTCCCGTCCGAGGCGACGAGCGTGATCCCGGGCGGTCCGCCGCCTGCGGCGTTGATGCTCTTCTGGATGCTCAGGCTGGGGCCGTCGATGACCACGAAACCGCCATCGCAGTCATAGCCGCCTGTCGACGCACTAATCGTCGTCGCGCTTCCTGCGAGCACCACCGGGCCGCCCGAGGCCGACATCGTCACATCGCCCGCAGACCCACACCCGGCCAACTGACCGCCATCGGTATCGATCGCTCCGCCGCCGACGATCAGGACGTCGTTCGCCGTGATGATGACACTGCCGCCTCCTGCGTTGGCATCCGTCTCGACGCGCGAGCCGGGTCCGGTCATCCAAAAGCGTCCCGAGGCGCTAATCGTGATGTCCCCGGCCGGCTCGACGTTGTTGCCGGTAGACCTGACCTTGCCGCCGTCGAGAAGGATCTGACCGCCCGTGATCGAGTACGAGTCCCCGAGGCTCTCGGAACGCAGCGTGCCCCGGATCTCGACATTCTGTGTCCCCCAATCGAGGTGGCACCCAGGACCGATGTCGTGCGTCTCCGTAATGACGCAGGTGCCGGTCGGAGCGCAGCCAAAGTCGGCCGCCGTACACTTCGCCACAGCCTGCGCGGACGTCGGCGCCAAGGCGGGAAGGAGGCCCATGAGAAGGATCGCGAGACCGGAGCGTCGGAGATTTGTCGGTATGGCGGACCCTGCTGGGTTCCGGTCGGGGCGGATGAGAAGCCTCCAGTCTGCGTGTTTACGTGTGCACGGGGTAGCGTCCCCGCTGGGGGTGGATCGTATCCGGAAGTAAAGCGGACCAGCGGAGCCTCTAGCAAGCCACTTTCCTTGCGACGAACCGACCGATCCTGCCAGCCTCCGGGCCCCGCATCTGGCTCGCGAGCTGTTGGGCGGAGCACGGCGGAGGTATTCACGCTCGACCAAATTCCGGCTCCCGACACCGCCGGACCACCGAAGTGCTCGGAGGGACCGGGGTTCCCCGCTGCCGTTCGCCGTGCGCCAGGGCAAGGCGTCTGCACCGCCGAATACCCTTCGAGAGCGCGGAAGGCGCGACCCCGGCCCTTTGGGACGGCAGCTCCTCCCCAATCCCAAGCCGGTTTCCCGCGCGCAACGAGCGTCAGCCCCCCTAGTCAGAATGGAACGACCGGCTCCGAGCGCACACCGTCATGCACGCGAACCTCGGCGGCATCGACGTCGAGCCGTCGACCATTCTCCGAGAGAAACGCCGGCTTCACCAAACCCCAACGCTTCAGTCGAGCGAGGACCGCCGTCTGCAAGACGCCGACCCCGTACGTCATGCTGCGCGAGAAGTTGATCGACGACGAGTCCGGCTCGTAACGCGTCGGGCAGGTGACCTCACCGATCCGAAACCCGAACTCGACGGCCTGCACGAGCATTTGGTTGTCGAAGATGAAGTCGTCGTCGTTCTCCTCGAGCGGCAGCTCGAGAAGCAAGCGCCGGGAGAACGCCCGGTAGCCGGTGTGATACTCCGAGAGTTTCTGTCCCAGGATCAAGTTCTCGGCGAGCGTCAGGAACCGGTTCGCGACGTACTTGTAGACCGGCATGCCGCCCTTCATCGCGTCACCACCCAAGATGCGCGATCCCAGGGCGACGTCGAACAACCCACTGGACACGAGCGAGGCAAGAGCCGGAACCAGCTTCGGTTGGTATTGGTAGTCGGGGTGCACCATGACGACGATGTCTGCACCTCGTTTGAGGGCCTCGGTATAGCAGGTCTTCTGGTTGCCCCCGTATCCACGATTCTTCGGATGCACGATCACATGCAGACCGAGGCGTCGGGCGACCTCGACCGTGTCGTCGCTCGACTTGTCATCCACGACGACGAAGTCATCGACGACGCTCTTGGGCACGTCGGCGATGGTCTGCTCGAGGGTCTTCGCCGCATTGTACGCGGGAAGCACGACACAAACACGCTGGCCGCCAATCACGGAACTCTCACTCTCTGAACGCGGAAGGTCATGGCTCGGTCACGGGGCTCGAGGACGGGGGACCTGTACGGGTTGCATTCTGACGCGCCCCGGGCAAGTCGGACATCCCTATATTTGCGGCGCCGCGGGGAGGCCTCAGGGAGCGTGCAGACACCGTCGTTTCGCAAGCGACACAGCACCCATGAGCTGCGAGCGGTCCTGCCGGGCACCTCGGAGGCAATCGACTTTAGACACCTCGTGTGATCAGGGCCTCCAGCGTCTCGGCACTCTCCTCCTCGAGCGGCGCACAGGAGGCAAAAACCTCGCGCGCGTGGCCGTCGGCCGCCGCAGCCAGGGCGCGCCAGGTCGCCGCACCGAGGCGTTCGGCGTTCGCCTGGACCTGCATCTGCTCCGCGATCGACAGACCCGAAAAAAGACCGTCGTAGGCCGCCTGAAGCCCCGGGTGAGCCTCGGCGAAGGCCCTCTGGATCTCTGCGGCATCACCGGAAAGCGCTTCGACGCGCTCGGCGATCGCCTCTTCACGGGCGGCACAAGCGATCAGGCGCCGACGCTGCCCGGAATCGTCGACCTGCGACGCCCACACCCGGTATCGACCGGCAGCCACGCGCTCCACGTACGCAATGACGAACGGGCGATCCGCCTCACAGACGTCTGCGAGGAGCGGAGAAATGACCGAAGCGATGTTCGGCTTGCTCTCGCTCACGGCAGGTACCCTCGCGCCATCTCGGAGAACTCGGTGACCTGGTCGGTCACCCATGCGGGGTTGCGGCCGAGCTCGCCCGCAAGAAGGCGACCGACGCCGGGCGCGGCTTCGATGGCCGCGCGCGCGTCGAGGAGCAGGCTTCGTGTGCGGCGGGCCAGAACGTCGTCGATGGTTCGAGCCATCTCGTGACGCGCCGCCCAGACCACCTGGCCACGTGCGTACGGCAAGTGGGCGTGGATCGGCTCGGCCAGCCCAGGCTCCGTGGCGAGGAGATCCTCGACCGTACGAGCATCGGATCCGTACATCTCCATGTGTCCTTCGTGCGGGCGATCCGGGTCGCCACGCGCCATCCAGCCGTGAAGCCTCAGATCCTCGGTGATGCACTTGCTCTCCGGGAGCTCGGCAACCAGCGCCGCATCGTCGACGGTGTCCTCGGCCATCTTCCGATACGTCGTCCACTTCCCCCCTACGAGCGTCACGAGGCCAGAGTCGGAAACGATCACCGAGTGCTCCCGCGAGATCGACTTGGTCCCGCCCCGTTCTCCGCCCCCTTGGAACAACGGGCGCAGGCCGGCGAAGTAGCTCAGTACATCTTCCTCCCCAGGATCCCGTTCGAGATAGCGGCCCGCGTTGCGCAGAATGAAATCCACCTCCTCCGGAAGTGGGCGTGGCTCGATCTCAGGCTTCTCCGCGGGCGTGTCGGTGGTGCCCACCAGCACACGACCGTGCCACGGGATTACGAACAGCACGCGGCCGTCGTCCGTGTGCGGCACCATCAGAGCGGTGTCGCTCGGCTGGAAGGCGCGGTCGAGAACGAGGTGCACACCCTGGCTCGGCGCGAGGGTCACCTCGCTTTCGGGCACGTCCATTCTGCGCACCTCGTCGGCGAACACACCGGTCGCGTTTACGACGACCTTTGCACGGATCTCGAGCTCCCGACCGCTCTCGGAATCGACCGCCTGCACGCCAACGACGCTATCGGCCTCTTTCATCAGGCCCACGACCGACATGTAGTTCAGAACCACCGCGCCGTGATCTGCCGCGGTTCGCGCGAGCGTGAACGCCATCCGGGCGTCGTCGAACTGGGCATCGTGATAGATCACGCCACCGAGCAAGTTTTCGGTCTCGACGTTCGGGATTCGCGCGATCGTCTCCTTCCGATCGAGCACGCGAGAAGGCGCAATGTTGAGCTTTCCCGCCAAACGGTCGTAGACCTTCAGCCCAACGCCGTAGAACGGGCCTTCCCACCACTTGTAGCGCGGAACGACGAAGCCGAGATCGCTCACCAGGTGGGGTGCGTTCCGACAGAGGAGCCCGCGCTCGCGCAGCGCCTCGAAAACGAGCGAAACGTTGCCTTGCTGGAGGTAGCGCACGCCACCGTGCACGAGCTTGGTACTGCGACTCGAGGTGCCCTTGGCGAAGTCATGCTTCTCGAGGAGAAGCGTGCGATAGCCCCGGGTCTGCGCGTCCACGGCGACGCCAAGACCGCTCGCGCCGCCGCCAATCACCAAAACGTCGAACGGAGCACCATCGAGCCCGGCCACCATCTCATCGCGATTCACCCGAGGTTAGTCGGGCACCGCCGGCGAGATGTCAATGGCTTCCGTCGAGGTCGGACGGGGGCGTGCCGCTGACGACCCGATGATACAGGCTTGCCATCGCGAGGTCGCTCCAGACGGCGCCAGGAACGATGGCGAGCCCAAAGGTCGCCGAACCGATCCCGAACAGAACCAAACGACAGATCCCGAGGCCCAGGATGGTCCAACCGTGACCACGCGTCTGCTCGAAGCTCTCGAACAACGCATCGACCGCTGAGAGACGCCCCTCGACGACCAGGTAGGGCACGAAAGCCAGACGACAGAGAAGAAAGACGCCCGGCACGACCAGAAACGCGAACCCGACGAGGATGATCCCCGTGCTCAGCGCGGCGGCGATCACGGCTTCGAGATAACGATCGTAGACACGCACCACGTCGCCGGGCTCCGCGACATCGTCGCGCACCGCGCGCAAGCACACGTACGCGAAGCCGTAGGCCAACGGAGTGGATACGAGGGCCGCAAAGACGAAGCCCGTGAGACCACCGATGAACGGAATGCTGACCAGCCCCCACGATGCGGCGACCAGTGTCGAGACGGCGAATCCCATCACGAGAAGTGTGATCGGGTGATCCAGTAGAACCTCGAAGCCGTGCCGATAGGAGTCGATGATGTCGGTGCGAGCTTCTTCATGAGTGTCGCGGTCCACGGCGTATTCCATTCGAGCGCGTCCTTTCGTTCGTCGGTCGTTTGTGGCCTTCGACCACATGGCAGCTGCAAGACACGTACCGACCAACCGTGGCAAGAAGTGCAGTCTTTCCCTGACGTCGGTCGCCGCTGGCCGCAGTAATCTTGCAGCGTCTGCAGCTCGATCGCTGCACCCACCGGCAGCGCAACTCCAAAGGTGCGGCGAGCGCATGAACGACCGGACAATCAGTGTCTCGGAGCCCTGGAAAACACGGCGGCTTCGGCAGCCGAGCGGGCGGCACGGACGTTGCGCTGTAGTCGATCGGAACGGACGCACGCAGAGGAGACCGCATCCATGAACGCTCGCGCGACGACGACCGCCTTCGCCCTTCTCATTCCACTCACGCTGGCCGCGTGCGGCGACGGGAGCCCCGGCACGTCGGCGGGTGCCCCGACACCACCGACGAGTCCCGCGCCCCAGCCGCCCGCCGCGGAGTGCGGTTCTGGGCGCGCTTACGAGAGCACGTTCGCCGGTATCCAAGACGTGATCTTCGAGCGACACGGCTGCACCGCCCGGCAATGTCACGGCGCCGCTGCACAGGGTGGCCTCGAGCTCACCGCCGACGTCGCGTACCACAACCTCGTCGAGGCCCCGTCCGAGGCGAGCACGTACCCGCGTGTCCTTCCTGGCGATCAGCTGCGAAGCTTCCTGTGGCCAGAAGCTCGCCGCAAAGACGCGCCCCGAGGAGGTCGACGTCGGGGGCTCACCGATGCCGAGCGGACTCCCCGCGGTCACCGAAGACGACTTGGAGCTCTTGCGGCGCTGGATCTACGGAGGCGCGCCCGAGAACGAGGCGGTCCCGGGAACCGAAGAGCTTCTCGGCGCCTGCCTCCCTCCCTCCCTCCCAGCCGGTCACCATCGCCCCCCTCCCACCGCCCACGCCGGACGAGGGCGTGCAGTTCGTCA
>JAJCZO010000423.1 GCA_029262355.1 Deltaproteobacteria bacterium
CTGCAGTTCTCGGTGGTGGTGGCGGCATGGGAGGGCGTAGTTGCGGTCGCGGGGCCGACCGTCGCGAAGCGGTTCCTCGGCGGAGCAACCGACTGGGGCTGGATCATGGGCGCGTTCGGGCTGGGCACTCTCGCCGGGGCCGTTTTGTCGTTGCGCCTCAGGGTCGCGCGGCCGATGCTGTTCGGGAGCTGTTGCGTATTCGGACTCGCACTGCCGGCCCTGCTGTTGTCGGAGCCCGCTGAACTTTGGGCCATCTGCCTTGGTTCGTTCGTCGCGGGAACATGTGGGCAGATGTTCGGTGTTCTTTGGGCCACGACCGTGCAGACCCGCGTCGCGCCCGATGCGCTCTCGCGGGTGAGCGCCTACGATCACGTGGGCTCGATCGGCCTAGCGCCTCTGGGAATCGCTGCAGCGGGCTGGACCCTCGAGGCGATCGGTCCGCGCCCGACTCTGTGGATCGCTGCGGCGATGATCATCCTTCCTACGTTGGCGGTGCTGTGCGTGCCGGAGGTTCGGTCGCTGCGCACTCCGGCTGCGAGCGCAGGAGGCGAAGGGGCCGCGGACGGTCGTTCGCGCGCCGCATGAGGATCGCCGCCTGCGGTGATCTGGTCAGTCGAGCTTGTTCTCGACGCTCTTGACCTTGTCGGCCATGGTTTGGTCGCGGTCGGTGCGGGTGCCGAGCTTTATGGTCGTCGTGATGCGCGGAGCACCCATTTCGTGCACGCGCTCGTGACACTTCTCGATCGCTGCGAAGACGGCCTGCCATTCCCCTTCGATGTTCGTGCCATAGGCATGCGTGGCCGTGTTGAGACCGGCGGACCGAAGAATCCGGACACATTCGGCGACGTGCTCGGACACCGAAATGCCGACTCCCATCGGTACGACACAGAGATCTACGATGACGTGCATGAACTTACTCTGCGACGGGCGACGGGAACTTGATGTACTCGTCGACCAACACCTCCGCGAACTCCTTCTTGGGAGGGCGCGCGCCGTTCACCCGTCCTCGTTTGCGGAGGTCGCTCTCGAGAGTGTCGAGAACGAGGTCGAGGCTGATGTCGTCGGATCCGGTTCGCCAGGCCTCCCGTTCGGCCTCGTCCTTGAAGCAGTAGCCCTTCCACGAGATCGAGAACCGCATCTCGTCCCAGGTGTAGCTACCGATGACCTCGTCGCCATCGCGAACGACCCACTTTCCAGTACCTTCCCCCAAGGAGTGGACGCGCATGCCCGGCTTGAAGGGGGGCGCATCGTCGGTGGGCGAATTGACCCGATCGACGCCGTGGAACACGCTGTCGGTGTCGAGGATCACCGCGGTATTGAAGCGGACGGAGAGCGCGACCGCCGGCGCATCCGCACCGTCCGGGTAGAACGCAAACGCGCCGCCGCGCGCCTCTTGGTACCAGGATACGGCCGTGGCGATGGGCATGCGCCACCGATCGAATAGCCCCGAGTGATGCATGACGACGCACAGCCACTGGGGGTGGTGCTTGCGGCTGATGCCACGGAACTCGGCCACATCGGTGTGCAGGGCGAGTTCCTGGCCCGGGAGGAGCATGTTCGCGAACACGATGGCCGGCTCCACGATCGGGCGGTCGAAGATCTCACGCGCTGCGTCGACGAAGCCGTCGAAGTTGAGGAACGGTTCGATGCCGGGCGCCTTGATGTCCTGCCCGTACGCGTAGGTCTCGCGGAAGTAGTTCGTGCGCGCGATCAGGGCGTTCAGGTCTTCGTGCGCCCGACCGAAGCGGCCGCCGGTCCGGACGTAGTTGAATGCGGAGTCGAAGCGTTGCGGGAGGCCCTCGCCGATCCCTTCGTTCAGGCCCTCCTCGGAGTACAGTCCGTAGCTGCCGAACCGCTCGCAGAGCCGCAGAACGTCCTCCGCGTCGTCGTCGGGCAGGAGGGGGTCGAAGGAGCGGTACGTTGCTGTGGCCATGGACCGGTACCATAGCGAGGCGAGCGGTCCGTCGTCCACTTGGCGTCTGGCCTTTGACCCAGGACGAAGGATCTGCAAAGCCGGAGGCAGGGGAGGCGCGAGACGAGAATATGAGCCTACGAGAAGCCCAGTTTGGCGTCGGCGTGTGCGTGAGCCATGCACGCTTCGGCTATCGCGGCGTCGTCATCGACGTCGACCCGGTGTTTGACGGGACCGACGAGTGGTACGACAAGATGGCCAAGACTCGACCCCCGAAGGATCGACCATGGTACCACGTGCTGGTGCACGACGCCGTCCACATGACCTACGTCGCAGAACGGAACCTCGAGCCGGATGACAGTCACGAGCCGATTCGGCACCCGATGCTCGAGGAGTATCTCCACGATTTCGATGGAGAGCGCTACCGCACCCGCTGCGCCATGAATTGATCGCCGGCGAGCGATTGCACCTCAGGAGATTCTACCCATGCATTCAATGGCAACGTGGGCCCTCGCGGCCTGTCTGGGACTGGCCCTGGCTTCGGCTGGCTGCTCGTTCTCGACGAGCTCAGCTAGCATCAGCGACTCGATCACCGGTAGCTCGGAGTCCGTCTCGGACAGCCTCAGCTCCAGCTCGCCCGACGGGTCGAGCAAGTCGGAGCAGGCCTACCGCGAAGACGTTCGCGACTACACGGCGAGTGCGGCCCGCTCGGGTCGAGGCGGCGCAGACTTCCAAGGAGGTCTCGCTCGCGTCGCGGAGCTGCACGGCGTCACGAACTGGGAGGCCGACACGGCGACATTCGTCGGAATCGGCGAGGGGCTGAGGCGGGCGGGAGTCGCGCCGGCTGCGCTTGCCGATTGGGCCGGCCGGGTGGGCCCGTCTTCGGGCTCGAGAGTTCAGGCCGAGCGTCTGATTCAGCAGGGCTACGACGCGACGCACTCCTGACCGCCGCGGCCGGCGGTTCCGACGGACCATGACCGTCGTAGCGGCGCTCGTACTTGGTGCGGTGCTCGGTTTCGGCGCGCTCGAAGCCGGGGCGACCGGCGAGACCCGGTTCGCCGACTTCATCTACGCCGATGCGAACGAGGGCAGTGCGAGCGGCGGCCACGTCGCAATTCGGCTGGGTGATCGGACGTATCACTTCGGTTATCACGAGCCCGGCGTGTTGCGGCTCGACCGCGACGACTCGGCGCGCTTCGCGCACGTGTACGGGGCGCTCGAGAACCGAAACCTCCAGCTTCTTCGCGTCGCCGTTACGGAACAGACTTTCGATCGGCTGCGAAGCTCGTTCAACGAGCGCTATCTGAGTGAATCGGGTGAGTTCGAAGTCCTCGCGGCGCTGGCTCTCGACCGCGCCTTCCTCGAGAGCTGGACCGCCGGCACACCCGCGGCCGCCATTCGTGGGGCGGGTTACTTCCTGCCCGACGGCCGAGAGCGGCCGCCCCCGCACGCGGGAGGAGCGCTTGCGCGGCTGCGTGAGAGGGTCCGCGAACGGCACGGGGCAGGCTTCCTTCGATCGCGCCGCGGCGAGGCCGAGAAGGAGCTGGTCGTTGTGTCCGGCTCCTCCGAGCCCGCCGTGGCCGGGCTCTCGGCGCCGGGTGCACACCCGGCTCGTGGTTACGGGCCCGCGCGGCGTGCGGTGGACGCGCAGGCGCTGGTCGAGGCGCTCGGCGTCCTCGAGAGGGGCGCGCTGCTGCGCCCCGGAACGACCCTTGCGCTTTCGGCGGACGAGCTTTCTCTCGATGCGTCGACCCGCTCGATGCTCTCCGTACTCGCCGAGCGACTGGAGCGCGATCTGGTGGATGCTGCAGCCTCGCGCCGTCCGGACATCGGCTTCGTCTTGCTGGTCGGGATGGCGCGGCTTCTCGCACTCGAGGCGACACTGGACGGAGATCACCTCGTCATTCTGGACGTCTTTCCGCCAGGCGCCTCAAGGCTGTCGGTGGCTGAAGTCGAGGCGCGCGGCGGTAGGCTCGACGTTCTCGCGGCTGCCGCGCACGAGGAGCTACGGCGGGTGCGAGATGTCCTCGCGGCGAAGCCGGTCCCACGCGAATCGGACTACGCAGCACTCGAAGCAGTTGCCAACCGGTACCACGAGCTCGAGCGGAGCCGGAGGACGGGCACCGACCTCCGCGTGGCGCCCGGCCAGCTCCTTCCCGTCCGTTCGGCAGTGCGCGTGCTCGAGCTACCGCAGGCGCCGACGAGGGCTCGGCTCGTGAGCTGGATCGAGGTGCTGCAGGAGCGAGAGAGGGAGCTGCTCGAACGTCTGGACCGGGCCCACCACTACAATCTGCTCACGCACAACTGCGTGTCGGAGCTGTTCGCGCAGATCGAGCGCGCCGTGTCCTCGGATCCGGTTGGCGTGGTGCGCTCGTCGGTTGCACAGTTGGGCGGCCACGTCCCCCCAGGGCGGGGCTTGGAGTTCATCCCCTTCCTCGCGACCGACGCGGTCGCCTCGGCGTATCGAGTCGATCGGGTCGAGACGTTGCCGTCCTATCGGCTTCGCCGGGTCGAGGAGATGGAGATCGCGGAAGGGGGCGTCGTGGCGTGGCGCGAGTCCAACGTGTTGACCTCGACAGTCTACGAGTCCAGCTCGCTGGATTCCGCGTTCCTCTTCTTCACGGATGACGTCGTTCTCGCCCGCCCGCTCCTCGGCGTGGCAAACCTGCTCTACGGGCTGGGCGCAACGGTGGCGGGAGTTCCGCTCGCGGCGGTGGACGGCGGACGAACGCTCTCGGCGGGGCTGCGTGGCGCGCTCTGGAGTCTACCAGAGCTCGCGTTCGTAAACGTTCGCAAGGGCTCGTTCTTCTATCTACCGCGAGACCAGACGGACTTGCCGTCGGAACGGCGCACGCCCTGATTCGACCGGCTATTCGCCGACGTAGCCGAGCGCTTGGAGTTGCCGGCGAGTTCTCTCGTCCAGCGCCGCGGGGGCGGTTCCGTCGCTGAGGGGCGTGGAGAGGGCGTGGCTGCGGCGTAGCAACTCGAGGCGCATCTCTTGGGCCCGCTCTCGCTCGTGGGAGCTCTGGTCGGTAGTCTCTCCCGGGTCCTTCGAGAGATCGAAGAGCTGGTAGACCGTCGCGGGATCATCCTCGATGGACGTCGCCCGGCGGATGAGCTTCCAGGGGCCATCGAGCAGCGTCCGTAGATCGCCGCCCGGCACGTTGGTGGCCTCTTCGACATAGAGGGTGTCGCTGGGGGGCTCCGTGGTCGGGTCGAGGATTGCGCGGCTCAGGTCACGGCCTTGCGTTCGAGCGGGAGCGTTGATGCCGTAAAGACCGAGGAGGGTCGGCGGCACATCTGCAAGCGAGACGGGGGCGCCGACACGACGCGCAGTCGCCCCGTCGCCTCCGGGGAGCTTCACCACGAACGGAACCCGGATCTGCTCCTCGAACAACCGATTCCCGTGTTCCCATCCCCCGTGCTCCATGAACTCGTCGCCGTGATCGGCCACGACGACGACGAGGGTTCGATCGAGCACGCCCATGTCCTCGAGCGTATCGATGAGCTCTGCGAACATTGCGTCCTGGTAGAGGATGTCTTCGTCGTAGAGTGCCCGAACGTACTCGGCGTCGGCCTCGGTCGTGGCGATTCGATCGAGTACGCGGGAGCTGGTCTTTCCCACGGTGACCGGCCCGTCGTACTCAGGGTCGCGGAAGCGTCCCGCAAAGCCGCTTGGGGGGTCGTACGGGGAGTGTGGGTCGATTGCGTGTACGTAAAGAAAGAACGGTTCGTCGGCGTACCGCCGCACCATCGGGAGCATCAGTTCGTTGATCTCTTCGGTGCGAGCGTGGTTGTCGCGGCGTGCGCCGCGTACCGTCTGAAACTGATCGAATCCCTGCTCGAATGCGAAGCCGGGAGCGAACACGTTGCCATTCGCGACGTAGGCCAAGGTCGACCATCCGTTCTCTCGCAGCGTCTCGGCGAGAGTTTCGACCTCGGGTTCGAGACCTCGTCCGAGTCGCGCGTGATGGCTGCTTGGATAGAGCCCGGTGAGAGCGCTCGCGGTTGCGGGGCGGGTCCTCGCTGCGGTGCTGTAGGCGCGGTCGAACACGACCGCGTCGCGCGTCATCTCGGCGAGCCGGGGCATGGTGTTGCGCGTGTAGCCGTACATCGGCGTGTGATCCGCGCGCAGGGTGTCGATCATGTACAGCACGATGTTCGAAGCTTCGCCCGGAGTCGCCGTCGGCGCGCTCACGAGCCGCGGTGCGGCGAGCGCGAGCCGCGCGTCCCGGTCGCGCGACCGCGGGGCGGTCGTCTCGATCGTGAGGAGGAGCTGGGGAGGCGCACCCGCCGGGATCGGGATCTCACCCTCCACCCACCGCTCGTGGGTGGCGAGGTGTCGGTGCCACGAAGGCGCCTCCGGGCCCTCGCCGAGCGTGATACGCACGTCGAGCTCGTCGCCGAGGCCGCGGATTGCTGCCCAGAACCGAAACGCCTCCGCGCCGTCGGGGGTGATCCGCGCTTCGAGCTTCTCGCCGGCCCGAAACACGAGCGAGCGTCGGCGGTCGTCACCGACCGGGACGACGCGCGCGCTCGAGTCGGATGGGGCATCGGGGCAGGCCGCCGCCATCTTGGCCTCACGGCGCGGCGGCGCACTGGCGTGGGCAGCCGCGAGCGTGCAGAGAAGGTCGACCGAGTTTCCCGTTCGCTCGAGATGCTGGCGTGCCGTTCGGTGACTGGTGGGTTCGACTCGTCGAGCGGTCGCGACCGCAGCGATCGCCGATGCGACGA
>JAJCZO010000424.1 GCA_029262355.1 Deltaproteobacteria bacterium
GGCGACGGACGTCGAGGGGCGGCAAGGCGTTAACGCTATGTCGACGGCGGTGCACTAGGGGGATCGGCCGGCGCGGTCCTTCTCGATTCGCGCTGCGTCGAGTTCGAGGAGATGAAGCGCTTGCTGCGACCGAACGCGGCGGGCAGGCCTTCCTGAGCGGTCCCGTCAGCACGGACTGGAATCACAGGGTGATGGCTGCTGGCATTCACGAAGACGATGCGTAATCGAATCGACACGGGCCCCCCCCCTCGCTGCGCGGTGCCGCCGAACACTCGAATGCTCCGGGCCGTGGCCGTCGCGGCCTGGCTCAGTCTTGCGCCGGCAACCACGGGAGCGCTGGAGCTACAGGAGGGCTTCGAGCGCGACTGGGATGCGCAGGTGGCGCCCACTTGCCGGAGCGGTCGCGGGACGTTCGTTCGAAGAGTCGTGGCAGGCGCGTGCGGCGAGCCCGGGTCGTTCGCTTGGAACGGGGAACCCGGTCGCGCCCATGGCGCACCTGGCTGTTCGGAGGGCTCCGGGTGTGAGGAGAACTGGGTGGCCGTGCACCGTTTTGAGCATTTCGAGGCCGGGGGGCCCTTCGGAACGGCCAATCGCGGTGTTCTCGAGATCCTGACGACACGTGAGAAGCAGCAGTCGATCGCCGGCCGGATGCGGGTCGATTTCCACGTACACGAGGACGTCCCGGTAGCGGGCGCTGGCGAGCACTACCTCATCGTCCACAACCTGGACCTCGCCGAGACCGAGTGTCCTCGCGACTGTGCCGGTGTGGCTGATACGGCGACCAGCCACGGCGACGGTCCGGACCGCTACCGTTGGTACGGAGTGATCGGGGGCGCCTTCGGTGAGCCCGCCGACCGAGACTCACCGATCCACGCCGGCAGCGTCGGGTTCGCGGTGGAGGTGCCGCGGCGGGTAGAGGAGCCCGGAGATCGCCCGAACGACCTCATCGACGTCTCGTACCTGCCCTACAGCGTGGGTGGATTGGGCAAGGCTTTTCCGGCGGGGTGGTACCGCATCGAGATCGAGAGGACCGCCGAGCAGTATCGCTACGGGGTATGGCGCCTCGAGGCGGGAGCCTTCGTGCCTGTCGTCCCCGACGACGGGGGCAGCCACGAGCGGCGGTTTTCCGCAGCTCTGCTCGCCGGACCTCTCGGCCGCCCGCTGGGCCCGGGCTATGTCGGCCTCACGGTGGCCTGGTTCGGCGGCGCGGCCCGCCAAGGTGCGCACGTGGATTGGGACACCTTGGAGGTGCACTGGTAGGGGTGACGGAGCAGCGAGAATAGGGACTTGCCCAGACCGTGGCGAGTCCGGCCTAATGCTGCTCGTCCTCGCTTGCTTGAGGATCCCGCCTCCAATACCGATATACCCGAGGACAGGACGTTTTTTCCCTTCAATTGCACGGGCTTGCACCCGCGCGCTTCACTTTCCGACACCCCTGAGAGGCGATGTACTTTGTCTTGAGCACCGGGCGGGCCGGCAGCCGGACCATCGCCACCGCCCTCAATCAGATTCCGGGCACGGTCTGCCTGCACCATCCGCAGCCCGAGCTGGCGGCCGAGGCCACTGCGTTCCACGTCGGTGAGTACTCGCGGGACGATCTCGCACACGAGCTGCGCGAAACGCGCGAGGCGACGGTCGACGGCAAGGTCTACGGTGAGGTGAACCTGCAGCACACGCTGCTGTTTCCGATCCTGCGCGACGTTTTCCCCGAGGCCCAGTACATCTGGCTCATTCGCGACGGCCGCGATTCGGTCGCCTCGATGTACTACCGTGGCTGGTACGACGAGGTGTACCCGCGCCAGGGACTCATGTGGCGCCGCGCTCGTCTGCACGGCGATCGGGTTGGAGACTTCTCGCCCGAGGAGTGGGAACGCCTCACGCGATTCGAGAAGTGCTGCTGGTGTTGGAGCAAGTACAACCGGCTCATCGAAGAGCAGCTCTCGGGCCTCGACGACTCGTTGCACACCGAGGTTCGCCTCGATCGTCTCACGTCGTCGATCCCGCGCCTGCAGGCCTTCCTCGGTCTCTCCCAAGAGGGCAAGGTCGTCGTCGAGCAGCTGAACACGGCGCGGCAGCCCGTGAGCTATTGGACGCGCTGGACCCCTGCGCAACGGAAGTCGTTCGAACGGTTCTGCGGCGAAGACATGGGCCGCTGGTTCCCAGAGTGGCTCTCGCCGTCGGGGATCTGGCGCGACCTGGCGGCCGAACCCGTGCATCATCCAGGTCGTGTCGAATCGTTGGTACGATCGGGACAGGCCACGGCAGAGAAGGTCAGACAGAAGGTTGGGCGCGTGAGCGCTCGGCTACGCGGATGAACGTGGCGGCCATCGGCCGGCGAACCCAGAGTTAGGATGACGATGAGCACGAAGTTCGGTGTTGGCGTGGTCGGCGCGGGAGCAATCTTCCCGTCCCACCTTCAAGCGTACAAGTTTCTCTCGAAGCGCTTTCGGATCGTCGGGATTTCCGACACCGACGAGCTCCGCCTGCGCAGTGCAGGCCAGAAACATTTCCTCCCCGTGTCGACGTTGAACTACCGCGAGCTGCTTGCGCGCGAGGACATCGACATCATCGACATCTGTACGCCGCCTGGTGTCCACGCGCAGATCGTGCGCGACGCGTTGCAGGCTGGGAAGTACGTCATTTCCGAGAAGCCGCTGGCGCCGACATTGGCCGAGGTCGACGAGCTGATCGAGTTCGAGAAGCGGTATCCGGGGAAGCTCTCGACCATCTTCCAGCGGCGCTACGCCTCGGACGTCGAGAAGCTCATGCGTCTCAAGGACGACGAATCGCTCGGGCGGCTCGTGGGGGGCACGTTCAATCGCACCGCCCGCGGCGCTTTCGTTCAAAACGCCAAGAACTGGGGCAGCTGGAAGATGTCGGGCGGGGGTACGGTGATGACGCAGTTCGTACACGAGCTCGATCTCATGTGCCTCGTCTACGGGGAGCCCGACACCGTCACGGCGACGATGGATACGGTGCATCTCGACATCGAGTCCGAGGACGCCTTCGCGGCGACGGTTCGCTTCAGGAGCGGCGCGATCGTTTCCTGCAGTTCGTCGACGGGCGAGGGCAAGTCGGGCGTCATGTTCGATGTGGTGGGCACCAAGAAGGTCCACCGCTACGCGTCCAAGAGCGATGACGAGGGCGGCGAGAGTGGGCTGGCTCGTCTACAGACGCTCGCGACGAAGGTCGTGACCAAGGGCGGTGACAAGATCAAGGAAAGGCTGGGCCGTCCAACGAAACAGAAGGGTGACGGCGGCAGTCACCGGCCCTATTTCGAGGCGATTTTGAAGGCCCTCGACATGGGCCAGCCTCTTCCCGTCGGACCTGCATCGGCTCGCCATGCCGTGGAGCTCGCGACCGGGATCTACACGGCGGCAATCACCGGCGAGCCGGTTCAATTCCCCCTCGATTCGTCCGCGACCTACTACAACGGGATCACGGCCGACGTGTATCGAACGCGGCGCGGGAGCGGCGGAAACAAGCAGAACCTGACGGCGATCAGTGGGAGACAGGCAGGATGAGCGAAGCAGGCGCGAACGGCGCGAACGGCAAACTGGCGATCTTCGGAGGCAAGAAGGCCGTCACGATGAAGCGGCCGAAGGAGAAGTGGCGCAAGGTCACGTTCAAGGACATCGTCAGCATCCTCTACAGCGGCCTTCGCGACGTGAACACGATCTCGGACGGACGCGGCGCGCAGGGGCAGTTCGAGCAGAAGTGGGCCAAGATGGTCGGGACGAAGTACGCCCTCGCGATGAACAGTGGCACCTCCACCCTGCACAGTGCGTACTTCGCCGTCGGTTGCCGGCCGGGGGACGAGGTCATCGTGCCTGCGTACACGTTCTTCGCGTCGACGACGCCGATTTTGCAGACGGGGGCCACCCCGGTTTTCTGTGACGTCGATGAGGACACGCTGATCGCCGACCC
Source organism: Deltaproteobacteria bacterium (assembly GCA_029262355.1). Classification (GTDB taxonomy): domain Bacteria; phylum Desulfobacterota; class Binatia; order UBA12015; family UBA12015; genus VGTG01. The sequence continues at coordinate 3,928 of JAJCZO010000424.1, forward strand.
CGCCCACGTCGAGCGGCTCATCACGCCGCGCACCAAGGCGATTTGCGTCGTTCACGTCTGGGGCAACCCGGGGAAGATGGACGCGTTCCTCGACATCGCTCGTCGTCACCGCGTCGCGCTGATCGAAGACTGTTCACACGCGCCCGGCGCGAGCTACGCGGGGCGACCCGTCGGTTCGTGGGGCGACATCGGCTGCTTCAGCCTACAGGGCGCGAAGGCGGTTTCGGGTGGTGAGTGCGGCGTGGCGACGACCGACGATCCCGTCCTCTACGACCGGATGCTTGCGCTCGGGCACAACGGACGTACGGGCAAGCAGCAGCGCGCCGACACGTTCGAAGAGCTCGACAACATCAGCTTCGGTCTCAAGTACCGGCCGCATGTGTACGGTATTCTGCTCGCAGCCGGCGGTTTGGAGCGATTACAGCGGTTGAACGAGTTGCGCCGCCGGAACTACCAGATCCTCGAAGAGGAGTTGGCAGGCTGCAAAGGCATTCAGCCCGTGGCCACGTACGACGAGGCGGAGCGGGGTGGGTTCCTCAACTACATTCTCAAGTACGACCCCAAGGAGTGCAGTGACTGGTCGCGTGAGGCGTTCGTCCAGGCCGCGAAGGCCGAGGGTGTGCCTCTGAACGTGGATCGTTACACGCAGTTCGGTCAGCGCTGGGGGCTCCTGCCCGACTCGCCAATGTTCCAGACGATGGATACGAGCGAGCTCGGTGGCGCGATGGGCATGGCGCTCGAGAACTTTCGCAAGAGCCCGGCGCCCGAGCTGCCCAACACGCGCAAGCTGGTGACGCGCCTCGTGGCGTTGCCTGGGTTTGCGAGCGTGCCGCCCGAGTACGTGCGTGAGTGCGCGCGCGCACTGCGTAAGGTTGCCGAAGGCGCGAGGGAGGTCAGCGACTTCCGCGAGGTGTAGTCGAGGCGGGGTATTGCGGCCTTGGGGCCGAACACCTTTCGTGTAGAGTCCCCCCGCATGCGGCGGTGGGGGTTGATCGTTCTGGTTTTCTTGCTTGCCTTGGGCGGGGCTCTCGGTTGGGCCGTGCTCAGTGTCAACCGGCATTTGAACGAAAACCGCGAGTGGGTAGCCGCGCAGGTTGGGTCGGCGACG
>JAJCZO010000425.1 GCA_029262355.1 Deltaproteobacteria bacterium
GTGGAAGCTCGCCGGATGGGGCATGTACGCCGCGCCACGACCGAACTACCGCGGGATGGATGTCGTTGGATTCGTCGAGGAAAGCGGCCCAGCCCAGCAGCTCGGCGCCCCCTCGCAGAAGATGCGCGACGAAGCGGGACACTTCCTCGAGCGCTACCGCTGGCTCCGACGCCTCGCGCGGCCCGACGCGTTGGCACAGGCGATCCGCGAATCGCGCCCCGATTGGACCACGATCCGCATCGTCGTCTACCGCTCCCACGTCGAGCCGGAGACCGGCATGGTCATCCTGAAGGACTTCACCTACGAGTACTCGGGCTGAAACGAAAACGGCCGGCACTCTTTCGAGTACCGGCCGCCGTTCGCTGCTCGCCTAGGAGGCCTAGGCTAGCCGTTGCACTGCACTTGGTATGTCGCGCTCCCGCTACCGTTCAGGGCCGCGGAGCACGAGGGCCGCACACTGCAGCACGAACCGATACCGGCCGGCGGACATCCCGTAACGGTACAACCGTTGCCGTCCGAGCCACCCGTGCCGAAGCACGAGGCGAAGCCCGTCGAACCAACAACCGCGAAGGGCTGCGCAATCGTGCAGACCAAGTCCAGGTTGTCGTTCGGGTTCTGGATGGTGACGCTACAGCCCGGCGAATACGTGAACTGCTGCGTCCCGCCGCCCCACTCGGCCGAGTCGAAGACGCCGCCGCCATTCGAGCTGTGCGCGAACGTGTGGAGCTTGCCCGTGCCACAGTCACACGTACCGGCCGGACAGCTGCCGCTCACGCAGTCGCCACCGCCGCCACAGGAATCGCCCAGGGCGCACGTCGCGCCACACGCGCCGCCGCAATCGACGTCGGTCTCGCTGCCGTTCTGCACGCCATCGACACACGTCGGGGCTTGACAAATGTTGCCGGTACAGACGCCACTATCGCAGTCACCCGCGACCAAACACCCTTGTCCGGGAACGCACGAGGAGCACGTCGGGCCACCACAATCGACACCGGTCTCTGTGCCGTTCAGCACACCGTCGGTACAATCATCCGGGCAGGCGACCCCAACACCGTTCTTCACGGTGAGCTTGTGGCCAATGAAGCCGCCGCCCAGCTCTTTCCAGATCACCTGGCTACCGAAGCCAGTGGAGAATAGCGTGCACATGCGTGTCTGGCTCAGGTCGTTGCCGTTGTCGACGGTCACGACGACAACCACGCCGCCGCTGCCTGGCGGGCTCGAGATGTCGACCGCGCCCTTGTCCTTCGCGACGACCTTCAAAACCTTGTTCGGCTTGATGACCGCGACCTTTACATCACCACCAACGGGAGCCGTCACGTTCTTGTAGCGCGCGATCGCGTCGGTGTTCTTGTCCCAAGAGCCCAAGGAAAGATCCATGTCGGATCCGTTCGCGGGCGTGTCGACGTAGAAGAACCGAAACGAGCCGTCGAGCAGCCCCGGATCCCCGGCGGCCCCCTTTACGATCAGCGAGTCCTTCGCCACGAAGACCGCCTTCGACTTGCCGTTCTTCGGCGTCGTATCGATGATCTGCAGCTTCTTGCCCAGAATCTGGACGTCAGCGGCCATTGCCGGAACGGTGAGGGCGAAACTCAAACACAGAGCCAGGATTGCCGTGGTCATCTTTTGCATCTTCGATCCTCCAAAGGTCCCCATCTTGGGGCGCGTCGACCCGAACCCCGAAGGGCCCGGACTGTCGGTTCTGCGTACGGTAGCTGGTCAGGGCAAAGTGAGGTTTGCGTAGATCGTCATGAACTCGCCCGCGCGCGAGACCTCGAGAGGGTCCAGCTCGAGTCCGAGGAAGCTCGGCAGCGGGAAGCCACCGAGAGCATCCGCCAGCCCCGGGAACGCGAGCGGGAGAAAGCTCGACAGGAACGCCTGCAAGACGGCCTCGTTCGAGTTGAGCGGATTGTCGAGGATGTCCAGGCTCACGTCCTCCGGGGCAGGCAGACCGATGGTGAAGCCTAGGCCGGTCGGTGAAGCCACGAGATCGATCCCCAAATCGACGTCCACCGCGAGCCGAAGCGCGAGGAAGTCGGGATTCACGACCCGCATGTCGACGAGGAGATGGGAGACGCGAAGCTCCGCGAGCTCGCCCAGCGGTCCGGGCGCTCCCGTCACGATCGGCGCGAGCACCGGCCGCAGCTGAACGACGACCGGCTCGGCATCTGGGAAGAGCCCATTGAGTTCTGGGATGAAGGTCTTGATGAGACCGACGGTCAAGGGCAACGGAACGCCACCACCCAGATCGAACTCCGTGATGTCGCTTCGAAGCAGGCCGCTCTCGATCTCGGCCTTCAGCAACATATTGAACGCAGTGGTCGAGATGCCAAGCGCCATCCCGTACGGCACGCCGCCGATGGGCGTCGTGTTGCCGAACGTAGGGAACGCCTCGGCCACGCTGTACGAAGCCGGAAGGTCCGGAGCCATCGGATCGGGGTTCGAAGCCGTGATCGAAGAGTCGACATTGAAGCTGATGCCGTTCGCATCTTCCGTGATGGCGAAGAACGAGGCGTCGAGATTCACGCCGATCGTCTGTCCAACCGGGCCCGCGATGTCGATCGCGTCGAGCGCGGTCTGAATCCCGTTCGCGATCGGAGAGTCGAGCGGCCCCGCGCCGTCGGGATCGTTCAAGTTGTCTTCAAAGCCGCCCTGCACCATTCCCTGGAGCGAACCGCCCACGATCGCATTGATGATGTCGCCGATGACGGGCAGGTCGCAGATGCCCGACGTGAAGTCGTGGCTAAAGCCGGCGAGGTTCACCGCGACGCTACCAACGTGGTTCACGTCGACCTTCGAGGAGTTTCCGACGAGCGGGACCATGTCATAGTCCCCGTCGATCCCGGCCGAGGTCGTGGAGATCTCCAATCCGCAATCGAACTCGACGGCGACCTGGTCTCGAATGTGGAGATCGATGTCGACGAAGAAGTCGTTGATGGTGACGTCGACCGCGGTCGATCCGGACGCCTGCGCGTCGAACGCCAGCTCGAAGCTCGAGAAGCCGACTTCGACGATGTTGACGGTGGCGAAGTACCAACAGAGACCGGCCACCTCGAATACGCACTCATCGTCGAGAACCGGGTTCTGTGCGGTCAGCAGCGTCCCGATGTCGAGCGCGTCTCCGGACAGCGTCGCGACGATCGGTTCGATCTGACCGAGGCCGGTGTCGGTGAAGCGCATGGCCAGACTCTGAGGCGCCATTACGCCGTCGGGGACAAAGCCCGTGTTGATGCCGTCCCCCACGATCTGCGTGACCCGGTCACGCAGGATCGTGCCGACCTGGGTGGTGAGCTCCGCAACGATCGGGTTGAAGATGTCGCCCGAGCTGAGCGGAATCGTGGTCGAGTACTCGTTATCCTGGGTGAGCGGCAGTACGCTGCTGCCGTTCACCGTCAGGTCGGTCACCGGCTCGGCGCCGTTGGCCATCCCGGTGACGACGACCGACGAGGCGTTCGTGAAGCTGCCATTGGTGGGCGCATCGATGAGCAGCCCGTCACCAAAACGTAGCACGTCCAGTTGGCGCTCGATGATCCGATTGACCTCCACGATCGTCGCCGCATCGGTCAGACTCGCACAGGCGCCGAACTTTGCGTCCGCCTTTGCGAAGGCCTCGGAGAACTTCCCCTCGTGGGTCGCGTTGCAGGCTGCGAGCTTGCCGGCATCGGGCTTCTTCGCGTGCTTTGAGAGACACTTCGAAAGCTTGTCGGCCAGCTTCCCGGTGGCATCGATCTTGGCGGCCACGCACTTGCTCGGAAGGCTATTGTGAGGCGGAAGTAAGGTGTTCTCGTAGAGCGCCGAGAGCCACTCCGCCGCGCCCGTGAGATCGAGCATGTCGAGCGTCGCCGGACACACACCGCCCTTGAGTACCGACTTGAGTTCCGTCTTGCGGAACAGCAGGTCCGTCTTCGACTCCTCGCTGGCAATGCAGGCCGGAACGCTGACGCTACCAATGACCTTGGCGTTCTTGGACTGACACTTCGAAACCTTCTTCGCGTGCCGGCCCGCAGCTTTGAGCTTTCCGCTCAAGCACGTCGGGAGCGGGTCGAGAGCGTCTGCCGGCTGCGGCAAGCCCGCGGTGGCCACCACCACGGCGACCGCCGCGATGGACAAACGTTCGTACATGTCTTTGATCGTCATAGCCGTCGTT
>JAJCZO010000426.1 GCA_029262355.1 Deltaproteobacteria bacterium
GGTGCCGAGCTCGGCGACGAGCTTGAGGCGCTGCGCCTCTCCGCCCGACAGAGTCGACGTCGACTGCCCGAGAGTCAGGTAGCCGAGCCCCACCAGCGACAGTGCCGCGAAACGGTCGCGGATACGCGGGCGCTCGGAGAAGAACTCTCGCGCCTCGTCGATCGTCATCCCGAGGATCTCGTTCACGTTCCGACCGCGGTAGCGCACCGCGAGAACGTGTGGCTTGAAGCGTGCGCCCCCGCATTGCTCGCACGCAACATCGAGATCGGCCATGAAGTGCATCTCGAGCGTGACGGTCCCCATGCCGCCACACTCGTCGCAGCGCCCACCATTCGAGTTGAACGAGAAGTGACCGGCCGGGATGCCGTCCTCCCGTGCGGTCGGGGTCGCCGCGAGCAACTTCCGGATCTCGTCGTAGGCCTTCAGGTACGTGGCCGCGTTCGACCGACTGGACCGACCCGCGGGAGCCTGGCTCATCAGCACGATCTCGTCGAACGCGCCCAGGCCCCGAATCGCGCCACAGGCCCCCGCTTCGACACCTTCGCCCTGGTCGCGAAGATAGCCGTTGTAGAGGACTTGCTCGATCAGCGTCGACTTCCCCGATCCCGAGACCCCAGTGACGCAGACCAACCGCTTGCCCGGAATCTCGACCGTGACGTCCTGCAGGTTGTTCTCGCGCGCTCCCTCGATCGTCACGGCAGCCGTCCCGCCCCCCCGGCGCGGGACGGTGTCATCGTCGCCCCGCGCCTCGAGGAAGCGCGCGGTCGCGCTCACCTCGCGCGGAAGATCGGCGGGCGGGCCCGCGTACAAAACCTGCCCGCCACCGGCGCCGCCCCCCGGGCCGAGATCGATCACGTGATCGGCCCCTTCGATCAAGGCCGGATCGTGCTCGACCACCACGACCGTGTTGCCCGAGCCGGTGAGGCGACGGAGCACACCGAGCAAGCGCTCCGAATCGCGCGCATGGAGTCCTACGGTCGGCTCGTCCAGGCAGTACAAGGTGTCGGTCAGCGACGCGCCGAGCGCGCTCGCGAGATGGATGCGCTGCGCCTCTCCGCCCGACAGAGTCCGCGCCTGGCGTGCCAGCGTCAGATAGTCGAGTCCGACTTCCATCAAGTAGGAGAGACGGTTCTTCACCTCGGAGAGCAGTGTTGCCGCCCGTGCGGAGATCCGCGGATCGTCGCCGACCGAATCAGCCCACGCGAGCGCCTCTGCGATCGGCTTGGCGGTGAGATCCGCGATGGTTGCGCCCCCTACCCGCACGGCGAGGGCATCCGGCTGGAGGCGCGCGCCGCCACACACATCGCATGGCGTGTAACCGCGATACCGGGCAATCAGAATGCGTACGTGAGTCTTGTAGCGCTTGCCCTCGAGCCAGCGGAAAAAGCCCAGCACGCCACGAAAGCGGCGGCGTTTTCCCTTCAGTGGCGGCCCTCCGGCCGGCTCGCCCTCCAGAACGAACCCGCGCTCCTCGTCGCGAAGCTCCTTCCACGCAACCTTCGTGCGAACACCGTGATCCTTCGCCGCCTTCAGCATCCGACTCTGCATCTCGGCGCCCGATGGCGTCGTCCACGGTGCAATCGCGCCGTCGGCGAGAGCCACACGCGGATCGGGAATCACCTTATCGAGATCCAGACTCGGCACTCGACCGAAGCCCTGGCACTCCGGACACGCGCCCAGTGGGCTGTTGAACGAGAAGAGGTGTGGGACGAGCTCGCCGCGCTCCAGCCCGCAGTCCCGACAGGTGAAGCGACGGTCGAGGGCGCGCGGCTCGCGGTCATCCTGCGGCACGAGAAGCACTCGGCCCCTCGCCAGGCCGAATGCAGCCTCGAGCGCCTCCCGACATCGAGCAGAGCGCGTCGTGCCGATCGTGAGGCGATCGATGACGACGGGAAGGATCTGCCGGGACGAGCCGGCGGCCTTCGGAAGCTCGGGTAGGTCGGCGTCGTCCTCGATGCGCACGACCTCACCCCCGATCCACAACCGCCGGTAGCCCTCCTTACGCAAGCCCTTCGCCACACTCTGAAGTGGGATATCCGCGATCGCGATCGGGGCGACGACCAGAACGACCGTGGCCTGGCCCATCGCCTCCAACTCGACGAGCCCCGAGTCGGGATCATCGTGCCCGACGCGACCGCCGCAGCTCGAGCACTCCGCCTCACCGACGTGGGCGTACACGAGCCGCAGGTGATCGTTGATCTCCGTGATCGTCCCTACCGTCGAACGTGCGTTCTTGATCGTGTTCTTCTGCGCGAGAGCGATCGCCGGGGGAATGTTGCTGATGAAATCGACGTCGGGCCGTTCCATGCGCTCGAGGAACATCCGAGAGTAGGTCGACATCGACTGCACGAACCGCCTCTGCCCCTCCGCGTACAGGGTGTCGAACACGAGACTCGATTTCCCCGAGCCCGAGACTCCCGTGACCACCGACAGAACAGCTGGAGGGATCGCACACGTGACGTCACGGAGATTGTGCGTGCGCGCCCCCCGAATCTCGATCGGATCCTTCACGTGGTGGCCAGCTCAGGAGGCTGCGCGCGAGCCCGCACCTGGGACCACGAGGAGCGGGCCCGGATCTCGCCGTCCCGGAACACCTCGATCAAGTGATCCTCACCCGGGTCGCCCTCCCGCATCGTCCGCAGCCTCCCATCGGTCAACACGAGCTTCAACCGACCAGGCTTGCTCGCCTTCCCGGGGTCTGTGATCGGATCCTTGAAAACGTCTCGGGCCTCGCCGGCGACTACGATCTGTGAACACTTGAACGCGAACGACTGCGTGTCTCGGTCGAGACGCTGCAAGAGCGCGCCGCCCATCCCGAACGACACGTTATCCGCCGACCAGCCATTCGCGCGAAGGGCAGATAGGATCCGTTCCGTCTCGTCGTAGTCGATTCCGTCGCCCTGGATCATGGCCACCTGCGGAGGCAGCACCTTGTAGCCCTTCGCGTTCTCGGCCGTGCCGAACTGCGCACCGAGAATCTCGAGTAGCTCGGGCACGATGCGATGAGGGGTCCCGGAATCGGGACGCACCACGAGCGTTCCCGCGCGCTCGAGCACCCGCTGGCGAAGACGATCACCCCATAGCTCACGACACGCTCTGCGCACATCCCACGAATCGCTCACGACCGCGACCGTCCCGGTCGGAAAGGTCGTGAGCATGTGCGCGAATCCCGCCTCCTCTGCGTCACGGCCCCAAGCCGTCTGCGTCGAGTGCTCCGCGGCGGGAATCGAGAAGCCGGGCATGTCTGCGCCGTAGTACTCCCGCGCGAACGCCGCGCCGGCGACATTGTCGGTGCCCTGGAAGCTCACGAGGTGGGCGGCACCCCCGATCGACGCCGACTCGACGCTGGATACGCCGCGAAAGCCGAAGTCCTGCAGCTTCATCTCGACGTTGGCCGGATCCCCCGTCTCAACCAGGTACGAGCCGATGAGCCGCTTCATCTGTCGAGACAACGTCGCCACGGTGCAGCCGTACCAAACCTGGACGAGCAGAGACTCCAGATAGCTGGTCAGCCAGAAGCACGCGGGGTCGGTGTTCTCGACGGTGAAGAGAACGTTGCCGGTGGGCACGACCATGCCTTCGGGAACAGCGCGAATCACCACGGGCAACCGCCCCCCGTGGCGAGACACGATGTGCTCCCAACCATCGCGGTTGAAGAGCTTCTCATTGCCGAAATGTGCCGCAAAGAAAACGGCGGCCTCGTCGATGTGCTCGGGCTGGACAACTGCGCCAGCGAGATAACGCTCCAGGACGTACTGCAGACCAAAGAAGACGACTTCGTCGAAGACCCCTCCCCGACTCTCGAAGTAGGAGTACACATGCTCCGTGCCGGGCGGATACTGAAGCCAGTGAGTGACCTTGTAGCTGTCCGCGAGGAGGATTCGGTTCTCGCCGATCACGGGGATTCTTCTACCATTCGGTCCCCTTCCCGCGAGTCCAACTCACCAACGTTTCGGTCGCGCCGCCTTCACTTCGAGCCGGGACAGCCGCGCTCCCGTGCCTGCGCCTGAGCTCCAGCGACGCCTCGCCCGGCCAGGATCAGAAGTGCCTTGCAGCCGGCCGGGCGCAGCCCGGCAGGCATCGAGTCGAGGGCGGCGCCGATCTGCTCTGCCGTATCCGCATCGCCCAATCGCCCGAGTGCGACGATCGACTGGAGACGAAGCATCGTCGGCACGTCGTGATCCAGCGCCAGGAGAAGCGTGCTCGTAGCGCGTGGGTCGTCGAAATCGGAGAACAGCATCGCGGCCCGTAGACGACGGTCGACGTCCCCCTCTTCCAGCCGTGGCCCCGCGGTCCGCTCGATCGCGGCCAAGACCGCATCGCGCTGGCTCGGCACGGACATCGCGCGCACCAGTGCTCCCCTCGGCCCGTTGATCGACACCAGCGGCTCGGTGAAGACGAAGTCGACGATCCGGTCGAGTTGCTCGACAGACACGCAGTACTTCCCACAGCCGCCGAAGGCAGCCCGATAGAAGCGCGGATCGTCGCTCGCGAGCGCATCGGGCACGACCTCGGCGGCCTCCGGATCGTCACGCGAAATGAGCACGTTGATCGCGGCTACCCGAACGCCCACCGAGGAGTCCTTCTGAGCCCGCTCGAGCAGGACCGAACCGACGCCTTCGGCATCTGACGATCCCAAGACCTCGACGACGCCGATGCGCGTCGCTTCGTCCTCCTTCTCGAGCGCCGCGCGCAGCGCGGGCAGAGCCGATTGGCCGAGCGAACTCAGCAAGATTTCTGCGGGCTCGCGATCGAAGGGATCTTCGCTCGCGAGAAGACGGATCGAGTCGCCAACGTCGACCGTCACGCGATAGGGGTCGTCACGAGCCGACACCGGGCGCGGAACGATGAGCAGTCCAAGAACGACAGCGACGAACCAGTGCATCCCGTCAGAGGTACAACGACTGCCGGCCCGAGGCCACGGGTGCTCTGCTATAGGGACGAAATGTCGGAGCCGTTTGTCACCCCGGGCTGGGACTTCGAGGGCGTGGAGCATGGATTTGCGCCCCAGGAAACGGCGGTCGCGGAGCACTTGAGGCTCGTGCGCGTCACGCAGGTGCACGGCCGTGAACTCGTCGTGGCGCGTGCCGATACCGCCTCACCGGCCGGCGAGGCAGACGGGCTTCTCACCGCGGCTCCCGGCCTCGCCGTCGCCGTCGCGACGGCCGACTGCGTCCCGGTGCTGCTCGTTGCCCCGGACGCCCGCGCGGTGGCCGCCGTGCACGCGGGGTGGCGCGGTTCGCTCGCCGGGATCGTGGCACGCGCCGTTGTAGGATTCTCGGAACACTTCGGCGCTCCGGCGACCGCGATCCGCGCAGCGCTGGGTCCGTCGATCGACGGGTGCTGCTACGAGATCGAGCGCGAGATCGCGCAGCGATTCGTCGACCAGCACGGCCTCGAGATGTGGAGTGCGTGGAAGGACGGCACGCCGGGCAAAGGCACACTAGACCTGCGCAGCGTGAACGAGCTGCTCCTCGAACGCGCCGGCGTCCCAGAGGAATCGATTCAGCGTGTGGGCCCGTGCACCGCATGCGGAGACGCCGACCTCGCGTCGTATCGCGTAGACGGGCCGGGCGGCGGCCGCCAGCTCAGCTGGATCGGGATCAGCGCTTGAGCCCCCAGGCCAAGCAAGACACCAAGCGCCGCCGCGCGCTGCTCGCCTGGTACGACGAGAACAGAAGGCCGCTTCCCTGGCGCCGGCGACCGAATCCATACCGGATCTGGGTTGCCGAGATCATGCTCCAACAAACTCGAATCGCCGTCGTCGAACCGGCCTACCGGAGATTCCTGGAGGTCTTCCCGACGCTCGCCTCTCTCGCCCAAGCGGAAGAGGAGGACGTGCTCTCTCTGTGGTCGGGACTCGGCTACTACTCGCGCGCTCGCTCGCTGCACCGAGCCGCACGCCAGCTTCAGGACAGCGGCGAGAAGCAGTTCCCGAAGACCTGGAAGGGGGCGATGGATCTCCCCGGAGTCGGCGCCTACACCGCAGCCGCGGTGCTCTCGATCGCGTACGGCGAGCCGCACGCCGCGATCGATGGAAACGTGATTCGAGTTCTCTCTCGACTCGAATGCCTCGAGCGGCCCGACAGCCGCGGCGCACCACACGCCGCGCTCGCCGGTAGGCTTCTCGCGCGCGACCGCGCGGGCGACTGGAACCAGGCCGTCATGGAGCTGGGCGAGACGATCTGCCTGCCACGAGCGCCGCGCTGCCCGCAGTGCCCTCTGCGAGGAACATGCGGCGCCTTTGCGGCCGATGCCGTGGAGCGGCACCCGCCGCCGAAACCGCGGCGCGCCACGCAACGCCTGGGTCTATCTGTGACGGTGTTGCGCGACCGGCACGGACGTCTTCTTCTCGAACGTGGTGCGTTCGAGCATCTCGACCACCTCTGGCTTCCCCCGGTGAAAGTCCTGCCCGCGCCCCCGGCGCGCGCAGATTTCAAGCACGCCATCCTGCACCGCTCGTTCGCGGTGAAGGTCGATACCAAGATCGTCTCCGTCGCCCAGCTCGATCGGATCGCGGAAAGGAAAGGAGCGGCTGGAACCGAGCGTCGCGTGGTCGCCCCAGATGAGCTCGCAAGCCTGGGCCGCTCCTCGCTGCTCACGAAGTCCCTACGTCAGGTGTGACACGAGTTGCGTGCGAGACAGAACACTTCGATGCCGAGGTCCCTCCGCTCGACGAAGCGGTCGAATGCCCGGAACAGCACGCCTCGCTCTTCGGGGGGCTCGTGATAATCGATCCAACGCGACGTGTGGGCTGCAAGCACCTCGAAGCCTTGTCGGCGGAGCAGCTCGCGAAGGGTGCCGCGGGTGAAGTGTAGGAAGTGGTCGTCCTGGAATGTCCACCCGTAGCGATCGCCCTTTAGGTAGATCCACCACGTTTCGACGTTGGGAACCGCGATGAAGAGCAATCCGTCCGGTCGCAGCACCCGCCTGATTTCCCGCAGGAACGGGCCGGGAGTCGGGATGTGCTCGAGGACGTGGTTCAACGTGACGAGATCGAAGCTGGCGTCGGGGAACGCCGCATCCTCCAGCCTCTCGCCGCGCGCGTCGAGTCCGCGCTCCTGTGCAACCGCGAGTGAGGCCTTCGAGAGTTCCAGCCCAATCGCCTCCCATCCGCGCGTGCCCGCGACCGCGAGCTCCGTGCCGATCGCGCAGCCGACGTCGAGAAGCTTGCCCGCGCCTCCCAATTGCTCGACGTCATCCAGAAGACGATCGGCGCGCCGACGAAAAAACGCCTCCTTCGCCAGCTGATCCTGGGTGTACTTGTCGGACTGCACGACATCGCTCTCCGCGTGGCCGGAATCGGGCAGCGGCGAGGTATAGTAGAGGCCGCATTCCCTGCAAATCACGGTGCGGTTCCGCTTCCTCGCACTGAAGAGCCGGTAGCGGTCGTGGCTGCACAGGGGGCATGGAATGTCGCCGTTCACCGTGCGGACCTTGCCTCCCGGAGATCCGCGAGGCAAGGAGCAGTACGCCCCGAGCCGGGGCGTACTATGGAAGCAACGATCGGCATCGATCTCGGTGGCACCAAAATCGAGGGCATCGTCCTGCTCGCGGACGGCACGGTCGCTGAACGCGAGCGCATCCCCACCGAACAAGAGGGTGGCTACGACCACATCGTCGAGCGAATCGCAGCCCTCATCGAGAAGCTTCGCGGACGGGCCGGCGGCACCCGCCGGGTGGGTATCGGAACGCCTGGCTCGTTGTCGGCGCGCGACGGAACCCTCAAGAACTCCAATACCCTCTGTCTGAACGGAAGGCCGCTGCGCACGGACCTCGAACGACGACTCGGCCATGCCCTGTGCGTCGAGAACGACGCGAACTGTTTTGCGCTCGCCGAAGCACGGCGCGGCGCGGCACGTGACGGCGAGGTCGTTTTCGGCGTGATTCTCGGAACGGGGGTCGGTGGCGGCCTCGTGATGAACGGACGCGTCTGGGCGGGCCCCCAACACATCGCCGGCGAGTGGGGCCATCACTCGATCGATCCGAACGGACCGCTCTGCTACTGCGGCCAGCGCGGCTGCGTGGAAAAGCTGCTTGCCGGACCGGCCCTCGAAGCGTCCTACCGAGACGCGGGCGGCGGAGAGGCCTCGGCTCCCGCGATCGCAACGCGCGCGCGCGGCGGCGACAAACGCGCGACCGCGACCCTGGACGCGTATCTGGCGCTCTTCGGCAGAGCGATGGCGAACCTGATCTCGGTCCTCGACCCATCGATCGTCGTACTCGGTGGCGGGCTCTCGAACCTCGACGTGTTGTACGACCAGGGCCGCGATGAGGTGGCGGCGCGCGTGTTCAACGACGAGCTGCGTACGCCAATTCGAAGAAACGAACTCGGCGACTCGGCCGGCGTGATCGGCGCCGCCCTTCTGGCGGAGGCCTAAGTGCACCGCAGGCTCGAGATCATCACGCTGGGCCTTGCGGGGCTGGCGATCCTGGCAACGGGCGTCACCGGGCTCGTCGACCCACAGGCCCTGTTCACCCCGCTCGAGCTACAGATCGCAGGCGTCAGCGCCATGAATGAGATTCGGGCCGCGTACGGTGGCATGCACCTCGGGATCGGACTCCTATTGCTAGCGGGAGCGTGGCGGCCTGAATTTCGACGAACGGCACTCTGGGTAGGCCTCGCCTTCATGGGCGGGCTCACCGTCGGCCGAGGCGTCAGTCTCGTCGTCGATGGCACTCCCAGCGCCTTCGTGTTTCAGCTCTGGATCCCCGAAACGGGCGCCGCCGTTGCGATCGCTACCCTTCTCTTCACACGAGGCCACGCGAGGAACAGCTGATGGCAATCACCCCAAACGAACTCCGAGACCTGGACGCCACGGCCCAAGCCGACCTCATTCGACGCGGCGAAGCGACTCCGCTCGAGCTGGTAGACGCGGCCATCGACCGCGTCGAGCGGCTCAACCCGAAGCTGAACGCGGTCGTCACCCCGCTGTTCGAGCAAGCGCGCGAGACAGCCAAGAGCGACTTGCCCCACGGGCCCCTCCGCGGGGTTCCGTATCTGCTCAAGGACCTGATGGGCACGATGGCGGGCGTACGACAGACCAGCGGGTCAGCCTTCTTGAAGGACTACGTCCCTCGCGCAGACAGTGAGCTGGTCGCGCGGCTCAAGCGCGCCGGGCTGGTCATCATCGGAAAGACCAACACGCCGGAGTTCGGAATCCTGCCCACCACCGAGCCCGCGTTCTTCGGCCCCGCGCGCAACCCATGGAACACCGACCACAGCACGGGCGGCTCGAGCGGCGGCTCTGCCGCGGCCGTCGCCTCGGGCATGGTTCCCGCGGCGCACGCGAACGACGGCGGCGGATCGATTCGCATCCCCGCCTCCTGCTGCGGCCTATTCGGATTGAAGCCGACGCGCGGCCGCAATCCACTGGGCCCGGAGTTTGGCGACATGATGGGTGGCCTCGTGGCCGAGCACGCCGTCACCCGGACCGTGCGGGACAGCGCACTCCTCCTCGACGCAACATCGGGCCCGGATGTCGGCGATCCGTACTTCGCGCCGCCGCAGGCTCTTCCCTACGTCGAAGAAGTCCGCCGCGAACCCGGCAAGCTGCGCATCGGATTCACCACCGCCTCACCACTGGGATCAGGGATGTCGCCGGACTGCGCAGCGGCGGTCGAAGACGTCGCTCGACTTTGCGAGAGCCTCGGCCATCAGGTCGAAGAGCACACCCCAAAGATCGATGCGGAAAAGCTGCAGAGTTGTTTCATCAACGTCTTCGGCGCGGGAACCGCGATGCAGGTAGACGTTCTCGCGGCCGAGGTGGGCCGAGCACCTAGGACGGGAGAGATCGAGCCGCTCACCGAAGCGTTGGCGGCAGCCGGGCGGCAGGTCAGTGCTTCGGACTACTTGATCTCAATCATGGAGCTACAGCGGGTGAGTCGCGACATCGCACGCGACTTCCTCGAGTACGACGTCTGGCTCACCCCGACTCTGTGTGAACCACCGCTGGTCCTCGGCACCCTCGACTCGCCCCCCGACAATCCACTCGCCGGCATCATCCGCGCCAGCCATTACGTGCCGTTCACGGCGCTGTGCAACTTTACGGGCCAGCCCGCGATGTCGGTGCCGCTGGTATGGAACGAGGCCGGACTTCCGATCGGAACCCAGTTCGTCGGCCGCTTCGGTGACGAAGCGACGCTGTTCCGCCTCGCAGCCCAGCTCGAGACGGCCCGCCCCTTCACGGCGCGGAAGCCTCCCGTAACCGCCTGATCGGCCGCGGCCACTCTTTGCGTGCCCGCCGGGGCTGCGGCTCCGCGAGGAGAGGCAGCCCCGAGAACTCGAGAAACGAGGGCCCCGTTACTGTGCGGGCGCGGACACCGGCGACGACGGCTTCGCCGTAGGCGCCGGCTCGGGCATGTCGACGCGCACGAGAGAGCGTTTCTTCACGCGCTTCAGCTCCTCCAGCTCAACCCGAGCAGCTGCATCGGATTCGGCCTCACGCACCTTCTCGATCCGCTGAGCCAACTCCGAGTCGGCGACCTCGCGACTCACCTCGACCTCGGCGGAAAGCCGGTCGATGTGGGCGCGCACCTCTTCGAGGGCCTGGATGTCGGCATCCGGCGTCAGGCCCTTGATGGTCTCCTGAAGTCGAAGGCGGGCCTTTGCGTTCGCCAGTCGGGCCATCGCATGCACTTTCTCTTCGCGAAGGCGGACGACATCCGTCTGGAACGCGATCAGGTTCTTCTTCGCCGTGGCAGCCTCTTTGTTGAGTTCCTTCAGCTCGTTCGTGACGCGCTCGGTCTCTGTCTTCAGCGCTTGACGCTGTGCGATCAAGGCCACCGCGACATCGTCTTCGTCGCGTTCGACGGCCACGTCGATCTGCCGGTTCAGCGAGCGCACCGCGTTCGACTTCAGCTCGACCTCCGTCGATAGCTTTCGGCGCATGTACAACACCCCGGCCGCCGACTCGCGGAGCTTTCCGTACTGCTCGAGCCGTGCCTGAATGGCAGCCTCGAACACGGCGGCGGGATTGCGCCGCTCGCGACGCCCCATCCAGTGGGTGAGGGTGCCGTTGATGAGGTTGGACAGTCGCGAAAAGAACTTCATGGTCATACCCCTTTCTGCTCGCCGTTCATCGCCTGATCGGCGGTGATCCCGAGCTCACGCATCTTCTGTTGAAAGCTCTGCCGGTACATGCCCACTGCCTCTGCAGCCCGGGTGATGTTGCCGCCGCTGCGACGAAGCGCGCCTTCGAGGAAACTGCGCTCGAAGTGCTCCACCGTGCGCTCTTTCGCCTCTCGGAAGGTCGAAGGTTGGTCGCCCACGACGATCGTGCCCAACTCCACGCCATCGCCTGCGGACCCAGAGCCGAGGAGATCACTGCTCGTGATCTCGTCTCCGCCCGAGAGAAGAAGCGCCTGCTCGACGGCGGACTTGAGTTCGCGCACGTTGCCGGGCCAGCTATGAGCCATCGCCGCCCTCAGAGCGTCGCCCGTAAGCGGCTTCGGATCTCGACCAAAGCGCTCCGCTGCACTCTTCAAGAAGCAGTCGATGAGGAGCGGGATGTCCTCGCGGCGTTCCACGAGCGCGGGCAGGACAACCTCGACGACCTTCAGGCGATAGTAGAGGTCCTCGCGGAACGTTCCCGCCTTCACGCCAGCCTCGAGATCCTGGTTCGTTGCGGCAATCAGACGCACGTCGACCTGAATCGACTGGTTGCCGCCCACGCGCTCGAATTCTCTTTCCTGAATCGCGCGCAGTAACTTCGCTTGCGTCTCCAGCGGCATGTCGCCGACCTCGTCGAGGAAGAGAGTGCCTCCGTTGGCGGCCTCGAACTTGCCCTCGCGTCGTGCAACCGCGCCCGTGAAGGCACCCTTCTCGTGGCCGAAGAGCTCACTCTCGACCAACTCCTGCGAGAGCGCCGCGCAGTTCATCTTCACCATCGCGCGCCTGCGACGCGGCGACCGGTAGTGCACGGCGTTCGCCACGAGCTCCTTTCCGGTGCCACTCGGACCGCGGACCAACACGGTAACGTCGGCGTCCGCAACCTTCTCGATCATCGAGAAGATCCGTTGCATCGGCCGGCTGTTGCCCACGATCTGCTCGAAACCGTAGGCCTCTTGGACCTGCTGGAGAAGTCGCTGATGATCGCGCCGGAGCAGCGCGGTCTCCATCACCTTGCGAACGACGACACGAATCTCGTCGTTGTCGAACGGCTTGGGAATATAGTCGGAAGCGCCGAGCTTCATCGCCTCCACGGCGATCTTCTCCGAGCCGTACGCGGTGATCATGACGACCGCGACATCGGGATCGACTTCTCGCGCGTACGCGAGCACATCCATACCACTCACCCCGCCGAGGCTCAGATCTGTAACGATGAGATGGAAGGCACCCGGCTCGATCTTCTCGATCGCTTCTTCGCCGCTATACGCGACCTCGACCTGATACCCCTCCTTCTTGAGAAGCCCCTTCAGTGCGAGAACGAGAGCCTTCTCGTCGTCGACGACCAGAACACGTCCGATCATGGGAGTCACCTAGTCCGGAAGGGGGAGCGTGACGACGAACTCCGTGCCACGGCTCTCCTCGCTGACGACGTCGATCTTGCCTTCGTGGGCCTCGACGATCTTCTTGGAGATCGCCATCCCAAGGCCCGTCCCGGCCTCCTTCGTCGTGAAGAAGGGGTTGAAGATGCGATCGATCTTCTCCGGCGGAATTCCGTCGCCGTTGTCGCGCAAGCGAACCCTCACACGCTTGGGAATTCCGTTCTCGATGTGCAGATCAATGCGCTTCTCTTCCTTGTCCTCGGGAAAGGCGTCGATCGCGTTGTCGATGATGTTGGTGAACACCTGGCGGAGCTTCTCCCCGTCTGCGATCAGCGTGGGCCCGCCGATGTAGTTGCGCGCGACGGCCACGTTTGCCGCGTCGAGTTTGGCGCGCATCTCACCCAGCGACGCATCGACCACCCCCGCCAGGTTCACTTGCGCGAACTCGATGTCCTCTTCTTTCGCGTACTTCAGGAGGTGAGAGATGCTACGCTCGACCCGGTCGAGCTCATCGAGCGCGACTCCCGCGTACTCGACGTTCTCGATCGAGCGCGGGTCTTCGCCCATCTGTTGGACCAGGCTCTTCGCCGCCGCGATAGGATTTCGGATCTCGTGTGCGATCGAGGCGGAGAGCTCATCGATACTCGCCTGCTTGTCGGTGCGAGCCTCCATCGTCTCGCGCCGCACTTCACGTTCGACGGCTGGGTAGAAATAGCGGTCCTTGAGCGTTCGCCCGCCGAACACCGCCATGTAGTGCGAGAAGATGCCGATGCCCCAGCCCAGAGCCGGCCAGAGGAACCACGGATAGCGCGTCGTGAAGATGTTGATGAGCGCGAGCATCGCGATCACGCTCAGGTAGCTCGTGAGGTGGCTATAGAAGCCGAGCTCGGCGTTCGCGCGCTTCTTGGCGCGTTTGAGGATGCCTTGCTCAGACGTGTCGGCGAGATCCTCGGAGAACTCCGCGTCGACATCGCCGTCGACGTGGACCTCACCGCCCGCGCGCTGCCTCTTCCTGGCGCGCTTCTGCTCACGCTTGGAGTGCCGAGCCAGGTAGCGCTCGCGGCGCTCTTCTTGGCGGCGGAACTTCTCCGCCCAATGCCGCTCCCATTCTTCGTTCCAGCTCGCTTCACGCGAGTCGCTGCCCGCGTCGGCGACCGACGACCGGGGTCGCGATCCGCCGCCCGAGACCGACCGCCGGCGCTGCCGTCGGCGACTCGCGCCGCGCGACTCGTAGTCGTCGTCGAGCTCGTAGCGTCTCCGGTAGTGCCGGGTCTGGCGATTGAAGTGTTTGAAGAGCATCAAAGCGAGGACGAAGCCGAGTATGGCTGCCATCTGTCCTTTCCCTCCCGCCGTTGTCGTGGAGCGGGTCCAGGGATATGTCTCCGCAACCCCCATGCCAGCACCAAAACCACGGAAAATCGCCAAAAGTGGCCCTCTCAGGGGCCCTGCCGCAACCAACCGACTGCGGCTGCAGGATCAATACTGCAGTAAATCGACTGCGGCTGGAATGGGTGAATCGAGGGTCTGAGATGAGCTCGGAGAAGCGAATGAATGTGTCCACCGGCACAGTCTGGGAGCCGGTCGTCGGGTACTCCCGCGCGGTCCGCGTGGGAAATCAGATCGCGGTCGCGGGCACGACCGCGACCGCGGGCGACGGCTCGATCGTGGGCATCGGCGACGCCGCAGAGCAGACGCGTCAGATCCTTCGCAACATCGAGAACGCGCTCGAGTGCTCCGGCGCAGGGCTCGCCGATGTCGTGCGAACGCGGATCTACGTCGTCGACATCGGCCAGTGGAAAGCCATCGGCCGGGTGCACGGCGAAGTCTTCGCGGACATCCGACCGGCGGCGACCATGGTCGAGGTCCGTCGCCTCATCTCGGACGAAATTCTCGTCGAGATCGAGGCGGACGCGATCCTTGCTTGACGCACCTCGCTCCCTCTAAAGCCGCACGTACTCGGCGTTCTCCAGCGTGATCTGGTCGTTCAAGGTCCAGTAATCGTAGACCCACCCGATCAGGAAGAGACCACCCGTCAGAAGATAAAGGATGCCGGTAAACCACTTCCCCATGTACATCCGGTGGACGCCGAAGAGTCCCAGGAACGTCAGTAGGATCCAGGCCATGTTGTAGTCGACCGGGCCTTCGTCGAACCTCAGGTCCGCCTCGGCCTGCATCCCGGGAATCAGGAACAGATCGATCAGCCAGCCGACCCCCAGAAGCCCGAACGTGAAGAACCAGATGGTCCCCGAGATCGGCTTGCCGAAGTAGAACCGATGGGCGCCCGTGAACCCAAAGATCCACAAAACGTAGCCAATCGACTTCAAATGCGTATGCTCTTGCATCACGGCCTCCTCAGGGGGACGTTCGTTGCAACTTCCAATCTGTTGCTTCTCGACTAGAGTGCAAGCGCAGCAACTTCGATGCCGAAGGACGAAGGGCATCCCTCCAATGACGGTCGCGGGGCAATGAGCCGCCCGGCGGACACGGCGGAGGCTCCCCAGCTCGGCGAGCTATCGATCGCGTAGGCCCCGCCAGGCAGAGCAAGCCTACCCGTGCCCGCGGCGCCAATCCGCGCCGGCGATGCGGTACAGGACGTGAGGCTCGAGCTCGTGGCCTTTCGGGACACTGGGGTGATCGAATTCTCGACGCTCGATCATCCCGATCCGTTCCATCACTCTGCGCGAGCGAACGTTGTTCACGGCCGTGAACGAGACGATCTCGTCGTACCCGAGGAGGTCGAAGGCGTACGCGAGCGAGGCCGTCGCGGCCTCACTCGCATAGCCAAAGCCCCAGTACGGGCGCGCGAGCCGCCAACCAACTTCGAGGCAGGGCATGAAGTCGGCCTCGAACGACGGCACCTGCAAGCCCACAAACCCGATGAAGTCGACCACGCCGGGAACGTCGGCGGCCCAAAGCCCGACCTCGGTCGTCTCCCGACGAATCCGCGCCGCGAAACGATCGCTCTTGGCACGGGACTGAGGTCCACCTAGCCAGCGCATCACCTCGGGGTCCGCGTTGAGCGCCGCGAAAGGCTCGAGGTCGGAATCGCGCCACGCACGCAGAACGACTCGCCCTGCGTCGGGAGTCACCGCGACTACTTCCCGTCCCCGGCGAGCGCGCGATACCCGAAGCCAGCGATCAACGCGCCTCCGATCGGCGCGACCCAGAAAAGCCAGAGTTGCGCGAGCGCCCAGCCCCCGACGAAGAGCGCCGGGCCGGTACTGCGGGCGGGGTTCACCGACAAGTTCGTCACCGGGATGCCGATCAGGTGGATCAAGGTCAGAGCGAGGCCAATCGCGATGCCCGCGAAGCCTGCCGGGGCCCGTCCGTCGGTCGCACCGAGAATGATGAAGAGGAACATCGCGGTCAGCACGACTTCCGCGACCAGACAGGCCGTGAACCCGTAGCCGCCGGGCGACTTCGGCCCGTAGCCGTTCGCGGCAAACCCATCCTCGAGCGTGAACTCCGCTTGACCACTCGCGATCAGGTACAGCGTTCCCGCGCCGATGGTGGCCCCGACGACCTGCGCGATGATGTACGGCGCGAGCTCGCCCGCTTCGAAGCGCCCGCCAGCCCATAGGCCCACCGACACCGCTGGGTTCAGATGACACCCAGAGATGTGACCGATGGAATACACCATCGTCAGGACGGTCAAGCCAAAGGCAAACGAGACGCCAAGGAGCCCGATCCCCACTTCAGGGAACGCCGCCGCGAGCACGGCGCTTCCACACCCGCCCAGAACCAACCAAAACGTGCCCACCACTTCGGCGGCCGCTTTTCGTCCGATGTCCATTCGGTCCATCCTCTCGCTCGAGCCCAAGGCGATCCTGCCCGGGTCGTTCGAGACAACGCTTGCCATGGGGGGGCCACGCGGATCAACCGCAGCGGACCTCCGGGCCGTTTCGAGCCCCAGGGTCGACGTGTACGGTTCAGCCCATGAGGGAACTGCGAAAGCGGGTCTACATGGCCTTGGACTTCGAGGAGGACGAGCAAGGGCTCGACAAGTTCGTCGGCTTCTCGATTCTCGTACTGATCACGCTGAACGTGGTTGCGGTGATCGTCGAGAGCATCCCCGGCATCCACCGCGACTACAAGACGGCCTTCAACGCATTCGAACTCTTCTCGGTTGCCGTCTTCACGTGCGAGTACGTGCTCCGCATCTGGTCGTGCGTCGAGGAGGAGCAATTCTCGTCCCGCCCGGTACGGGGGCGGCTGCAATACATCTTCAGTCCGCTCGGCCTGATCGACCTCGCCGCGATTGCCCCGTTCTACCTCGCGGGCGGGCTCAACCCTACACTCGGACTGCAGAACTCGATGCGCTCGGCTCGCGTGTTCCGCCTGTTCTCGCTTCTGCGCATCCTGAAGATCGGCCGCTACTCGGGCGCGGTGAGCACCCTGGGGCGAGTCCTGCGTGACAAGCGCGAGGAGCTCGTGATCTCTGCGGCGCTCGGAGGCATGCTCCTGCTGAGCGCCTCGGCGATCATGTACGTCCTCGAGCGCGACCAGAATCCCGAAGATTTCTCGAGCATTCCCGCGGCGATGTGGTGGGGGATCACGACTCTTACGACCGTTGGCTACGGCGACGCGACGCCAGTCACCGTCATGGGCAAGCTGGTGGCCGGATTCATCCAGATTCTGGGGCTCGTGATGTTCGCACTACCGGCCGGCGTGCTCGCCGGCGGCTTCGTCGACGAGCTCAAACGACAGCGCACCGAACAGACGATGTGTCCCCACTGTGGAGGCAGTCTCCACCTGGATTAGGATCTCCGCCGATCCACCGTGAGCGGAGTTGCGAACGATCGATCGGAGGCTAGAGTTCCCCCGAACCGATGCCCGTGAGCGGCACCGGCCGTTTTCCTGTCATCGATCAGAAGGGAGTTCAGATGGAGTTCGGGATCTTCATCCAGGGTACCTGTACGGGCGAAAACGCCCACATTCCAGCAAAGGAGCACGAGGCTCTCTTCAACGAGATCGCGTACACCGTCACTGCCGACAAGAACAACTGGAAGTACTGCTGGGCCACCGAGCACCACGGCCTCACAGAGTACAGCCACATCTCGGCCAATGACGTGTACCTGGGCTACCTCGCCGCCCAGACCGAGAAGATCCATCTCGGCTCCGGCATCTTCAATCTGAGCCCGCGCGTGAACCACCCAGTGCGCAATGCGGAGAAGGTTGCGATGCTCGACCACCTCACCCACGGCCGCTTCGAGTTCGGCACCGGCCGCGGCGCCGGCTCGCACGAGGTCGCGACGTTCAACATCCACGACACGTCCTCGACGAAGGCCGAGTGGGATGAGGTGATCTACGAGATCCCGAAGATGTGGAACCAAAAGGACTACACCTTCCAGGGGCAGCACTTCCAGATGGACACGCCGCACAACATCCTGCCGAAGCCGTACAAAGCGGCGCATCCGGCCATGTGGGTCGCGTGCGGCAACCCGGCCACCTACGGGAAGGCCGGCAAGATGGGCCTCGGCGCTCTCGGCTTCAACTTCTCACCGGTCGCCGCGATGAAGCCCCAGATCGACTCGTATAAGGAGGGCGCCGCCGCCTGCACCGAGCCCGTCGGCGCGTTCGCCAACAACAACGTCATGGTCACCAACTCGGTGATCTGCATGAAGGACCGCGAGAAGGCGCGCGAGATCGCGTGCCGGCCCGACCGCGGGCTCATCTTCTCGCTCGTGTGTCTGTACCACGACACCTTCCCGACCCCTCCGGGCGCGCCAGTCTGGCCGGAGACGCCCAAGCAAATGAAACCCGAAGAAGTCGACGCGGCGATCGAAGCCGGCGCACTTCTCTGCGGCAACCCAGAAGAGGTCGCCGAGCAGCTGAGAGCCTTCGATGCCGTCGGCATGGACCAGCTGGTGTTCGGAATGCCGAATCACCTCGCACCGGACGAGGTGCACGAGTGCCTGGAGACGTTCGGCCAGCACGTGATCCCGGAGTACGACAAGGATCCCGTGCACAGCACGACGCACTACCGGAACAAGGCCACCGGCGGCGGCTTCTAGTGCACCGCCGTCGACATGGGGTTAACGGGTTGCCGTCTATCGGTGTTCGTCGCAAGGAACGGCGACGCAGGAATATGGGCAATCTTCCGAGGAGACGCGGCGACGGACGTCGAGGGGCGGCAAGGCGTTAACGCCATGCCGACGGCGGTGACCTAGCAGGTTGGCGGCGAGCGGGCGGCAGGGGGAACCTTGTCGCCCGTTCTACGTCTCGGGCATGTAGATGCTCTTCGGACGACGCGCGAAGACGTTGCGCACCATCAGCTCGAACTCCTCGAGCGGCATCGTGTCGTACTCGGCGTCAAAACAGTTCTGATCGTACTTCGCGCAAAATTCGGCGGTGTCACGGAAGTGCTCGTCGTTCTTGAATCGGTCGCGCATGTTCCGATCGAGACCCAAGTGATGGAAGAAGTAGTATCCCTGAAAAATTCCGTGGTGCTTGACGATCCAGTGGTTCTTCTCGGACACGAACGGCTGGAGCACGGTCGCGGCGAGGTCGGCATGGTTCGACGTCGCCAACGTGTCGCCAATGTCGTGGATCAGCGCGCAGACGACGTACTCTTCGTCCCGACCATCGCGGTGGGCACGCGTGGCGGACTGCAGACTGTGCGTGAGCCGATCGACGGCGTAGCCCCCGGTGTCGCCCGCGAGAAGCTTCAAATGCGTCAGCACACGATCGGGTAGGCCCACGAAGAACTCGATCGAGTGCTCCGCGATGACCTGGTAGTCGTCACGACTCGCGTCCTGCATCCGTGTGAAAGTCGTATCGGGTCGCGCCGTAGCCGCCATGATGTCCTCCTGGTTCGACGACTACGTTAGCGCATCGCCCCGCGAGGCGCCCACCAGGCGCACAGCGCCCGGCTCGACCTCGAACCGCAGCGGCATCGGAAGATTCGGCTCGCCGTCCACGTTTACGGGATCGCCGTTCTCGCCGACCAACTCAAGGCTGCGAATGCGTCGATGCTCGACGTGGTCCGATGAGAGCCAACTTCCGTCGCCCTGATTCATCCGCGCCACCACTTCGACGAGATGCGTCTTCGAAAGCGCCCGACAGAAGATGACGTCCCAGTAGCCGTCGTCGATCCGCGCCTCGGGGAGGAGCACACGGTCACGACCCATGTACTCGGTGTTCACGCAGAGAAAGAGGCTGAAGGTGTCCTCGATGACCTCCTCGCCATCGAACGTGATTCGGGCGGGGCGCGGGCCTGTCTTCCAGAGCTCGTGAAAACCGGCCGCAGTGTAGCGCTGCACGCCCATCCAGCGATTGCGTTCCGCGCACGCCGTGAGTTCCTCGATGTACCCCCACGACAACGCGCACAGCGCATGGACGCTCCGGTCTCCGGATTGAACATGGCCGAGGTCGACTGGGCGCACTTCGCCCGCGACAATGGCCCGGGCTGCCGCGTCCCCATCGTCGGCCGGAAGGCCGAGCGACTGTCCCATGTAGTTCGAGGAACCACCGGGGACCGGCGCGACCAGAACGTGCTGCTCGTCGTCACGGGCGAGGAGTCCGTTTACGACCTCGAACAGGGTACCGTCACCACCGATCGGAAGGAGCACGTCAGCCTCTTCGAGAAGAAGAGAGCGCGCGTAGTCACGGGCGTGCCCCGCGTACTCGGTCTCGTAGGTGAGGAAGCGGATGCCTCCGTGTTCGAACACCCGGCGCGCCTCGTCGAGGAGGCGGAGGCCGTTCTTCTTGCCCCCGTAAGGATTCACGATTGCGTGAACCCGCGTAACCTCCGTGCTCGCCACCACCCCCATGCCCGCTCCTCCCCGGCGGAGAGCATACGCCGTCGGCCGAGCCTTGTCTTCCGGCGGCTCATCGCGCAGGAAGAGCAGGTGCGAAACCTCCGAATCACACTGGCCATCCTGGCGATCGGCGCGATCGGCGCCCTGTTGCTCCGGGGCGGGGATCGGCGCGTGGTCTACCGCGGCGGACCGGTGGTGACGATGGATGAAGAGCGGCGGGTCGTCGACGCGCTCGGGGTGCACGGGAACCGGATCGCGGCGGTCGGAACCGAAGAAGAAGTGCTGGCCTGGGCCGACGGCAACGCTGAGATCATCGACCTCGGCGGAAAGGCGCTCCTACCGGGCTTCATCGATGCGCACGGCCACTTCCCTGGTGAGGGGGTGTACTCGATCCTCGCCGATCTGAACTCGCCCCCCATCGGTGAGATGAAGACGGTCGACGACATCGTAGCGCGCATGAAGCTCCAGGCCGCCGAGACGCCGAAGGGCGAATGGGTCGTCGGCATGAGCTACGACGACACCTTGTTGGCAGAGAAGCGCCACCCGACGCGGGAGGATCTCGATCGGGTGTCGACCGAACACCCGGTAGGGCTGGTTCACATCTCGGCTCATCTCGCGACGGTGAACTCGAAGGGACTCGAGGAGATCGGGTACGACGCCGACACTCCCGACCCCGCGGGCGGCATCATCCGGCGCGACGCTTCCGGCGCCCCCGATGGAGTGCTCGAGGAGACCGCGGCCCAGCCGGTGATGGAGAAAATGACCACACCGAGCATGATGGAAGGACTCGAGATGATCGCCGAGGCGGGTCGGCGGTACGTCGCATCGGGTACGACGACGGCGCAGAGCGGGTACGCAACGGGCGATCTCGTGAGCTCTCTCACGATGGCCTCGCGGTTCGGGCTGATTCCGCTGCGACTCGTCCTGTGGCCAGGAATGGAGACCGCCGACGAGATGCTCGACGACCGGGCGAGCTACGATACGTACGATCCCGAGTGGGTTCGCATCGGCCGCATCAAGCTCGTCGCCGACGGGTCGATCCAGGGATATACGGGCTATCTGAGCGAGCCGTACCACGTGCCGCCCGGCGACGACCCAGAGTTCCGCGGCTACCCGCGCATTCCCGCAGACGAACTGCGCGAACGCGTCGTGCGGTACCACGAGGCCGGGCTTCCGCTCGCGGTCCACGGCAACGGCGACGCGTCGATCGACGACATTCTGGACGCCTTCGACGCCGCAAACGAAGCGAAGCCCCTGGGCGACACTCGACCGGTCATCATCCACTCGCAGATGGCGCGCGACGACCAACTCGACCGGATGGCAGAGCTCGGCGTGATCCCGAGCTTCTTCGTCCTACACACCTACTACTGGGGAGACCGCCACCGCGACATCTTCATGGGTCCCGAGCGCGCGTCCCGCATGAGCCCCGCTCGCGGCGCCATCGACCGCGGCATCCAGCCCACGCTCCACGCCGACAGCCCGGTCGTCCCAATGGAGCCGCTGCGCATCGTGTGGTCCGCGGTGAACCGAATGTCGACCGGCGGCAACGTCATTGGCGAGGCCCAGCGCATCACCCCGATGGAGGCCCTCGCCGGCGTCACCATCAACGCCGCACGCCAGCACTTTGAGGAAGCCACCAAAGGATCCCTGGAAGTCGGCAAACTCGCCGACCTCGTCATCCTCTCCTCCTCCCCCCTCGATGCCCCGACCCGGATCGACCAGATCAAAGTAATGGAAACGATCGTCGACGGAGCCACCGTCTACCGGGACGGAGACGGGGGTTGACCCCGCCGACGCCGACTCGAGAAACCGGCGAGATTTCTCAGCGGGCCCCTACTCCCAGGAGCAGGTTTCCAGCCACCGACGGAGGCGGTGCATCGTTGGGAAGCGTTGGAGGACGAGGTCGCGACGCAGCCCACGGACGATGTTTCTTATGACCGCGGGCTGGGTGGGGTAGCGCGCACGGCCACCGGTGATCTCGTGGAGGATCTTTATGAGGTCGACCACGTCGTCGCGGCGGGCCTCGGACGACTGTCCCCGCCAGTCGTAGAGATCCAGCACCTTCACATCGAAGAAGATGCCACGGGGGCGGACGAGGATATTCTCGGCATGAAGGTCTCCGTGGTACTCACCCTGATCGTGGATCTGCGCGAGCCCGACCGACAGCGTGTGGACCAGATGCAGAGCGCGAAAGGGCTCGAGCCGCTTTCCGGGATGACGCTTCACGTAGTTGGGGAGCATCTCCCCTTCGACGAACTCGCTCACGAGGCAGTTGAGCTTTTCACCGCCAACCCGCACGGGCTCGGAGTGGTGGTACTGCATCACGATCGAGCAGTGCCGAAGCTTCTCGAGCTTCTGCGCATATCGCGTGAGACGCCGGTCGCGGAGGTTGCGCTGCGGGTGAAATAGCTTGACCGCCCGGGTCGCACCCGTGGTGCGCTCCGTCACGCGGTAGACCTCGCCCTCCCAACCCATCCCGAGCGGCTCCTCGACGACATACTTGCCACCGATCAAGCGCCCGTGACGAAGTCGGAACTCCTCTCGATCACGACTCACTACCAAGGATTCAACCCCACCCGCGGGCTAGGAATATGCTGACTGGGAACGCTCTCGACAAGGGGCGATCGCCTACATTTGCACGAGCGACGCGCGTCTCATAGCCCGGAGGCGATGGGCGCTTTACTCGTGGTCCTGACATCCATCGCGCTGCTCGACAGCACGTCGATCGCCCCCTTGTGTCTGGCGCCGCTGATCGCATTGCTGGCGGGGCACCGCCCCTACCTTGGGGCCGCGTCCCTCCTGCTTGGGATCTTCGTCGTATATTTCGCCTTCGGCACGGTCGTCCTCCTCGGACTCGGCGCCGTCTTCGATCGGCTCAACGAGTGGCTCGGAAGCCTGTGGCGCGAGCCGGAGACGATCGAGATCTGGCTCCAGATCGCCATCGGATTGGTACTGCTCTTCTTCGGCTACCGGATGGCCAACGCCCGGGAGAGCCGCGGGGAGCGCGGAGCCAGCCTGGTGATGAGTCCGATTCAGGGCTTTACACTGGGCGCCGGCCTGACGCTGGTCGGGCTTCCCGGCGCAGTCCCGTTCTTCGCCGCCGCCGACCAGATGCTGCGCGCCGACCTCTCGACCGCGGGTGGAGTCGCCGCCCTGCTCTACTACAACGCGATCTTCCTGCTCCCGCTCGCCGCGATCGTCGTCGTCCGGCTCGTGTTGCGCAAGCAGAGCGAGACCATCTTCGCCGCCATCAGCCGCTTCTTCGACGTCTGGGGCACCCGCCTGATCATGGCCCTCCTGATCCTTCTCGGAGCGATCCTGACGATAGACGGAATCGGCTGGCTTCTGGGCACCCCGCTGATCCCCGTATAGTCGCGTCGCTCGCCGCTGCGCCCAGCACTCTACAAAGCATCCCAGACGCCAGGGCCGTCTGCCCGCCATCCCCTGATCATGTCATCGAACGTCAATCCTCCTTGCCCCTAGTGTCGCGAAACGCCATTAGAGATGAGGACACAAGGAGGCTCCACAGTGAACTCAATTCGCATCGCTCTCGTCATCGCCGTTTCGCTCACGCTAGGCCTGTCCAACTTCGCCCGCGCGGGTGCGCCGGGCTCGGGCAACCGAATCGAGGACCTCGAAGCCCTCTGCGAGGGCGGAACCTCCAACGGACTCCCCTGCTTCGCCGACGACGACTGCCACGGTGGCCTCTGCCAGGTCGTGACCGACGGCACCCTCAAGAAGCCGATCCCGATGACCGTCACGCTCGTGGTCGACGATGACACCGGAGAGTGGAACCGCGACGAAGAGGAGGACGACATCCACACGGTCAGCGTCCTGCTCGAGTTCATCGTAGACGGGCGCCGCCGGTTCCTCGCGCAGAACTACATGAACGTGAAGGGTGAAGACGCCGCTGCCTTGATCAAAAACATGAAACAGGGTGTCGAAATCGCCGACCTGCCCGACTCCGACCGCCGCCTCGATGAGGCGCTTGCCGTGGCGGCCAAGAAGGACAAGGGAATCTTCGACGACTTCCTCTTTCAGAGGGCCGACGGCGAGATGGAGAAGAAGCTCCGACACTACTTCGATACGACCGGGAACTTCGTCGTGACCGAGACCCGTTGGATTCGTGGGTTCTCGAACCAGAGGTTCAACTCGCTCGCGACGGTGATCCAGGCACGGCTGAGCGTGGACATCACCCCCGCCAACTAGCAGGCTTTTGAAAAGCTCCTGCCGTCGCCAGGCAGCACCACGCTCTGCGAGGAGGCGCCAGGCGCAGGGGGTCGGTAAGACTTTCGTGCTATCTCGACCGCGATGCACGAGGGTCCGCATGACCAACATGAGGTGAAGTCGGGCCACCTGATCGATGGCGTCCTGGCGGCCGTGCTCTTGCCTCTATGGATCGGAGCGTTCGTTCTGCATGTCGACCGGGTGGTGGACGGCCGCCTCGCATGGCCCGGGTTCTGGGTAACGCCCGCAGCGACATCGGGTGAGGCCCCGCGCATCCGCGCCTTCTGGCCCGGAATGCACGCGGAAGACTCGGGCTTGCGAATCGGTGACCGGCTCGTCGGCGCAGGGGAGGCCTCCCTACGAGGCGAAGGGGCCGCAGGCGTGTTCGCGCACACCGTTGCCGCCGCGGACCGCAACCTCGAAGTGCCGATTCGATACGAACGCGACGGCACCGAGCACAGCCTCCGGCTCGCTCTCACCCCAGTGCCGTTCCCGTGGCGCGCCATCCCGGTAACGGTCGGCTTCGTACTCGCCGGATCGCTGGTACTGCTCCGGCGCCGGGGCTCTCCGATCGGTCGCGCGTTCTTCGTCGCCGCGATGGTCTACGGGCTGCATTGGACGTTTTTCTTCGGTGGCTCGCCGGCCGTCACCTACGCTTGGCTCGGGATCTTCGCTGCCTCCTCCCTGGTCCTCTACCCACTGTTGCTGCGGCCGATGTTCGTGATCCTCCAAGACAACCGTGCCGGGCCGGAGAAGCCCCCTGTGTGGATCTGGCTTTTTGCGATCTTTGGCCCGGTCTCGACGGGCTGGGTCCTCGGCATCCCGTTCCCTCCGGTCGTCGCCCTCCAGACGACCTTCGCGATCACGTTCGTCTGGCTCGCGACCGTCCTGGTCGTGCTCACGCTCGGCTACCGCCGGGCGCGGCCGCGCGGCCGGCGGCAACTTCGATGGATCGTCCTCGGACTGTACCTCGGAACGGCTCCGCTCCTCGCGGCCGACGCAATCAGCGCAGTCAGCCCCAATCTGTGGTGGCTCCACGACGTCGCCAACCTCGCCACCTTCTTGATCCCACTCTGTTTGTTCGTCGCGATCGTTCGCTTCAACGCGTTCGACGTCGACCGTCTCATTCTTTCGACCACCGCATACTCGATCTTGTCGATCGTGCTGATCGCCGGTTTGCTGACGGTCGTGCCCTGGCTGGCCGAAGTCGCCAGCGCGGCCTTCGGCACGACCGCGGCCCAGAGCCAGGTCGCGCTGTCCGCGCTCTTCGCCGCCGCACTCGTGCCGGGCCAGGCTGTCCTCAAGCCGCACATCGAGCGCATCTTCTTCTCGGAGCGTCACGCGCTCGAGCAGGGCGTGGACGATCTCCTCCAAACGCTCGACGGCTGCGAGACACCCGACGCACTCCCCGCGCTGCTCGGCCGCCGACTCTACGCCCTGCTCCGGCCCGACGGCTGCGTCGTGTTCGGCGCCCTGGAAGAGACGGTGGCGCCCGTCTACCAGCGCGGGCGCTTCCCGGGCGGCCTGGCCCCGGAGCACTTCTCACTGGAATCGCTCGAAACTGCGACCGCCCCCATCGACCTGACGGAGAAGTACGACGCCGAGTCGGAAGACCTCGCCGCGCTCGCGAGCGTCGGGGCCGTCCTCGCGATCGCCGTCCGACGCTCCGGGCGGGTCGCATCCGTTCTCGCACTCGGGGCAAAGCGCTCTGGGGACGTCTACTCCACGACCGACAAGGCTCTGCTGCGCGCCGTGGCAGAGAAGATGAGCGACGTTCTCCAGCGCTTCGACGAAGCCGAGATTCTCGGCCAAGAGCGTGCGATGCGCGACTCGTTCCGACGCTACGTTCCGGCCTCGGTCGCCGATCAGCTGGCGAGCGGCGAGGACATCGAGGGGGGCGAGCGCGAGCTGTCCGTGCTGTTCGCCGACGTACGAGGGTACTCGACCTATTCGGAGGGCAAGGAGGCCGAGGCGATCTTCTCCGTCGTCAATGAGCTCACCGAGGTCATTTCCGGCGTCATCCGTGAACACGACGGAACCGTCGTGGAATTCCTCGGGGACGGAGTCATGGCGGTGTTCGGCGCACCCAAGCCCAACCCCGAGCACGCGCAAGCTGCCGTCGAGGCGGGCTGCGCGATCGTGACCCAGATCGAGGAGCGGTCCCTGGGAGGCGGCAATCGCGCCATCCAGGTCGGCGTCGGGATCGCAACCGGGCGGGTGTTCGTGGGCAATGTCGAGACCAAGGAGCGGCTGATCTACACCGCCATCGGCGACACAGTGAACGTTGCCTCGCGACTGCAGGGCCAGACCCGAGATCTCGAGGCCGCCGTCGCGATCGACGGCCCGACCTATGACGCGGCCGGGCAGGACGCCACCACCGGCTTCGAGCCGCGAGGCCACGTCCCGATCCGCGGACGACGGGAACAGGTCTCCGTGTACGCGCTTCCGCTCGACCCAGAGGCCTGAGTCACATACCAACTTTCTCTGGAGACGAAATGGGGATGAGTCCCGCATCAACCAGCGCGCCGACCGATCCCGGTCGGCTGCTCCTGCTCTACGACCTCGCCTGCGCGTTCGCGACTCGGCTCGAGCTCGATGACCTGGTGACCCTCGTGGTCGAGCAATGCCAGGAGGTGTTCGAGGCCGAGGGCGCTTCCGTGCTGCTACACGACCGCGAGAGCGACGAGCTTTTTTTCCCGTTCGTGGTCTCTCGGGACCCCGAGGTGGCCGCCCAGCTGGCGAGTCTACGCTTTCCGGCCGACCGGGGAATCGCGGGCTCCGTCCTGCAGACCAGTGAGCCGATCCGGGTTGACGACGGAGAGACGGACGAACGCGTCTATCGCGGGGCCGATGAAGAAACCGGAACGACCACGAAGTCGATGCTGTGCGTGCCGCTGACCACGCGCGAGGGGACCATCGGCGTCATCCAGCTCGTGAACCACCGGGGCGGGACACCGTTCCCGCCGGACGACGAGGCCTTCCTGGTCACGCTGGCCGGCAGCGTCGCCGTCGCCATCGACAACGCGCGGATGTATGCGACGCTGCGCGCATCGGAGGAGCGTCTCAAGACCCAGGTCGGGAGCCTGCGGCGCGATCTCGCCCGACAAGATCGGTTCTCCCAGATCGTCGGCACGAGCTCCGCGATGGCCCAGGTTTTCGAGCTGATGGAGAGCGCGGCGTCGACCCCCATCACGGTGCTGATCGAGGGGGAGACCGGCACCGGCAAGGAGCTCGTCGCCCAGGGCATTCATAAGGCAAGCTCCCGCGCGGCCAACGCCTTCGTCGCCGTGAACTGTGCCGCCCTACCCGAGACGCTGCTCGAGAGCGAGCTGTTCGGCCACCGGCGCGGTGCATTCACCGGCGCCAGCCACGACCGAGTCGGATTGTTCGAATCCGCCCGCGGCGGCACGGTATTTCTCGACGAAGTCGGAGACATGCCCGCCACGATGCAGGCCAAGCTTCTGCGCGTCCTGCAAGAAGGCGAGATCGTCCCGGTCGGCGACAACCGGCCCCGCAAGATCGACATAAGGGTGATCTCCGCAACGAACCGCGACCTCCAGCGCGAGGTCGGCGAGCAGAACTTCCGCGAGGATCTGTTCTACCGCCTCTCGACGTTCCCGATCCGGCTGCCCGCCCTGCGTGAACGCCGAGAAGACATCGGGCCCATCGCCGCCCGCATGGTCGAGACGGTGGCCAAGCGATACGAAAAGCGCATCGATGGGATCACGCCGGAAGCCCTCGTATTGCTCGAACGGCACGAATGGCCCGGCAACGTCCGAGAGCTCCAGAACGAGCTGGAGCGGGCCTGCGCGCTCACCCGGACTGGGGACCCGATCGTGCCCGAGAAGCTGTCGGCCAAAGTGACCGGAGCGCCCGAAAGCGGGCCGCCCCCGCCTACAGCCAGACCCAGCGCACCGTCGGTGCCGGCGGCCGCCGGAGCCTCGGCCGGCTCGCATCCCGCCGGCTCGCTCGGCTCGCTGCGCGAAGCCCGCTCGGCCTTCGAGGCCGACTTCATCCGTCGAACCCTCGAGACCGAGGGGGGCAACATCACGCGCGCCGCCAAGGCGATGGGTCTGTCGCGGGTTGCGCTTCAGAAGAAGATGAAGGACTACGGCTTGCGCTGAGCGCCCGTGCCGCTGGCTCGTCCCTTAGCTTCAGCACCCGCCCGACCCGTCGGCCCCTTAGCTTCAACCTTCGGCCCGTGGCGCGACCCCTTCGCCTTGAACGCATCCTGGGCGTTCACTCTGCCTTCCACAGGCCCGAGAACCGGAGACGCAGACGACACCACCGTGCGCGCAGGTCCGCGGGGCGCGCAAGGAGCGCCCGGTCGAAGCAGTGCGCCGCCTCCGCTCGCCGGCCACGTCCCGCCAGCTGCCGGCCGGCTCGTGTCCATTGGCGCCCTGCGAGGTCGCGGATCTCGGCCGCGAGACCGGGGTTCTGTGCGCCGACGAACTCTGCGAATGCGTCCAGCACCCGGGCTCGCACCCCTCTGCGATCCGCATGCGCGTGGCCCAGCGACGGCGCCTCGCCGCGCACCTCGCCGAGGCGGTGTCGGTAATGGGCGCTGGTCTTGGGGACGTACGACCACGGTCCCAGGAGGCTCAGCCGCAACATGAGGTCGAGGTCCTCAGCCGTCGCCAGATCCTCATCGAAGCCACCGATCGCTCGGAGATCCGAGACCCGCATGACGGTATTCGAGATCCCAGGCGGGCCCCGGCGTGCAATCTCCCGAGTGGTGTCCACGGCGACCCAGCCGCGGTGGACACGGCGAGAACGCCCCGTTGGGACGTCTGTGCTGTCCTTGTCACAGGTCGAAGCAACGGCCTCAGGATGGGCGGAGAGGGTCCGCAGGTGCGCTTCGAGATACGTCTCGGGCCAGAGGTCGTCGGAGTCGAGAAAAGCGACCCAGTCCATCGTGGGAGCCGCGAGGATGCCGCGGTTGCGGGCGGCCGAAACGCCACGGTTCGACTGCCGGACGAGCTCGGCGGAGAACGACGGCGATGCTCCCGCGAGCCACTCTTCGACCCGCGCCGCGGTAGCGTCGCGCGAGCCATCGTCGACGATGACGAGGGCGTCGGGCCGGCGCGTCTGCGCGACCACCGAGTCCAACGCCTCCACGATGGCCGTCGGCCGCTCGAAGACCGGCACGATGACCACGACACGCCCTTCCGCCACGCCCACCTGCCTGTCAGGGGATCGAGCCCGAGACAAGCCGGATCAGGCCATGGCTGCCGCCTCGCCCGCCACCGGGAGATACACGATGACGAGGTCGCCCTGAGAGACGTGCGAGTGCGCTCACCAAATGTAAACGTTTACATTTTCCCTCCGAAGCAATAGATTCCGAGCAGGATGGCCAATCAGCCTGGCCGCAGGCGGAACCACCGCGGCGACGTTCGAGCCACGATCCGGCATGTGGCCGAGGTCGCCCAAGTCTCGACCGCGACCGTGTCCCGGGTCTTCTCGAGTTCGT
Source organism: Deltaproteobacteria bacterium (assembly GCA_029262355.1). Taxonomy (GTDB): domain Bacteria; phylum Desulfobacterota; class Binatia; order UBA12015; family UBA12015; genus VGTG01. Next base: position 29,947 of record JAJCZO010000426.1, read on the forward strand.
CTGCGGTCCGAGCGCACACGCGCGAGCGGGTCCTCGCGACCGCACGCAGCCTCGGGTATCGGCCGAACAGAGCGGCACGGAGCCTCGTCATGGGGCACGCCGGGCTCCTGGGCCTGATCGTTCCAGACCTCACCCGCCAGGGATTCGCGACGCTGGCCCAGGCCGCCGCTGTCCGCGCCCACGGGGAGGGGTTTGCTCTGGCCGTCGCAGATCGCACGGCGCCCCAGATCGCGGAACTCGCGCTTACCAGGGACCTCGCCAGACGCTGCGACGGTGTCGTTCTCTGCTCACCCGACGTGGCAGACGACGAAGCGATCGCCATCGGCCAGACGACCGCGGTGGTCGTGACTCAAAGGCGAATCCGGCGAATCCCGACGCTGCTCGTCAACGAGCACGCCCGCGCGAGGGCAGCCCTGAACCACCTGCGGGAGCTCGGTCACCAGCGAGTCATGTGGGTCGCCGGCCCGGCAGAGCCACAGGTCACTCGGGACAGGGTCGCGACCCTCGAGGCGACGCCGGGCCTGCAGATCCTCCGAAAAGCCGCCGCAGACGGATCCTTCGCAGACGGGTTCGATCTGGCCGCGCCCCTAGTCGCCTCGGGCGCTACGGCGGCGGTGGCTCTCGACGGCGAGATCGCTCGCGGGCTCCTCTGCGGCCTCGCGCGCGCCGGAGTCGCCGTGCCCCGCGAGATGAGCATCGTCGGCGGCTCCGCTGGCGCGGGCGGGGAGGACGCGCCCACCTCGATCGCGCCCCCGCTTGCCGACATGGGTTGCGCTGCGATCGAGCTTCTTCTGATGGTGATCCGGGATCAGGCTTCCGCCGCCGCGCTGCGCACGGTGAAGTTCGAGCCGCGCCTAGAGGTCGGCGCCTCTACGGGACCGGCTGCTTCTCGACCGAGCGAGGGCCCAGAGCGCAGCGGCTGGAGCTAAGGCGAGACGGCTCGAGCGAAGGCGCCGGGCCGTCGTAGACCGGGCCGTTCGTGGTCACGACGGAGTCCTTGCGTCGCCCACATACTCCACCGAGCGAGATGGTCCCTCAACTGGCTCCAACGGCGGCCCAGCGCTGCTCCTCGCGGGCGCAGCTGAGGCAAAGGCTCGTCGCGGGGACGGCCACGAGGCGCGCCATGGGGGTCTTCTCGTGACAAACGACACAGATCCCGTAAATGGCTGGGGAGATCCGAGGCGACGGCCGAGTGCGACACGCGGGGGCCCGGCCCTCGGCCCCCCGCGCGCCACGGATCGCACCCTTCGCCTGCTCCGCCTCGACCGCAATCTCGTGACCCATGTACGGCCAGGATTGAGGGCGCGCGGAGCTATGGCAAGTGGGGTCGGGTCTCATGGGGGCTGTGGGGCCGCATGCACGCTAGGCAGAGGCCTCCGGGGTGTAGACCACTTCCATGTGCTTGAAGCTCCGGACGAGCGCGGACGGCGCCATGACCGGCCCGCCATTCTTGTAGCCCATGTCGGGGGTGCGCTTCAGCAGCTCGGCGAAGGCAACCCGAAGCTCCATCCGAGCGAGGTTCGCACCCAGGCAGAAGTGGTTGCCGATCCCGAACGCCAGATGCTGTGGGTTGCGCTCGATGTCGAGCTCGTCGGGACGGTCGAACTGTCGCGAGTCGCGGTTCGCCGATGGGTACAGCATCAGCACCTTCTCGCCCTTCTTGATGGTCTTGCCGCAAAGCTCCGTATCCTGAGTAGCGGTCCGGATGAACGAGACCACCGGCGACGTGAGGCGAAGGAGCTCCTCCATGGCGCCCGGGATGAGTGAAGGATCGTCGAGCAGGCGCTGGCGCGCTTCGGGGTGCTCGATCAACAGCTTCATGCCACCGGACAGACCGTTGCGGGTCGTCTCATTGCCCGCAACCATCAGAAGCACGCAGAACATGATGAGCTCGTCGTTGCCGAGCGCCTTCTGCGCCTCACTCTTCATGACGGCGCCACCCGGGTGCTCGTTCTCGAAATCACCGAGAGTGCCCTCTTCCTTCGCGGTCACGAGGATGCTCAGAAGATCGTCCTTCGGGTTGTGACGGCGGTCCTCGATGAGATCCGCCAAGTACTGGCCATATTCGACGAAGGCCTGAGCGGCGCTCTCCGCCACCCCCGGCTCGTGCAGGTTGCCCTGGGCCAGGATCATGGCGTCCGACCAGCCGTGAAACCGGCGGAAGTCCTCGTGCCGGATGCCGATCATCTGCGCGATGACGAGCAGCGGCAGGGGCACCGCGATGTCCTCGACGAAGTCGCACTCGCCCTTGGCTCCGAACTCGTTCAGAGAGTCCTCGATAATTCTCTGAACGCTCTCTTCGAGCTTCTTCACCATTCGAGGAGTGAAGCCCGTATTGACGAGGCGACGGAGTTGCTGATGACGGGGTTCGTCTTCGTCGATCAACCCGAGCTTGGCCGGGTTGTCCGGGATGACGCCCTCACCCGAGCAGAAGATTTCGTTGTTCTTTGAAGCGAACTGGACCTCTTCATACCGGCTCAGGATGTACGCGTCGGTCTCCGGCGACCAGTGGACGGGGTCGTTCTCGCGCAGCCAGCGCAGATGGTCGTACATGCTCTCGTCCCACGTCCAGAAGTCGGACTTCCCGTAATTCACATCGGCTGGAGTCATTCTTTCGATCCTCACTTCTCGTTGCGTGCCCCTCCGGCGGAATCCGCTCGGATGGCGTCCCAAATGAACGACGCCGCGCGAGGAAGTCGCTCGGCGATCGGGTATGTTTCGTCGGAAAGCCACTGCGAAACCGTGGCGTGAAAGGCGCCTAGAACCATCTCGGCCAGGAACTCGGCATCTTGGTCGACGCGGACTTCGTGGCTTTTCTGGCCGGCGGCCAGCATCGTCGCGAGCGGCCGGTGCAGACTCGCCATGTAGGGCGCGGCGTCTTCGGGGCGAGCCCCCGAACGCAGCATCTCGAGCATGACCTCGCGCGACACCTTCTGATGCTCGGAGATCATGTCCGCCGCGTGGCGGGCCAGTCCCTCGAGCTGCTCGGCGACTGTCCGATCGGTGCCAAGATGCTCTTCGATCAGACCTTCCAGAGCGTCCGCCACATCTCGGGTGATCTCGGCGAGGAGACCGCTCTTGCTCTGGAAGTGATTGAAAAACGTCGCCGGCGCGATATCGGCGGATGCCGCGATCTGCTCGACCGTAGTCGCCTCGAAGCCCTGCTCGGCAACCAGCTCCAGCGCCCCCTCGACCACCCGCTCGCGGAGCTCCCGCCGCCTGCGTTCCCGTCGCCCACCGAGGGGCATCGTGTTGGATGGAAGGGTTGCCATGGAGACTTCTCCAAACTTGGAGGCGACTATACGGTTGGAGGCACCCCCGGTAAAGGCCAAACGAACGTTTATTTACCACGGCGAGGCTGGCTGTGGCTGCCCGCGTCTGGCAGAAACCAGAGTAGGAGGGCCAAGATGGCGAATTCGCACGAGTTCAGGGCCGAGCTGGTCTGGGAAAAGGGCGCCGAGGGCGAGCAGCGGTCGAACCACACGGTGCGCCTCGAGGGGCGCCCCGATCTCGAGGTGTCGGCCGCGCCCCAGTACAAGGGCGATCCGAGCTGCCACAATCCCGAGGAGCTCCTGTTGGCGTCGGTGGCGTCCTGCCAGATGCTCACCTACCTCGCGATGGCCCAGCACGGCGGCCTCGACGTGCTCGCCTACGAGGACCGGGCCACGGCGACGCTCGCGATCGCGGATCGGCGCATGCGTATCACCTCGGTCACGCTACGCCCCCGTATCCGACTCTCCGCCGACGCCGACCCAGAGAAGGCCAGAAGGCTCGTAGACCGTGCCCACCAAGGCTGCTTCGTGGCCAACTCGGTCAGCTGCGACGTCGTGATCGACCCCGACATCGCAGTCGACGCCTAAACGTCGCCCTGTTACGAGGACTGCTCATGTCGAACGATTCGAAGAGCCCGGAGCCAGAAGACGATATCACTCAGATGATGTACATCATCGGCGCGCTGCTCGCGGTGTCGATGGTCGCGGGCTACTTCATCTCGTTCTGAGCGATCGGGCGAGCCGGCTCCCCGCCCGCGCTGTTTTGCGCTAAGCGAGGGGGATGGCAGGAAAACTAGCGGCGAGCCTCCCCGTCCCTCCCAGCGTCCCGGCAACTCAGCGCGCGGCGCAGCGCGCGGAGGAACTCGGATACGAGAGCCTCTGGATCGCCGACTCGGGCGGTCCAGATCCCTTCGTCGTCGCCGCCGCAGCTGCCGCCGTCACGTCCCGCGTGCGGATTGGCACGGCCGTCATCCCGGCCTACACCCGCACCCCGCCGGTGATCTCCTGCGCCGCCGCCTCCTGCGCGGAGCTGGCACCGGGGCGCTTCGTCCTGGGAATCGGCTCCTCGAGCGAGAACATCGTTCAGAAGTGGAGCGGCATCCCGTTCAAGCGACCGCTCTCGCGCGTACGCGAAACGGTATCGGCCGTCCGCGGCATCCTCGCCGGAGAGAAGAGCGACCTCTCGGGCCGAGCGCTGGAAACCCACGGGTACCGCCTCCAGATGATCCCGCCGAGCCCGCCCGTCCCGATCCACGTTGGCGCACTCGGCCCACCCATGCTGGAGCTCGCGGGTGAGATCGCCGACGGCGTGACGCTCAACATGATGCCGGTCGAGGCGGTCCCCCGTATGATGGAGCACGTGGCCAAGGGCGCCGAAAAGGCCGGCCGCGACATGTCCCACTTCGAGGTCGTCTCACGCTTCATGGTCTGCATCACCGACGACCGAGAAAGCGCCCGCGGTTTCATGCGCGGCTTCTTCGGCCCTTACTTCGCAACATCGGTCTACAACCGTTTCGTAGCGTGGTGCGGCTTCGAAGACGAAGCGAAGGGCATCCTCGAAGGCTGGCAGGCGAAAGATCGGGCTAAGGTTGGCGCTTCGGTCACAGACGCCATGATCGACAGCATCGCGGTCATCGGCTCGGCCGAAGAGTGCCGCGAGAAGCTGGAGGCCTTCCGGGAGGCCGGCGTCACGACCCCGATGGTCAGCCCCATCGTCGGCGACGAAGCCTCGGCAATCGCGATGTTCGAGGCGCTCGCTCCTCGCTAGCGCACCGCCCCAAGGGACCCCGGCCCGCCCCGGGGCGGGCCTAACTGCCCTGTGCCAACCGCCAGGCTGCGTCCGCGATGGCCTTGACCATCTTGCCTACGTCCGCCGCGTTGTCGGAGCTCGCGTTCCCCTGCTTCGCCCGCATCACGATGCCCTGCACGATCGCCGCCATGCGGAACATCGAAAAGGCGATGTAGAAGTCGAGGTTCTCGATCCGGTCGCGGCCGGTCCGCTCGGCGTACGTCGCGGCGTACTCTTGCACGCTCGGAATCCCGGCCGGGCTCGAGCCGAGGCCGCCCACCGCGCCACTGGCCTGGGGCATGTAGAACCCCTGCACGTTGTAGCCCAGGTCGGCCAAGGGGTGACCAATCGTCGAAAGCTCCCAGTCCAGGACGGCGACGGCGCGCGGCTCGGTCGGGTGAAAGATCATGTTCTCGAGGCGGAAGTCTCCGTGCGCGATCGAGGTGTCCTCGCCCGGTGGAATGTTTTTGGGCAGCCAGTCGACCAACGCGTCGAAGGACGGGATCTCGTCGGTCTTGGAAGCTTCGTACTGCTTGATCCAGCGAGCCGTCTGACGCTCGATGTAGTTGCCCGGGCGACCGTAATCTCCGAGGCCGACGGCCTCGTAGTCGACCTTGTGAAGCTTCGCCATCGTGTCGTTCATGGAGTCGTAGATGGCCGCGCGCTCGCCCGGTTCCATGTCCGGAAGGGTCGCATCCCGGAAGATCCGGCCTTCCACGCACGCCATCACGTAGAACATCTGGCCGATGACTGCTTCGTCTTCGCAGAGAACCACCATCTGGGGCACAGGCACGTCGGTCTCGGCCAGCGCCTTCATCACCCGATACTCGCGGTCGACCGCATGGGCTGAGGGCAGCAGTTTTCCCGGCGGCTTCTTGCGCAGGACGTACCGTGCACCCCCCGACTCGACGAGAAACGTCGGGTTCGACTGGCCGCCGGCAAACTGCCCGATACGGACTTCGCCGTCGAACCCATCGGCGTTTGCGCGAAGGTAAGACCCCAGAGCGTCCTCATCGAAGCGATGGCGCTCGCGGACGGGACCGACGTCGGCTGGCTGACTCATGCCGCGCTTCCTACCATGCGGCCCGCCCGGGAACAGCCCGGTGGCGGCGGAGCGTCTCGAAACTGGTCGAGGGATTCATTTCGATTGACAACAGAGCGATTCACGCGTTGCTTGACGGCCCGGCCTGACGCGCCGTCAGGCCGTCGGGGGTCATTGCCATGACCCCGGTTCTGGCGTCTTCCGTGTCAAACCCTAGCGCAAGGTCAGAGTCTTGACCTGATGCAAGGGGGAATCCGTCCATTTTTCGCGGGTTCGACTGGCACCCGGCTTGCGAGTTCTCACCGGCAGGACCTTCGACCAATGAAATGGCCACTGCACACCACCTCGACCTCCGGCGCCCGGTGCGCCTCCTCGGGAGAAGCCCGATGAGACGCGTCTCGCACCGGCGAGCCGGCCGCGAGGAATCGGCCGCCGTCTCCTACGAGACCTCCAGGGAACCCGGGCGGACTCCCGGGGAGATCCGGGGGATGCTCGACCGCCGGGCCGGGCAGGTGCGCCGCAGTGAGGGGATGACCGACCGAGACGAAGCCACGTTGGGATCGGCACTTCGCGAAACCTCACGCGCCCTCACCGACCAGGCCGACCCGGCGAGCTCGCCGGAAGACCTCGCCAGCCGGCTGTGCGGATTCCTCCTCGAGCACGTTCCGTGCAGCGACGCACACACCTACCTAAGATCGACGGATGGCGACTTCGTTCACGTCGCCCAGGAAAGTAAGGGCCCGCTCCACGCTGCGCTGCGCGAACGCTTCGCCCTCTTCGAGGTCGAGGAACTCCTCGGCTCGCTGGACGACCACCCCACCGCCACCGGACGTGCGGGCGAAGCCCGCCATCCGTTCGCATCCCGACTCGCCAGCCGCATGAGCCTCGCCTGGGTCCTCGTCGCGCCGCTTCGCAGCGAGGGACGAACGATCGGCCTGCAGATCGTCGGCGGCCCGACCCCGGGTGGCCCACCGGAGCGCACGAAGCAGATCGTCGAGGAGGCCGCCCGCGTCGCCGGGCTGGCCGTCGGCGGAGCCCTGCTACGCGCGGAGGTCTCCCGTCTCGAGCGGACCCGCTCGGAGATCCTCTCGATGGTCTCGCACGAGTTGCGATCGCCCCTGCACGTGATTCTGGGCTACGAAGGCCTGCTGCGCGAAGGAGGCCTGGGGGAGCTCTCGAACGAGCAGCATGACGCGCTCGTCCGGATCGGTCGCAACGCCCGACAGCTCGCCGGCCTGATCGAGAACACGCTGACCGCAGCGCAGGATGACGCCCAGCAGCTGCCGAGTGGCATGCGCGAGATACGCCCCTGCGACGTGACCATCGACATCCAGGACGAGATGACGGCGCTCTATGGCGACCGGGATCTCGACCTCGTCTGGGATGTGCCCGAGAACCTTCCGCGGCTCTACACCGATCCGGAGAAGCTCAAACTGGTGCTGCGCAACTTGGTCTCCAACGCGGTCAAGTTCACCGACAGCGGAACCGTCCGGGTGACGGCGGAACGACGCGCCGGCGGTCTGGCGATCCTGGTTGCAGACACAGGCGTCGGCATCGCGCCCGACCAGCTCGATGCGATCTTCGAGGAGTTCCGCCAAGTGCCTTCCGAGGACCGGGGTGAGCGCGAAGGCGTCGGCCTGGGACTCTACATCGTGCAGCGGATGACGGAGAAGCTCGAAGGCAGCATCTCCGTCGAGAGTACGCCCGGCGAGGGCTCGGCATTCACCCTGTGGCTGCCGCTGCGCGTGGGGGCCGTGCACGCTGTGGCGTCGCGTCGCTCCTGAACCGCGAAGGCTCAGCCGGATCGGGTGAGCCGGCGGTAGGCGGCGTAATGCCGCAGCGCCTCCCTCTTTCGCCCCGCCTCCTCGCAGATGCGGGCGAGATTCCAGTGGGCATCGGCAAACGCCCGGTCGAGCGCGAGGGCACGCTCGTAAGCGCTCTCCGCCGCGGCGGTGCCTTCG
>JAJCZO010000427.1 GCA_029262355.1 Deltaproteobacteria bacterium
TCGACGGCGGTGCACTAGGTAGTGCTCGTCGTTGCCTGCGATAACCGCGTGACCCTTCTTGCGGGAGGAGCTGCTGACGACGAGCGAGCCCTCCGGGTCGAGGATCGTTCCCTGAGGGGTCACTCGTGTCCCGCGGATGGCATCAGAGGGGGTGTCGCGCTCAATCCAAAGGACCGCAAACTGCGACCTGGTAGCGGCTGCCGAGGGCGGCGGCTCAGTGGCTCCTAACTTGATGTTGTAGGATCCGGTCGTGATCGTGGCCGTGACCAAGGGGTCGAGACTCGCGACGGCTACGCGCAACCGGGTGGTCATCACCGGGTATGTTGCTTCCCTTGGGTCGCCCAGGTCCCACCAGGCCGCGAGACTAGATGTGCCGGTGGAGGCCAAGGCGGCAGGTGTCGTAACCGAAGGGGAACCGAAAATATTGTCCGGGAGCGGCCACTTTGTGAGGCCGGCCATCCCCTCGTCGAGGGAAACATAGTCGAGATGGAGGAGGGGGGCGCTGAGAGCACATCCCACAGCTTGGTGGGCCGCGCAGTGACGAGGCGGTTCCAGAAGGGCGCAGCGGTGACTTCCCAGACGAACGGAACCTGGTCGCATGCGCCGACGGAGAGATTCTGCCGCCCGCCCGGCGGCTACGCCGCGGCCGCTGGAGCCCGGAAACTAGACCTCGCTCGAGGCTTCGCGGTGGCAGCTACCCGTCGACCTGGGCGAATAGGCCGTTCATGGCCGCTGCCGCCACGCTCTGCGGAAGGCCGGACTGGAGTAACGGTCCGCGCGTAGGTCTCGGCCGCGCGCTAAGGGACCGTCCCCGCGTCAGCGACGGGTCGGCTTCGAGCGGACCGTTATGAAGTTCGAAACTCGCTGGCCCCCCGGGGGCCAGACGGCGACACATTGGGACACACCCAGACACACTAGGCCCCGAGAAAACATAGTGTTTCCGTGTCGAGGTGTGGGTTCAAGTCCCACCTCCGGCAGTCGGAAGGCCGCATCCCGCGCGGGTTTCCGGACACGACGAGGTCGGCGACCGCCGTCGAGCCGACCGGTCACCTGCTCGATGAGCGATATAGCATGTGTCGTGGGTCGCTGGACCCATTCTTAGTTGACTCCGCCTCTCCGTTCGTCGGACTATGCACGCCCGGTGAGATCGCATCCTTGGCCGGTGGAGGGAGTTTCCCATGGTTCTACCTCTCGCGCTCGGCCTCGCTCTGGCCTCGACGATCGGCATCGCGGTGCCGGGGGCGGAAGCCTTCGTCGACCTGACCTTCGGAAAACGTCTGGTGGCCCGGGACCGGGAGAATCCGCGCGGGGACAAGCTGGTATTCCGCTTCGCGAACGAGCCCGGTCTCCAGAACATCTCCGAGAGCCCCCTCTGCCCGGCGGTATCGAGGATCCGGCTGCTGACCGATTCCAAGGCGTTCGCGGATCTGGTGCTCGACTGTGAGAAGTGGAGCCCGTCGGGGCCCGGCTTCCGCTACAAGGACAAGCCCGAGCCGGGGAGCGTGCAGAAGATCTTGCTCCGCCCCGGCCGCTTGGTCGCGACCGTCAAGGGCGTCCCGTACGCGAACGACCCGGTCACGGGGCCCGCGGCTTTCATCGAGACGCGTCTGCTGGTCGGCTCGACCGAATACTGCGGTCGGTGGGTGGCGCCCCCCAGCAACGAGAAGCGCAACGAGGCAGACAACATCGTGTTCAAGGGGCCGACCGCCCCGTGCGAGGTCGAGTGTGGCAACGACGTGGTCGAGGCCTCCGAGGAGTGCGATGACGGCAACCTCGACGACGGCGACGGCTGTGACTCGAACTGTCGGGTGACGGTCTGTGGGAACGGGATCCCCACCGCCGGGGAGGAGTGCGACGATGGCAACCTCGACGACGGCGACGGCTGCCGAGGCGACTGTACCGTGGAGCAATGTGGCGACGGCATCGTCGATCCGGACGAGGACTGCGACGACAACAACATCGCTGACGGCGACTGCTGCGATTCGACCTGCACCTTCGAGACCCAGGGAAGCCCGTGCTCAGACGACGGCAACGTGTGCACCGACGACGTCTGCGACGGCGACGGCGCCTGCGCGCCGGTCCCGAACACCGCCCCGTGCGACGACAGTGACCGGTGCACGGTGAGCGACGTTTGCTACGAAGGCACGTGCGGCGGCGACACCATCCCGCCGTGGATCAACGAGGTCGACTACGACGACTTCGACGCCGCTACCATTATCTGGGATCGCGACGAGTTCATCGAGATCGCCGGTCCGGCCGGGACCGATCTCAGCTCCTACCAGGTCGTCGTGGTCGAGGGCGGCGGCACCAGCTGCAACACGCCCTGGCAGACCCCGGTCGTGGTCGGCGAGGCGACGCTGGTCGCCGATCTGCCCCCGGGCAGTGTGCTCGGCGACGACAACGCCGGCGGCGTGGGCTTCTTGGTGGTCTGCTTCACGGAGACGTCGGCCAACATCGTCAATCTGCCCGCCTGCGACGTGGTCCTTCCGGCACCGCGAATCGACTCGAACCTGACCAACGGCCATCTCACCAACCAGGACGAGACCATCTGCCCCGACGGCATCCTCCTGCTCGATCCCCAAGGCGGTGTCGTCGACGCCTTCAGCTACGAGGGGGTCGTCCCGTCGGTGGGCACCCACGGTCCGTTGTTTCACGTCTTCCCACCCTACAGCGCGCCACGCGATGAGGGCTGGCTCCCCGGCGTCTCGATCGAGAAGACCACCAGCACCATGGCTCGGGCGGTCGACGCCACAGAGTGGCTCGACCCCTCGGAGACCGTCGACTGCGTCGCGCAGGGCGGGTACCCGCAAATCCCGGAGTGCGCGACGTTCACCTGGACTCCGGGTGCCGAGAACCCGGGCCAGACGCTGTTCTGTCCAGAGCTCTTCTGCGGCGACGGCGTCCCGAGCGGCGACGAGGAGTGCGACGAAGGAGCCGGCAACTCCGAGGATCCGGGCGCCAGCTGCCGCACCGACTGCACGCTCAGGCGCTGCGGTGACGGCGTCATCGACCCGACGGCGGCTCCGGCGTGGCCCGAGGAGTGCGAGCAGGACGCGGATTGCGGCGCGGGCGAGACCTGCTTCGCGTGCGGCTGCGTGGCGGGGACGCCGCTGGGCGTCCTCGACCTGACTCCGATCGCGGGGCCGGCCGATGCAGACCCGCCCGACGATGGCGAGTCGACGCTCCTGCGCGTCACGCCGCTCTTCGCCGGAGTTACCAACGGCTCGAACGGCATCTGGGACGGCGGCCCGATCCGCTTTGCGGCCGGACTTCCCGACCCGGGCGACGGCATCGCCGACTTTATCCTCTCCGAGCCCCTGACCCTGAACTCGAGCCTACCCGCCGCCATCGGCACGCTGTGCATGCGCTGGCGCCAGGATCCCGATCGCGTCGGCTTCATCGACTGCGACGGAGGCAGCAACGTCGACGCGGATCTCACCATCGACAGCATGGGCGCCGGAGCCGCGGGACCGCAGTCCCTCACGGTGTCGGGTGGAGCGGGGGACTCGGGTGCCGGCGCGGCGGTGACCTACCTCACCGTCGAGTTCGCTCAGCTCGGCCCCGGCGTGCTCTGCGACGACGAGGGAGTCGTGTACTCGGCGCCCAGCGATGCGGCGGTGACGACGGGACAGGCGACCGCAGAGATCCAGAACATGCTCCAGATCGGCACGTCGACGGTACAGCAGTCCGGACAGCCCTTCGACTGCGGCAACTGGACGTCGGATTCGGGCGCCTCGGTGGCCTCGCCGAACGTGGCGTTCGACGTGGTCCTGCCCTTCGGTCTCGGCACCGTCGACGTGGCCCAGGTCCTGCGCCTGAACGACGACTGACCAGCGGTGCCCGGTCCCGACGGTGGTGCTCCGGGTGCTCGTGGATGACATGCCAGTTGGTGCCGCCCACCAAACCGATGGTGCGCATTACGGGGAAGCCACACCGAAGAGCGGCGAAGTCGGCGTGTCTCCCGGCTCATCGATCTTCGCCGCGTTCGGGCGGCGCCGGCGGGCGTTTCTGTATCTTGTTGTGCACACCCCGAGGGCACGCTCTACCACCGCCAGCGCGATCGAACAGTGTCCCCTCGCGCAATCGTTCCCATGCTCGAAGACGTTCGTGCGTGCTTTCGCCGCTTCCGGCGCTGCTACGCGTGGGCTTTGGAAGAACGGCTTGTTGCCGGGGCCGTGAGCGGGGTACGCTCTTCGAGCCCGGCAATGAGCCGGGGCCTCGGGCACACCCGACAAGGGAGCATCATTGTCATGACAGATCGTTTTCTGATTGGGGCTGGAATGGTCTGCATCGTCGTCCTCGCCGCAGGAGTGCTCGGCTGCGGTGACGGCAGCCAGCCGGCGGACGGCGGCAATGAGTTGGAGAGCATCTACCAGTGCGACATCGTAGTCGCCGATGCGGACTGCGACACGAGCAAGCGTCCCATCGTGTTCATCCACGGGACGTTCGGCTCCGCGACGGAGATCTCGACGCCAGCACAGCTCTTCGGCAGCAACGGCTATTGCCAGGATCGCTTCGTCGCCGTCGAGTACGACTCGCTCGGGGAGTCTCCCCAGGGGCAGCTCGAGGCCCTGATCGACGACGTGCTGGCCAGAACCGGCTTTGACCAGGTCGTTCTCGCCGGCCACTCCCAGGGAACCCGGCACGCCTGCGACTACCTCGAATCGCAACCGGACAAGGTGGCCCACTACCTGAACCTGTCGGGCGGGTGCGACGGCCTTGGCGTCCCTTCGCTGAGTCTCTCCTCGCAGAACGATCTCGGCGCCCGAGTAGACGACGTGCGGACGCCGGGCCCCGTTCACCCCGCGACAACGTCCACGCAGGAGCAGGTCACGCTGGAGCGAGAGGACCACGTCGCGGTGGCCGGGTCGAAGAACGCCTTCGTCGCGATGTGGAAGTACCTCTACGGCGAGGATCCGCAGTACACGACGATCCAGTGCGGCCAGGATCCGGTCGCTCTCGACGGAAAGGCCGTGACACTCGGGGACAACGTGATCCGTGCGAACGCCGTGATCGAGGTGTTCGAGGTGGACCGCCTCGAGGACCCGTGGGAGCGCGGCACGCCGACAGCGACCGTTCGGGCGGACGCAGACGGGCACTTCCGCTTGGAGCTTCGGCGCGGCATTCGATACGAGTTCCGGCAGTGGGACGCCGACGGAACGCTCCTCGGCCACGTGTACTACGCGCCGTTCAAGCGCAGCAACTACCTCACGCGGCTCCTCTCCGAGTCGCAGAACCCCATCGTCAGGAGCGCTACGTCCGACGCGATCGTGCGCGCCACGGGCCACTCCGTCATAGCGGCGCGCTACCTTGGTGGCGTGCTTCGCGCCGACTGGGGCAACTCACTCACCATCGACGGCGCGGAAGTGCTGACGAGCGACAACGCGGGAACGAGCAGCAACGTCACCGGCCTCTTCATGTTCGACGCCAACCTGAACCAGCAGTCCGACCTCGGTCGCGTGTACAACGTCTCGTTCCTGTGGGGGACCGACGTTTACATCGACTCGTCGACCCCCCGCTGGCTGGACATCCAGTGGCGCAACGAGGAAGGCAACACCGCGTCCTTGAAGGTACCGAACTGGGACTCCGCGCCTGAAGGGGGCAACCCGTCCGATCGAAACCTCGCGGCGCTGTACCTCCCGCATTGACCGGTACGGGCATGGTCAGGCGTTCGGTTGCTCCAGCTCGAAGGCTCCTTCGCAGCGTGAGCAATGAATGTCTCGATCACCTGGAGATCCCCAGCGAGCGGCATCTCCAGGCGGTTCCTCACCCCGTGTCGCCGCCGTCCTCGACGCAAGAGAAGGCGGAGATGACGGCGTGGACCACAAGGCCGAGCCGAATGCTCCTGCCCACCTAGAAGCTAGAGGCCCGCCCTGTCCGGAAACCCGGGCCCGTGGCCTTGGGCGGCCTCGTATTGTGTGGTCGTAGGCCAAATCCCGCCGAACGCTCCTTCGAGCCCGGAGCCACCTTTTCGGGGACGATGACCCAGCCGCCAAAGCCGCCGCTGTACTGGATCCATATGTATAGGCACCAGGTCGGGCTCATGATGGGTCTCGTCCCACCGGTCGACGCGGCGCAACCGGATCTCCGGCCCAACCGGGGGCCAGACGGCGACACACTCAGACACACTCGCCCCCGAGAAAACGTCGTTTTTTGGAGTGCCCCGGGTCTTCTGGAGTCGGGAAACTGGATTCCTGCTGCCTCAGGCCCGGTGGCCAACTTGAACCACTTCTGAACCTCTGCCGGCCTGAAACCTGCCATCCTGAGATCATGATCCTCTCGCCAAGGACGCTCCTCCGTTCCGTCGCTCTCGCCGCCCTTCTCCTCCCGGCCGCCGCCCTCGCTCTGTCCGGCGTCCAGATCACGCCGGACGGCAAGCGAACGCTCATCAGCAAGGACGTCGGCACCGAGCGCTGGGCGATCACCTGGAACGCCGACGACTCGAGCGTGACCGGCAACGTCTTCCTGCCGGGTGGCGGCGAAACGTCGTTCGTCTGGTGCGAGGAGACATCACGCGCAGACGGCGAAGTCTCCTATCGCTGCTTCGGCGCCGACCAGTGCCCGCTTGGCCCGTGCACGGCCGAGGACTGGGGGCTCCTCGCCGAAGTCAGCCTCCCTGAGGAGTTCTTCCTCCCGCCGCTCGAGTTCCCGTCGGCACCGGGCGATGCGGCGCAGGCCATTCGGATCGAACGGGTCCAGGGCGGATCCGGCGGTGTGAGTTCCCCATCGGGCGCGCAGAGCTCCCCCGACGGCAAGCGGCGGCTCGTGAGCAAAGACGTCGGTGGCGAGCGCTGGGCGATCACCCTCCACGACGACGATCTCAGCGTCACCGGAAACGTCTTCTTCCCGGGCGGCGGCGATCCCCAGTTCGTCTGGTGCGAGAAGAAGGGATTCGACGACGGAACGATCACGTTCTCGTGTCACGGCGCCGACCGATGCGCGGTGGCGCCGTGCGGACGCGACTCGTGGACGCCGCTCGTCGACGTGCCCCTTCCCGAGTCGTTCTTCTCATCGCCAGAGCTGGTCGACGCGGACGCGGCCGCCGCCGCGGGCGTCGCCGCGCTCGGCGACGACGCTGCCTTCGTTGCGATCCTCCTTGCGACCGATCGCGGGTACTCCAACAGCCAGATCCTGCGCGCTCTCCTCGGGCGGACGCTCGGAAGCGACGGCCGGATCGCCACGAAGTCGGGCGCGGTGGCAACGCCCGCCGGGCCACCGGTTGGGTTTTTCGCGGCGACCACGTCGACCGCGACCGGATCGACGCAGGGCGGCACCCCGACCCCGCAGCAGATCTGCGATCTGATCGGCGAGGACGTCGGTCCGGACGAGAAGACGAAGCTCCTCATTCGTCTGCGCGACCGCGGCTTCACCCTCGACCAGATCCGCCGCCTGAGCCAGGGCCAGCTCGACGTGGTCGACTGCAACACCGCCGCGTCGGTGCAGGCCTTCGAGGATTGCATCGAGCAGTACGGGCGCTCCCTGTCTCTCGTCCGTCCTACTGGCGACACCGAGGGGCCAGGCGAGGACACGAACGAGTCGACCGAGCCGGAGGGTTTCGACCCCTGCGGAAACGGCATCCGCGACGACGGCGAGGATTGTGACGGTGTTTCTCTCAACAGCCAGACCTGCGTCACCCGTGGCTTCGTCGGCGGCCGGCTCCGTTGCGATGAAGTATGCGACTTCGACACGAGCGAGTGTCGCTCCGAATCCACCTGCGGCGACTCCAAGGCCGACTCGAACGAGGTCTGCGACGGGACCGACGTGAAGCTCCAGACCTGCCTCACCGTAAGCGACGCTTTCGTGGGCGGCGAGCTGCGCTGCAATTCCGGCTGCCAGCGCTTCGACACCACCCGCTGCCTCGAGCAGTCGTCCTGCGGGAACGACAAGGTCGAGATCGTGAATGGCGAAAAGCTCGAGCAGTGCGACGGGACCGACCTCGGCGGCGGCCGTTGCGAAGACATCCAGGGAAAGGTCGCGGGACTCCTTCGCTGCCGCGAGAACTGCACATACGACGACCGCGACTGCCGCGATAGGTTCACGACGGATTGCGGGAACGACCGCGCCGAGGGCGAAGAGCACTGCGACCGCTTCGACCTCCGGGGCCACGGGTGCATGTCGGCAGCCGCCCTGCTGGAACGCTCCGAGCTCGCCGGCGGCGAGCTCGGCTGCACGACCGAGTGCAAGTTCGACTTCGGCCGCTGCGTGACCAACAGCACGTGCCCCAACGGCGTGCGCGAAGGCCGCGAGCAGTGCGACGAGAACGACTTCGACGGCGCAACGTGCATGAGCGTCGGCGAGACCCATCCCGACGGGCCATTCGTCAGCGGACCTCTCGGCTGCGACTCGAACTGCGTGATCACCGTCGCCGACTGCGTGAGGGCGAACCAGTGCGGGAATGGCAAAAAGGACCGCTTCGAGGACTGTGACCGAGAGGACTTCGGAGAGTCGACGTGCGAGATAGTCTTCAACCGCCCCGGCCGGCTGCTCTGCACGCCCAACTGCGGCTTCGATCCGCAGTCTTGCCAGAGGCTCCAGACGTGCGGCGACGACTTCATCGAGGGGACCGAGAAGTGCGACGGCTTCAACCTCGGCGATGAGGACTGCGCGGGCCTCGGCCTCGGCGGCGGTGAGCTCCGGTGCGGCGCCGACTGTCAGTTCGACACGACCCGCTGCTTTGGTGCGCCCGAGTGTGGGAACCGCGTGAAGGAAGAGGGGGAGGAGTGCGACGAGGAGGCACTCGATGGCGCCACGTGCGAGAACCTGGGCTTCGACCGGGGAGACCTCCGCTGCGCGACCAACTGCAAGTTCGACACGAGCATGTGCGCCGACGGGCCGGAGTGCGGAGACGGCCGCCGCGAGGGGCAGGAGGACTGTGACGAAGAGGACCTGGGCAACATCACCTGCCTGGACCTGGACTTCGAAGGCGGCGATCTCGCGTGCACCGCGACATGCAAATACGACGCGCAAGGCTGCACCGATATCGCACCGTGCGAAGAGCAGCTCTGCCCCGACGGCACCTGCATTCCCGTGGGCGGGGACTGCTGCGGTGGCGGCAACTGGTGCGATCCCGGCTCCTTCTGCGTCGGCGACAACCTGTGCTGCGGCTCGAGCAACGCCGTCGAGTGCGGTGGTCGCTTCTGCATGGACCCGGGCGGCGACTGCTGCGGCTCGCTCGGCTGGTGTCGGGCGGGGTTGGTGTGCGCCGGCAGCGGCTGCTGCCCGGAGGCCACGCCGAAGAGCTGCGGCGACGGCACATGCACGACGGCCGACCGCGTCTGCTGCGGAGGTGGCGGGTCGTGCCCGGGCGGGACCGTGTGCCTGCCGGGCGAAGGCTGCAGCGCGCCCTGAAGCACGACGTGCCCGCCCTGGGGCTCGAGCCCCAGCCTGTCCGTTCTCAGAACTCGGCGGAGCCGAAATTACTCGACTCTTGGTGCAGCCAGCCGAGCGACAGGCTTGTTGGGCGATCCGCGATCGAGCAGGATCTGTTTCGCGATGGCCTCGGCCCTGCCCTGCCTCAAACTGATCGCCCACTTCATTCGGGCGCTCTTTCGTCGCGAGCTACTCGATCACGTCATCGTGCTCGACGAGCGACACCTGAAGCGACTGCTCGTTGGCTACGTGGGGTATTACAACGAGGACCGCGTTCACACGCGAACGCGAGACGCCCCCTCGGGACGATTGGCCGAGCGGCGACCCTGATCGACTGCACGAGTAGTCGGCCGGCCACGCGTTGGTGGTCTCCAACATCGCTACACGTGGGCCGAGGCCGCGTGATCGCGGTCGCGGATGGGTTCTGAGAACGCACACCGGCACGACGTTCCGGTCCGGTCCGGTCTCCGCGACACCGGAGACTAAAGGACGTCGTTTCCCTGCCGATGGACGTAGCTGGGATTCGGGTGCCGACACGGCCGCCGCCTGCGTCGCGGCAAGAAGAGGGGAGAGAATGTGTTTCAAGCCAGGAGCACGGGGCGGCGAGCCCCTGTGGATACGCGCTCTCCTTAAGGGCACCGGCGTACTGGCCGCAGCCGCACTCGCCGCCTGTTCCGATACGTCGCTCGCCGAGGCGCCCACCGATCTGGACTGCCCGCAGTTGGAAGCGCGCAGCGGCGATCCGGACGGGCTCATCTTCATCGGCCTCAGCCTCAGCCGGAACTTCCTCGAGCTAGCGGCGCCAGCGGAGAAGGCAGCGACCTCCAACAACGCCAGCGTCTCGCGTCAGACCCAGTTCGACTTCAACCACATCCAAGACCGAAACTACGACTACTTCTGCTCGACGAACGACGATGGCTGGCTCGTCGCCGGCGGCGAAGGACCCGGGGACTACTCGGGGTCTTCCCCCTCGTTCAAGCTCCCCAACCCCGACTCGGCGCACATCGAGGTCCTGCACGTGGGCAACGGCGACCCGAGCCGGGGCGGATTGTCGGAAGAGGAGATCGTCGCCATCATGCAGACGGTCGACTTCGCTCCGATCCCGCTCAAGCCGTCCTACGTCCGACTGAACGACGACTCACCACCGGAGTACGAGCTGCGCTTCCAGCCGGAAGACAACCCCGAGCTGTACGCCTTGTACGAAACCCTGCTCGAGAAGTTCAGGAACCCGACGCGCGAGGCCGGCGATCCCTTTCACATGTCGATCACGCGCAAAGTCGAGTTCCGCTCGGCCTCCCTCCGGGACGCCTGGCTCGAGCAGAGCGACGCCGTCGTCGACCGATGGCGCGCGCAGTATCCCGACGGCGTGATCCTCACGCCCGATCCGGCCGAGCTCGAGCGCGGCGCCGTGACGCCCGAGGAGGTCAGCGTGCCGGGCGGAGTCTACCTCTTCTGGAATCGGAACCTCCTCCGCCGATACTTCCCGCCGACCCGTTGAAGCTCGCGCACGACCGTCGCCACGGAACACCGCGAAAGCGCCACGGACGCGCGTGCTGGCATCTACTTCGTTGATCCGCAAGGGAATCGCAGCGGATTCCCCGGTGCGTGACAACTCTAGGTGTCCGCAGCAGGAACGCTCCCCTGTCCGTTCTCAAATCCCGTCCGCGACCCGATCATGCAGCCTCCGCCCACGTGTACCGATGCTGGAGGCCACCGACACCTGGCAGGGCGATCACCTGTGCCGTCGAGGAGAGACGTGGCTCCACTGGTCGCCCCGACAGAGCGTCTCGCGTGCGCGTATGGACGCGGTCGGCGTTGTAGTAGCCCACGTAGGAAGTGAGAAGTCGCTTCAGGTGTCGCTCGTCCAGAACGACGACAGGATCGAGTAGCTCGCGACGGCACGTCCCGATCCATCGCTCCGCGTAGGCATTCTGCCACGGGCACCGGTAGGCCGCGTGGATCGGCTCGGTGTCGACGGCCCGGATGGCCGCATCGACGCGAGCGCTAAAGATCGTGTCTCGGTCATGGATCACGTAGCGCGGTGCCGACTCGTCCGGGACGGATTCGCGGAGGAAGGCCCGATCGATCGGTTCCGGGCGCGGCCGAGGTCGAGTCCGGTCATAGACGGCGCGCTGTTGGCGGAGGGCGAGTTCCAGGATGACCTGTTCGTGCTTGCTGCGGAAGAGCGCTCGGAGGAAGTGGGCGATCAGTTTGAGGTAGGGCAGGACCGAGGCCATTGCGAGACGGATCCTGCTCGATCACGGATGGTGCGACAAGCCCGCCACCGATTGGGCCGCACCGAAAAGTCGAGTGACTCCGGCGTGGACGAGTTCTGAGAACAGACAGCGGGTGAAACCTCTTGTGTGCCACACCCGAGTTCGCACGGAACCGTGACGACCTGCGTGCGAGCGCATTCAGGATCTCGTCGCGCTCCTTTGAGGTGAACGGATCGGGTCCGGGCACTTCGACTCGCGGCCAACGCACTCCGATGAACGGATCGTGCGGCAGCACACCATCGATCTCGCGGGCATCGCGACACATGGCCCGGAGAGAGCCGCTGCGGATATTCTTGACGTACTTGAGCGACAACGCACCGCCGGGACGTTCCGGGTTCAGGATGCAGGCACTTCTCGACGAGGTTTCCGGAGCAAAGCAGGGCGCTAAGCGCCGCATCAGACCAGCGAGGCCGACCAAGAGGATGTCGACATGAACGATCCCAAGAGCGAGCTGGACGAGGTGCGCGCGAAGCTCGCCGGACTGCTGCAGGACCAAGAGCAGCGTAGACTCGCGGGCGGCACCGGGCGATACAGCACGGCCCGTGGAGACGCGAGCCAGATCATGCTCGGCTTCAACGAAGCCGGCGGCGTGAACCTCCGCTTCGAGGTCCGGGGCACCCGCTGACGGCGCGTGCGAGAGGCGGGGAGATGTTCCCGGCCTGGGAACACCTCCCCTGCATGATCCAAACCCGCCCAAAAGCGGCAACGATGTCGCAGGATTCCTGAGTCCGGCCTGCTTCGCGCTCGTGATTTGGGCGCGAAGCAGGCCCCACCCTTGTACCGGCCCTGGAGCGCAGACGTCTCGGCCGACTGGACGCCCCTACAGGCTGGGCCTCGGGTGCCATGGGTTCAGGAACGTACTTCCTTTGCCTCCCGTTGATCCCGAGTACTCGACGGCTGCTAGCGCAGCGATTCTGTTCTCCGAGGCCATGGGAAATACCAAGGAAGTCGAGACGATGTACCACCGCCGTCAGATGCCCACGCCCGCCACTCCGGGCCGAGCCGGCGTTCAGAGCGGCACCTCGCTCCCCCGAACGAGAACGGCCGCACCGGGGTTTCCGACACAGCCGTTCGCTCGCCACCGCTGGAGGCTACGGGTCGACTCTCTAATCGAGGGTGACCTTCACACCCTCGACGGCCAGGCTCAGGCTGGCACCCTGGGTCGTCGACTTCGCGGCAATGACGACGCCGTTCTGATTTTTCATGCGAGCCACGCCACCGCCACCCGCGGCCGTCGCGCCGGCACTGACAGCCGTGTAGTTGCCGGGGAAGTCTTCGAGCTTCTTCAGATTATAGACCTGTCCGCTCGCGTCGGCCGAGGTGATGCCCACGTCGACGACAGAGAGACCCTTGGTCGAGAAGGCGTGCTTCTCGCCTTTGTAAGTGAGCTCGCCGCCACCCCAGCTGAACCCGATCCCCAGGGCGACCGAGCCGCCCGAGAAGCTGAGCGTTCCATCCGGCTTCTCGTCCTCGGCCACCGCGAAGCTCGTGAGCCCGAGCACGGCCGTCATCACGAAGGCGACCAGTAGTGTCTTCATCATTCGATATCCTCCTACTTCCTGTTGGCGGCGGTTGCCGCATCTTTGACATGGAGCCGCCGGACGATTCCAGCAGCGCACGCGCATTGGCTACCAGCCCCATCCACGACGGAACTGCTAGCGGTCTGCATCCATATACGAGTCCAACCAAAATGACGACGTCACCGGCCCACCCGATCGCGTACTCCCCTTCGGGAGTGTACTTCCTTTGCCTGACGCTGATCTCGAGGAGTCGATCGCGGTCACCCCAACGATCTGCGTGATCGCTTCGTCGATTCTTGAGCCCCGGTGGATCGACGGTTGGTCGTGGCCGAAGCTCGCCAGGTGCGACAAGAGGGGCCTCCGACTTGAGGCGACCTTCAGCCGGCGCTACCAGAATCGCGTGCGGGCGTTCAGTGTTCTCGTGGTTGGCCTGTTGGCAGTCGCCGGACCGGCAATCGCCCAGCCGGCGTACGAGCGGGCTCGTGAGCGTCCGGGTCCGCCCGGGCAAGCTACGACCACGTCGATCGGCCTCTTTCTCGTCGACCTGATGCAGATCGACGACGCCGGCCAGACGATGACGGTCGACTTCTTTGTCGGTGCAGGCTGGGATGATCCGCGAGTGACCGGGCTGGGCGACGTCACGCGCCCGTCCTCAGAGGTTTGGACACCCAACTTGCAGATTCTCCGAGATCAGAGCCTCGAGAAGACGAACGCCGACGTCGTCCAGATCGAGAAGGATGGGCGGGTCGGCTCGGCGCAGCGGTTCATCGGCAAGGTCGCCTATCGCGGCGACCTATCGGACTTCCCGTTCGACCGGCAACGGTTCTCCATCCGTATCGTTTCACCCCTGTACTCGCCTGAAGAGGTGGCACTGACCGTAAACCCCGCCCTCACGGGCCAATCCGAGGAACTCACGGTCGCCGGGTGGGACGTCGAGAGGGGTGATCTCCGTGTGCAGCCGTACGTCTTCCCGCCTACCGGCAACCAATTCGCGGGCGTGACCTACGAGTTTCAGGCCACCCGAAAGAGCGGCTACTACATCTGGAACGTCATCATTCCGGTCGCCTTCGTCGTGTTCATGTCGTGGGCCGTCTTCTGGATCGACCCGGCGAATATCGGTCCACAAATCAGCGTCGCGATCACCTCGATTCTCACGCTGTTCGCCTACCGTTTTGCGCTCAGCACTATGGTGCCTCGCATCTCGTACCTCACTCGGCTCGACACCTACGTTTTCGGGGCGTCGGCCCTCGTGTGCCTGGTCCTCGTCGAGGCGATCTGGACAAGCCGACTGTCGGCACAAGGGCACGAGGCGCAAGCTCTTCGCATGGACCGGTGGTGCCAGCTGTTGTTCCCCAGCGCGTTCGTCGCACTCCTGGTGGTCGCCTTCCTGTTCTGACCGGCATCACTTGCGAACTGCCCTCAAGCCGAGCGAAGATGAAACGCACAAGCCGAGAAACAGGGATGGCAACCGCACCGTCGGACGGTTCGGCCGGAGATGACCTCGCCGGGCATTTTTCCCAGCGATCAAGCAAGAGGAGAGACTCGTATGATCAAGTCAATCATGGGTATCGGTCTAGCCGCCGTAATCGGCCTGACAGGCGCGTCCTCGAGCTGGGCAGAGGCGCCCGTCGGCGGGATCAGCTTCCATGAGCGCTCGATTGCCGCCGGCATCGGCTTCTCATGGGGCGGTGGGACACTTCACTTTCAGGGTAAGAACATCCCGTTCAAGGTCACGGGCCTCGCCGTCGGTCAGGCCGGCGCCGAGGACATCACCGCTAGCGGCAGCGTTTATCGTCTGAAGAACCTCTCGGACTTCGGCGGAAACTACACAGCAGCTTCGGGAGACCTCACGCTGGGTGGCGGCGAAGGTGGGACCGCCATGCAGAACCAGAACGGAGTAGTGCTCAAGATCCGTGCGACAACCCAAGGTCTCGATGCGAAGATCGGCACAGAAGGCCTCAAGATCACGTTAGAGTAGTAGTCGTTGAACGCCGCTCCGTGCGGCGTGAGAACCACGGGGCTCGCGCCGTGAGACCGGTGATACAACCGGTGCATGGCCGGTGCAGATCACCTACAAGGCGTGGCTACTGGGGTTCGAGATGAGTGACCTCGTCGGGTTCGAGATCGGCTTTTGGGACTACGTGACCTTCGCCTCACTGGCGCTGGTCGTCATCTCGGCGTTCGTCTTCGAGATGTGGCTGGCCGGCTTACCGGGACGGATCGCCATCGCCCGGAAGCATCCAGAGGCCGAGGCGGTCAAGATCATGGGATTCGCGGGCTTCCTCGCGGTCGTCCCGTGGATCCAGGCGTTCATCTGGTCCTTCAAGCCGACTGGAATTCCCCCGGTTTGATGGACAGTTTTCTTATGCCGCCAACGCAGCGATCTGCGCCTTCAGCTCGAACTCGATCGGCGTAGCGTAGCCGATCGACGAGTGCCGCCGACACGGGTTGTAGAAGCTGTCGATGTACTCCGCGATCGCCGCGATGGCAGCAGAGTGCGTCGTGTACGTCTCGTGCTCGGTCAGCTCGCCTTTGATCGTCGCCCAGAAGCTCTCGGCCACGGCGTTGTCCCAGCAATCTCCCCGGCGGCTCATGCTCGCGATGATGCCGCGCTCGGCAAGGGCGCGGCGGTAGGCTTCGCTCGCGTAGGGACTTCCGCGATCCGAATGATGTATGAGGCCCGGACCGGGATTGCGCTCGCGCAGCGCGTGGTTGAGCGCGTCGAGGGCCAGCGTCGTGTCGTTCGACTCGCTCGCCGCCCAGCCCACCACGCGCCGGGCGAACAGATCGACCAGGGCGGCCAGGAACAGCCATCCTTCCCCCGTCCAGATGCACGTCACATCGGTCACCCAGACTTCGTCGGGTGCGCTTGCCTCGAAGCAACGCTCCAGCAGGTTGGGCGCGATGGGATTGGAATGCTTGGAG
>JAJCZO010000428.1 GCA_029262355.1 Deltaproteobacteria bacterium
GCCACCATCTGGATCAACGCCTGTTGGTCTCCATCTTTGGGCAAATCAGGAAAGAGCCGATCTATCTGCCGCTTGATGATGGCCATGCGGAACAGGCAACGGGCAAAGATATAGGAGCCCCGGAAGCCGCCAAACTCGGTACGAAACGCCCTGGCGATCTTGGCGAAGGACCTGATCTGATCCTTCGGGGTGAGTAGATCATCTGGGACGTAGGGTGGACGGGGCAAACCTTCGGCCATCGTCGTTCTCCTGACTGATCGAAGTATTGCACACTTCACCCCTACTTACGGCGCGAAAAGCTGAACGCATGAGGCGTCGCACCGAGTCTTTCGAGGTCCGCTGGGGTGATTGAGGTCCTCGTGAACCTGCGGAGAGAACGGGGCGCGCCTGAGGCGCTTCGGCAGTGCTCCGAGCCACAAGGGACGCGCCCGCCGGCGAGCACGCGGCCGTCGGAGAGGAGGGGAGGTCGAGGCGGTCGGGGGGGAAGGGGGAACCCCACGGTGTGCAACAACGTCGCGGCGTGGCGTTGGTGGCGGTAGCTGCACGTGGCAGAGGAACGGTCGCGGTTACCCCGCCACGCCCTTCGCCGATAGGAAGCGGTCGATGCGAACCCGTGCCAGCACCTCCTCGGGTACGGCATTGCGGCGTCCGAACTCTTCGGCTCGATCTGGCCCGACGTAGCGTTCTGCGATGCGGGTGGAGTACGGCAACAGCTCCGCCTCGGAGAGATGCTCCACGAGGGCCGTCCCGACCCCCGTCACGAAATTGTACGGGAAGGACTCCTCGTCGACGCGGATCATGACCTTGGGCTGCCGGGCGAGATTCTTCGCCTTCACGCTCGTCGACATCGTCATGAAGAGAAGGTCGTCGCCGTCGATCACGAACCACACAGGTACGCAGCGAGGCTCGCCGTTGGTCTTCACGGTGGCGAGCTTGCCGGTTCGGGTTCCTGCCTGGAGGAAAGCCAAGCACTCCGCCCTCGTCATCGGCTGCACCGGCTACTCTTTCTTCTTCAACTCGCTCTCGTTGGCCGCGATGAACTCTCTGATCTCGTCGGCGTGATCGAGCAGAGTGTTCCACTGCTCCTGGTAGAGGGTGACGGGGAACCGGCCCATCCCGTACACGCTGACCGCGCAGTCTTTTGGCTGACCTTCAGACTGAACTGGCCGGGCTTCGCCTTTGTTTGGGCCTTGAGAGCCTCGTTCTCCTTCTTAAGGCGTTCGAGTTCGGCTTGGACGTCTTCATCGGACATGGGTGCCACCTCCTTCGGTTGGCGGATCGTCGTGGAGTAGGGCGCCATGTGCAACTGCGTTGCCCTGGTTGATGAAGGCGGTGCACAACGGCACCAGCGGCGCGATCACACGGTCGGTTGAGGGTTGAGAAGGCCGGACCGCATTCTGAGACGTGCGAGTCGAGCGGGAAGGCTGCGAGGCGGCATGAGATCCATCAAGAAGCGGGTATCCCTTCGGGGAGCGGGCCTGATACGCTCCCCGGCGACGGAGGAGGACTGATGCGGAAACACTGGATACGCCTGCTGGCACCTGCCGGGCTGCTGCTCCTATCGGTATGCCGGGCCGACGCAGGAACGTTCTTTCTGGATCTCGTGGGCGACGACGGCAACCTGGCCGTTTTCGACGTGGTCTATGACCCCGAGGTGGACAACCTGCTCGGGTCCTGGGCCATCGACATCATCGCAAGCCCGACCGCCACTGCCATCGCAGGGACTCAGGATGACACCGGCATCCTGGGAACCGGCAATTTCCCCATAGGGAATTTTTCGGACACGATCCGTCAGCCCGAGGGGATTCGCTACGGCAACACGTCGTTCGGCCTAAACGTGGACATTGGGACTGCGCCCATCATCCTCGGCACGCTCTCCGTGACCTACAACGGCGTGACGACGGACATCCGCTCGGAGAACGTCTCGCTCGCGGGCTCCGCGATCGTCATCGAGAACAACACGCCCGGGGTGCTGGCTGTGCTGGATGGGCTGGAGCCCCCCTCGGCCGCGCACTATATGGAGTACAAGGTAAAGGAGTCGGACAAGAAAGTCGCGAATGGTGCGCTGCCCAAGGGCTGCACCGTGACGCTCGACGACACGCTGTTCGACTTCGCCGACGGCGAGACGACGGCCGAGAACTACGAGTTGTCGAAGGCCAAGAGCCTCGGCCTCCCCGCTGACAAGAACGGAGAAGGCGGCGTCGATCTGGACGGCACTCATTTGCTTGGCCTCCAAGCGAAGCCGAGCAAGCTCGGTGTACTGCCGGTGGTGGACGGAAAATTTCCCAAGGGCCGCAAGCACGCAAAGCGCGTCGGCGTCGAGGTGACGATCTCCAACCCGACCTTCCACGACGGCTCGGGTGCCAACACGGTGCGCATCGACACGAACAAGGTGACGCGCCTCCTCGTGCCCGCCAACAAGGACCTGGCCGGAGTGCCGGGTGTGCCCGTTGGTTCTACCGACCACTACAAGTGCTACAAGGCCAAGGTGTCGAAGGTCGCTCCGTTCGGGACGCTGCAAGACGCCAAGGGCAAGGAGTTGAAGAACCTCCAGGTGCTCGTCGAGGACCAGTTCGGCGACGGCAATGGCCATGCGACCTACGGGGACGCCCGGCTGTTCGACCTGAAGAAGGTGGCGGAGATTTGCAACCCGGTGACCAAGACCAACATCGATACGGTCGAGACGGATGCAAAGGACGTGTCGCGGACGACGGCCTGCACGGTCGCGGCGGCCAGTGTCTCGGAGCCGCAGATGTCGCTGCTGTGCTGGGGAGGCAAGGTCGCGAGCAAGGCGATCGTGCAGCCGTGGGACGGTGCGGACAAGGGCACCGCGATCGATCCGAAGCAAGGGAAGCACACGAAATTCGCGCTGAAGACGGGCAACCCGCTGTATCTCGGGCATCAGTTCTCCGCGCCCGAGCGCGTGGACACCCTGAAAGAACAAGGACTTTGTTTCCCGGTCGAGGTGACCGATCCAGGGACGCCTGCTCCGTAGTGGCTCTTGCGGGGCGCGCATCGAGCCTGCCCCGGCTCAGCGCTCGACTCCGCGTTGTGACGGAAGCGATCACCGTTGTTCGCGACAAAGACGGGCGGTAGCGGTCGTTGGAGCTTGGCGGGCGAGCCTGCGAGGCGAGGGATTCCGGCCGAGCCCCAAGGGTGTGCCGGATTTTGTGCCGACCCTCTGCGCCCGCCCACGCCCTTCCACGACCGAACCGACGACGAAATCCGAGTCTCAATGGGCGTGGAGGGTCGTAGAAGGTCGCCCGGATCGACGCCCAGCTCGTCTTGCATGAACCCGCGTCAGACTCATGTGTCGGGAAGTACGCGGCCGTCGGGGAGGTGGACGAGGTCGACGGCGTTGCGGTCGATGGGAAGGGAGATTCTCTCAGAGGAGTCGCCACCGTGCTCGAAGAACGCGGTACGAGAACCTGCGCACAACAGCACCAGCGGCCCGATCGAAGTCGACGGGTAGTGGGCGCGGTGGGATGCGGTATGCAACTCGTCTGCGGCCCACCGGCCGCACTCCTCCGCACCGATGACGTGTCCACTGTAATGGACTCGGATTGGTTCTCGTGAGTGCACCGCACTGTTGACCGACGTCCGGCGGCCGGGGTCTACTCGGGGCCGACCGAGGAGGTCATTCCATGAAGTTCATCCCCGCCGCACTCGTGCTCCTGATGATGTTCTCACCGGCCGCCGCGTTGGAGTATCCGTGCCCGACGGATCCGGGGTTCTGCTACCGCGACGTCGGGGACGACGGCTGTTTCGACCTGGGTGTGGATGAGGGGCCGATCAACGTGGGGATCGAGGCATCGGCGAATTTTCCGTTGGTTCCTCCGCCGGGTTCGCTCATCTGTCCTCCGAGCGTGAAGCAGTTGACCGCGACTGCCAGTGATATTCGGTTGGCAACGCCGGTGGGGAGTAGCGTGCTCTTCTATTCAGCCAGGGTGAACGGCGTGCATTTCTTCGAGGTGATGTCCGGGGAGGACATCCTTCTCGGGGAGCGCGTTACCGGGTTGAGGAGCACGATTCTCGACGCGAGTGGGGACATTGCGGTTGAGAAGGGCGTGGATCTGAAAGGGGCTCTAACCAACTCGCTTGTCTCTCTTGAGTCGACATCTGGTGATATAACGATTGGCCCGAAGGCACGATTTCGCGCGGCAGCCGTCTTTGCGGAAGCGATCTCTGGGAACGTCGTTCTCCTGGAGAAGGTGAAAATGACCGCAAAGCATTCGCCCACGACCCCCGCAGCAGTATCGCTGGTGGCGTCTGGAGACGTGACCATGGAGAACGCTACATTCATTATTGACGGTAGCAGTGTGGAGTTTAAGGCGGAGGGCGCGAACGTCTTTGTGGTGCGGAAGTCAAAATTGAGAATGAAGGGAAAGTTCTCGCCCACAAGGGCTGATATTATTGCGTCCAGTGGGGATCTCATCATCGACCGAATTACACTGAAGACGGACGCCCCGATCACGTTCTCTGGAACAAACGTGACCATCGGTGTTGAAAACAACGGCAAGACCCCACGGTCGAAGATCACTCAGATCAGAGAGGGTGTGACAGTCGATATTCTGGCTACAGGTGACATCGACATCGACAATCTCGCACTAGTCAGTGCGAGCGACGTTCTCATTGATACTTCTGGAACGATGCTGAATTTCCTGGATGGCCTCTTGAAGGGAAAGAAGGTCGTCCCCACGGTCACAGTTTCGGCGGGAGCCGGGTCGACCTGTGATCTCACCGGCACGACGGTCAAGAACGCCACGCTCGTCACAGCCTGCGACACGGTGATTGGGCCGTGAGCGCGGCGCGACCGATTCGAGTCTTGGGGATCGGCCTCGTGGCCGCCGCTGCCTGGACGGCCGTGGCCTACGATGCCCGTGCGGCTGACTGGACCTCCCCCGGTTTGATGGACATTCGATAAAGCGCGAGAAAGCGCTGGGAGTGATCCATGACGAAGACGAGGAAGAAGAGACGAGCGTTTGCGCCTGAGTTCAAGGCGGAGGTGGTGGGGCTATGCGCGGTCGGAGA
>JAJCZO010000429.1 GCA_029262355.1 Deltaproteobacteria bacterium
GGGCAGCGCTGGTTGGACGACCGGTGCGATCGCGATGGTCGCCGCAACCTTCCTTGCCGTGTTCGTCTACGACGCGTGCATGAACATCGAAGGGCTGAAGGACATGAAGGTTCTGTTCGTCGTCGGTCTCATTGACGTCGCGATCATGTGCCTGCTCTACATTTACGTCGGTGGCTTCAGCTACCGGGCGTACGTGATCCACATCGGTGCGATGTTTGGCACGATGATGGCGTTCAACGTGTGGTTCCGGATTTGGCCTGCGCAGCAGAAGATCATCACGGCGGTGAAGGAGGGCACGAAGCCCGATGCCGCGCTGGTCGCGCTTGCCGGTAGTCGATCGAAGCACAACACCTACATGTCGTTCCCACTGATCTGGACGATGATCGACACGCACACGGTGGTCCCCTACGCCTCGTTCAACTTCTGGGGTGTCGTCGGTGCGGTCGCGATTGGTTGGTGGTTCTGCTCGATGTTCTACCGGCAGTCGGCGAAGGTGAAGGGCTTCTGAGCTTCGCGCTTTCGGGTCGCTGAAAAGAAGAGGGGAGCCCCCGTTTGGGCTCCCCTCTTTTCGTTTCAGGGACCTTCGGGCGTGTGCGATCCGGCAGGACGAGGTCTTGGTGCGCCCGTAGATCGTCTTGGGTATCGCCGGATCGTTCGGAACCATTGATAGGATTATTGTAGTCATTCGTCCTATGCCTTAGCCTTCCGCCAGCGCAGTCTTGCGCGGGCGGGAGACCGGCATGGATGCACGACGGGTAGCCAAATCGTGAGGCGCGGGCTTCGAATTGGGGCGTTGGTCGTCCTGGTCCCGCTCGTGGTGGTGGGTGCGGTTGCGTGGGTCTGGCCCTACGGGGTGGGGCAGCCGCTGCTCAACATGGTCGGCCCGCACCTGTGGCGGTGGGTCGCCCCGTACATGAAGACGTTCGACCCGTCGCCCAACCGTGATGTGACGATCTCGGGCTCGCCGCCGCTTGCTGTCTGCCAGAACACGCACGTCGATTGGGGAGAGCAGGTCCGGCGCAATCAGAGCTTGGACGGCGTCTGGGCGGTCGGAGAGGGGGCTCTCTCCGACCAGCCGCCCGAACGGTTCGATCGTCGCGCTGCCGTGCCCGGGTTACTGAGCGAGGCGGAGCCGCCGTACGACGATGTCGGTGTGGAGAGCGAGCGCCGAGAGGCGTTCTGGTACCGCACGTCGTTTGTTGCGCTCGAGGATGCGAGCGACCGAGCTTACCTGTGTCTCGAGAAGGCCAAGTACGGGGTGAAGGTCTGGTTGAACGGCATGGCGCTCGGTGAGCATTTTGGAGCGTACACGGCGTCGGAGTACGACCTGGCCGATGCGATTCGGTATGGCGAGTCGAACGAGCTCTTGATCCGGGTGGGGGCCGACCCCAGCCGAGTTCCCGAGTTCCTCCCCCTCGGGGCGGATAGTGAGAAGTACCGTTGGTATCCCGGTCTGTGGGATTCCGTGGCGGTGGTCTACACGGGGCCCTTCTCCATCGTTCGCACGAAGGCGGAAGCGGATCTCGAGCGCGGCGTCGTTCGCCTGCGCACGGTGATTCGAAACTCGAGCGTCCAGTCGGCCAGACTGGAGGTTCGCCAGGCGGTCGGCACATGGCCGGGCGGCGTGTCGTCGTCCGAGACGGTTTCTGGCGAGATCGACGTGCCCGCCGGCGAGGCGCGTGAGTTGGCGCAAGAGATCACGATCTCGGATGTGCGCCCGTGGTCGCCCGAAACCCCCGCGCTCTACCTCGCGCGTACGACCCTGCTGCGCGACGGCACGGCCTCCGACGATCGTGCCACGCGCTTCGGCATGCGCGAGGTTGCCTGGAAGGGTGGGGCAGACAAGGGCTTCTTCCTCAATGGCCGCCGTTACTACCTTCGCGGCACCAACATCGCGTTCCATCGATTTCTCGAGGATCAGGACCGACGGGGGCTCCCGTGGGACGCGGCCTGGGTGCGCCAGTTGCTGGGCGGCCATCCGAAGGAGATTGGTTGGAACTCGCTTCGGTTCCACATCGGTCGCGCGCCGAATGACTGGTACGACGTGGCCGACGAGGTAGGGCTGATCGTCGCCGACGAGTTCAATGCCTTTGGCCCGATGTCGGTTTCGCCGATGGCGGTGTGGTCTCTGGCCGAGATGCAGAAGGAATACACCGGTTGGGTGCAGGAGAACTGGAACCATCCGTCGATCGGCTGGTGGGATGCTTCGAACGAGACGAATAGCCCGCTGCCGTACGATGTGGTGCCGTTGGTGCGTGGGATCGATGAGACCCGGCAGTGGGAGTCGGGCAGTTACCGTGCGCCCGATCGAGCCGATGATCCGATGGAGGAGCATCCCTATCTGATGAACGGCGTCACGTTCATGAACACGAACCCGAAGACGTACACCTTGGAAGATCTGGATGACGTGCCGGATGCGACCCCGTTCAAGCCCGGGGATGGTGTCTTTTCCAGTTGGAGTGGCCCGCAGAACGTCAGTCACGCGTACGTGAACAACGAGTACGGTTGGCTGTGGTTGACGCGGGACGGCTCGAAGCCCACTCCGCTGACGGGCGGGGCGTACGCGAACCTCGGCGCACTCGATGCGACCCCGGAAGAGCGCCTCGAGTTGTACGCCTACATGGTCTCCGAGTTGACGGCGCTCTGGCGGAGCCGCCGTGGTTACGTCGGCGTGCAGCATTTCCTGTACCTCGGAAAGTGCACGGACCCGGATACGGTGCGCGACGAGTTCGAGCCCAAGGACGCGAGCATGACCTGCGACAATTTCGTTGACGTTCCGAACCTGGTCCTCGAAGAACGCTGGCGACGCTACGCGCGCGACGCTTTCGCGCCAGTCGCCGTATACCTGGAGCGCTGGTCTGACGAGTTCTACCTGCGTGGCCAACGGGTTGGGGTGCCGCTGACGCTCATCAACGACGAGTACGAGCCCGTGAACGGCACGGTTCGTCTCGTCGCCCGCACCGCGGAGGGGGAGACTCTGGCGGAGTCCGAGACGCAGCTGGTCGTGATTCCTGCGCTTGGCCGGGTCGAGGAGAGCGTGCTGCTCGACGTCCCGACCGACACCGCCTTCGTCCTGTACGCCGAGCTAGACGTGCCGGGCCGAGCGAGGGCCCATAGTCGTCGCAAGTTGGGGTTCGCCCATCCCGGCGCGCTGATCCAGCCGTGACCGCTTACGGCGCTGCAGGCTAGAGCGTCGCCTGGAGCCAGCCGACGAGGTCGCGCAGGCTCTCGCCCGAGATCTCGTGGCCCATCTCGTACTCCTTGTAGGAGAGCGGAACGCCGCGCGCCTCGAGCTTCCGTTTCGTGTCGCGGGCGCGGCTGACGTTGATCACCTCGTCCTTCGTGCCGTGCTGTACCCACATGGGGAGCCTCGATGCGTCAGCCAGCAGCGAGCTGTTCATGTCGTCCGGGAGCCACGTCGAGAGTGCGGCGAGGGCCTTGAAGCGGTCTGGGTTCTTCAGCGCAAGAGCGAATGCGATGAGCCCGCCCTGGCTGAAGCCGAGGAGGGCGATCCGGCTCTCGTCGACGGGATACCGTTCGATCGCAGCATCGACGAAGGTCCGTGCCGCGCTGATGCCTTTGGCGACGTCTTGCTCGGTCGGGGGCTGCGCGAGCGTGAGGGGGAACCAGGCGTATCCCATGAGGCGCGCCTGCGGATCGAGCGGTACCTCGAGTGGGCCTTGTGGGGCGATGACCAGTGCCGTACCGCCGAGGAGGTGCGGCGCGAGGCCCAGCAGATCGTGCGCATTGGCCCCGTACCCGTGCATGACGAGGATCGTTGGATGCGGACCGTCGCCGGCCGGTTCGTGCAGGGTATGGAGAAGATTCATCGTTACCACCCCGAGAGGGCGGCGACGCGCTCTCGATGAAAGGCCGGGCTACCGAAGAGGGCTTCGTTCGCTTTGGCGCGTTTGAACCAGAAGTGCATGTCGTGTTCCCAGGTGAAGCCGATGCCGCCATGGATCTGGACGGCCTTGTTCGTCGTTCGCGCGTATACCTCGCCGAGCCGGGCCTTCGCCATCGACGCGGCGCGCGAAGCCTCCTTGTTGCTGGTCTCCTGCGCCTGCGCAGCGTACCAAAGCAGGGCGCGGGATGGCTCGATCTCGGCGAAGCACTCGGCGGCCATGTGCTTCACTGCCTGGAAACTGCCGATGGTCTGCCCAAACTGTTCGCGTGCCTTCGCGTAGTCCACTGCCATTTCGAGCGCGTGCTCGGCGCCCCCTTGGCATTCGGCAGCAATTGCGACGCAAGCGACGTCGAGCATTCGTTGGAGGTGCTTCCAGGCTGCGCCTTCTCGGCCGATCCTCTGATCGCGCTCCACGACGACGTCGTCGAACTTGATCTCAAAGAGACGCCGCGTGCGGTCGAATCCTTCGAGAGGGGTGAGAGAGAGCCCGGGCGCGCCGCGCGGGATGGCAA
Source organism: Deltaproteobacteria bacterium (assembly GCA_029262355.1). Taxonomy (GTDB): domain Bacteria; phylum Desulfobacterota; class Binatia; order UBA12015; family UBA12015; genus VGTG01. The sequence goes on from JAJCZO010000429.1 coordinate 4,420, forward strand.
ATAGACTCACGCCGTCCGGTCCGAGTCCTGCCGCGGTCCGGGCCGCAACGAGGTAGACGTCTGCGATGTGCGCATCGAGAACGAACAGCTTTGATCCGGAGAGTCGGAACCGGTCGCGCGCGCGGCGCGCACGCAGCACGGTTCCGGTGGGATCGAGACGGTCACTCTCTTCGAGCCAGGCGACTGTTGCGAGAATCTCACCGCTGGCCAGGCGCGGAAGCCAGGAGCGCTTCTGTGAGGCGGATCCGGCGAACGAGAGCAGGCTCGTTGCCAGCACGCTGGACGAGAGGAAGGGCGAAGGAGCGAGGCAGCGCCCGAGCTCGGTCAGCAGCACGGCCGCATCCAGCATTCCGAGCCCGAGGCCGCCGTGGGCTTCCGGTACGAGGAGGCCCGCCCATCCTTGCTCGGAGATTTTCGCGTTCAAGTCGGAGCAGTGTCCGACCGGGTCGTCCCATAGGCGGCGAACGAGAGACGGTGAGGCCTCGGCCTTCAGGAACGCCCTGGCGCTCTGGGCGAGCAGTTCCTGATCGCCGTTCAGGGCGAAGTCCATGAGAGGATCAGGCTCCGCGGGGCAGCCCGAGGACGCGCTCGGCGATGATGTTCTTTTGGATCTGAGAGGTGCCCCCTCCGATGACCATGCCGAGGGTAAACATCCAGTCGCGCGGCCATAGGCCGCGGTCCTCGGCGTGCGGCGAGCGTCCCACGAGCGGACCATAGTCGCCGAGGAGATCGAGCGCGGTGGCGCAGATCTCGTGGTTCAGCTCGGTCGTGACCAGCTTGCTGATCGCGCCTCCGACGCTCGCCGGGCGTCCGTGGATCTCGTCCGACAGCTGCTTCCACGAGTGGTACTTCATCATGTCGACCCGAATTTGTAGGTCGGCGAGCCGCTGGCGTACGAGTGCGTCGCGCGAGACCTTTCCTCCATTGTCGTTGCGACGTGCCGCGAGTCGCACGAGATCGGCCATGAGCTGCTGGGTGCGCATGGGGTTCGCGAGCATGTTGCGTTCGTGTGCGAGCGTCGTATTGGCGACGGCCCAGCCTCCGTGCAGCTCGCCGACGAGATTGCTCCGCGGTACCCGGACGTCGGTGAAGAAGACTTCGTTGAAGCCGGATTGTCCGGTCATCTGTACGAGCGGGCGGACCTCGATGCCGGGGGTCTTCATGTCGATCAGGATGTAGGAAATGCCCTTGTGTTTCGGTGCGTCGGCGTGCGTGCGCACGAGACAGAACATCCAATCGGCGAAATGGGCGGTGGTCGTCCATATCTTCTGACCGTTCACGACGAAGTCGTCGCCGTCGCTCTCCGCCTTCGTGCGAAGCGAGGCGAGATCCGATCCGGAGCCGGGCTCCGAGTAGCCTTGGCACCAGATCTCCTCGGCGGTGAGGATCTTGGGTAGGAACCTCTTGCGCTGCGCGGCGGTCCCGCATCGGATCAGGGTAGGTCCCAACATGTGGAGGCCGAGCTGCCCGATCAGGCCGGGAGCGCGGTGGGTCACGATTTCTTCTGCGAGGATCGTCTGTCGGACCGCGCTGGCTGCCTTGCCTCCGTGCTCCTTCGGCCAGTCGATCGCGACGTATCCAGCGTCGTGCATCGTGCGCTGCCACTTCTTGGCGGCCGCGATCTGCGCGGGGCCCTCGAAGTTCAGGTCCTCGCCGCCATCGATCTCGTCGTGGCGTTTGGGGAGGTGTTTGCGCAGCCATGTGCGCAGGCTGCGGCGAAACTTCTCATCTTCTTTGCTGAACGCGAGATCCACTCCTGCCGGTATCGCTGGCAACATGCCGTCCGGTCAAGTGCGTCGCGGAAAATGGGGTGGATGCGTGTGCGTGACCTCAAGCGAAGAGCGCAGACCGCCGAACCCATCTCCGTAGCGGGAGCAGACGGGGGAGATTCGATTGGAACTCTGGTCTGCCCGGAGGTGATCATGCGGTTTGCGACGGCTTCCGGCGTCGTAGTGGGACTCGTCAGCAGCATCCTCGTCGGCGCATCCAACGTCGCGGCGGGCACGTGTGGTGGGGACGTGCCGTGTGGGTGTGGCGACACGGTGCGCGGCGTGGCCTTGCTCTCCGACGACCTGCGGGCCTGCGTGGAGGATGGACTCCGTTTGAAGGACGACGCCGTCCTCGATTGTGACGGGCATGAAATCTCCGGGAGTCGATCCGGGGAGGGGGTGCTACTCGATCAGGCCGTCGGCGCGACCGTCCGAAACTGTCGCGTCGCGGCGTTCAAGACCGGTCTGCGGATTCGCGGAGGGCGGGACAACGTCATCGTCGACAATGAGATCGTCGGCAACGGTCGCTATGGGGTCGAACTCGCGAAGGCGAGCACCGGGAATCATCTCGTGGGGAATCTGATCGCCGGGAGCGGAGACGAGGGTGTTCACATTGGAACGGGCGCTCACGAGACCGAGGTGGTCGGAAACGAGATCCGTGGCAGCAAGCGCGAGAATCTGTACGTGCTCTCCTCAAACAGGGGAGTGTTCACAGCGAACCTTCTGGTCCAGAGCGGGGCTGCCGCGATCTACATGAAGCATTCGTCTGACAATGCCTTCATCGCGAACGAGGTGCGTGGTCACGTCGTTCACGTACGTGGCCACTCGATCGCAAATCGCTTCGCGGACAATCACCTGCGGGGTGGTCGGTTCATATTCGAAGCGTATAAGGACAAGCATCCCGCCGGGGTGAAGAAATGGACGCGCCCCGCGCACAATGAGGTCGTGGGAGGAGTCGTGCTCGACACGAAGACCTGCTTTCAGTTCAAGGGCGCGTCGGACAACGATGCGACGAACGTCGTGTCCAACGGTTGCACGCCGAAGCGCCTGAGTAAGAAGGGGGGCCAGAAGGCGACCAATAACGACGTCGCACTCGTCCCGTCCGCTACTTGATGCTTCGCATCCGTCGGCGCCGCCGGGCGATCTCGACCGCTCGCTCGTAGCGCGGGTCGGTGGTGGTCTCCTCTCCGTCTCGTGCGGCCTGAGGATGCAGGAGCCGAGCGCCCTCGGTCTGGCGGGCGTCTCGGGCACAGGTCGCGCACAGGTGGAACGCGAAAACGCGGCCCTCTGCGCCGGGAACTCGAACCTGAGACGCCGGGGGCCCGGTGCCGCACCACTCGCATTGCCCGGACCGCTGCGCGGCGCGCCGCGCGAGCGATAGCAGCTCGGTCGGCGACAGATCGTGGTCCTCGTACCGACCAAAGCACCCGGCGCATAGCCAGACCCGGCGATCGGATCGCTCACCGAGGTGGGCGATGCGCGAGATCGGAGCGTCCGCGCAGAGGTCGCAGTTCCGCATCTGCGCTCGTATAACACGTCGAGCTGGCTCGTCTCGACCGCTTGACGCGGCCGCGGCGGACCGTGACGGTGGGGGAATGAAGGCGGCCTCGCACGACGATGGGCTGGCTCGGATCCGGACATTGGTCGGCGAACGGGGCTGGGTCGACGATGTCGACGAGATGCAGCCGCACCTCGTCGAGTGGCGAAATCGATGGCGCGGCCGGGCGCGCGCCGTCGTACGGCCGGGGTCGACGGAAGAAGTGGCCGGTGTCGTGGCCATCGCGTCCGAGGTGGGCCTCCCCATCGTCCCGCAGGCGGGCAATACGTCCCTGTGTGGTGGGTCGATTCCGGACGAGGATGGTCGTTCGATCGTTCTCTCGGTCTCTCGTCTCTCTCGGATCCGTGACGTCGATCCGCTCGACTACACGATGACCGTGGAAGCGGGCTGTGTGCTGGCCGACGTGCAGCGGGCGGCCGCCGACGCGGATCGGCTGTTTCCGTTGAGTCTCGCGGCGGAAGGGACATGCGAGATCGGCGGCAACCTGTCGACGAACGCTGGTGGCGTGCACGTGCTTCGGTACGGGAACGCGCGCCAGTTGGTGCTCGGTCTCGAAGTGGTGTTGCCCGACGGCAGGATCTGGGATGGGCTTCGAAGGCTGCGGAAAGACAACACCGGTTATGCTCTGCGCGAGCTGTTCCTGGGTGCGGAAGGGACGCTGGGGATCCTCACCGCGGCCGTGTTGAAGCTGTTCCCGCGCCCGCGCGAGCGTTGGGTCGCGCTGGCGGCGGCACGCGACGTCCCGGCGGCGCTCGAGTTGCTGTCTCGCGCGCGCGCCGCGACGGGGGATGCGGTGTCGAGCTTCGAGCTCATCCCCCGCATTGCGTTGGACTATGTCGTCGAGCACATCCCGGGAACGAGGGACCCGTTGCGCGACCGGTATGAGCACTACGTCTTGGTGGAGCTCGACTCGACGGTCGAAGGTGACCAGGGGCTCTGTGCCCGCGGGCAGGCCCTGTTCGAGAAGGCGGCCGCCGATGGCCTCATCGTCGACGCGGTCGTCGCGGAGAGCGAGGGGCAGATCGCCGCTCTCTGGAAACTGCGTGAGAGCATCTCGGAGGCGCAGAAGAGCGAAGGCGCGAGCGTGAAGCACGACGTCGCGGTGCCGGTCCGTCGGGTGCCGGATTTTCTCGACGAGGCGACGAAGAAGGTCGACGCGGAGTGGCCGGGGGTGCGAGTCGTCGCCTTCGGGCATCTGGGGGACGGCAACATTCACTTCAACCTGAGCGTCCCCAAGGGCGGCGACGATGCAGCCTTCCTGGACCATTGGAGCGCGTTCAGTCGGATCGTGCACGATGTCGTGACCTCGATGGACGGCAGCATTGCTGCGGAGCATGGCATCGGACGCCTCAAGCGCGACGAGCTCGCCCACTACAAGAGTGCCACCGAGATGGACCTCATGCGCGCTCTGAAGACTACGTTGGACCCCAGGGGAATCATGAACCCGGGGCGCGTCGTGTGAGCTGCGCTTGCTGATCGCGAGCTGCGACGATAGCGGATCGGCATGACCGAAAGTCCCGCTGCGGTAAGGTACGAGGTGAGCGAGGCCGGCGTCGCCACGCTCACCCTGGATCGACCGGACAAACGGAACGCCATGATGCCGCCCGACTGGAGGGCGTTGGAAGATGGCCTCGATGCGGCCGCGGTCGATGCGAAGGTGCGCGTCATCGTCGTCACGGGAGCGGGCGAGACGTTTTGCTCGGGCGGCGACTTGAAGACGATGGGGGAACGCCTCGCGCAATCGCCGGTGCAGCGCTCGGCCGAGCTCCACCGACTGGTTCGGTCCACGCAACGCTTCCGCGAGACCCTGAAGCCGGTCATCGGCGCGATCAATGGGCCTGCGATCGGAGCGGGATGCGTCGTTGCGCTCGCGTGCGATGTGCGGCTCGCCGCGGCGCGGGCAGCCTTCTCCGTGCCATTCCTGCGGATCGGCATGCAGCCCGACTTCGGGGGAGCCTACTTCCTGCCCCGGATCCTCGGCACAGCGAAGACGTTCGAGCTGCTGTGGATGCAGGACTCTCTGTCGGCGACAGAGGCCGCCGAGCTGGGCCTGGTGAACCGAGTGTTTCCAGACGACGAGTTCGACGAGAGCGTGAGAGAATTCGCGGAGCGGGTCGCGCGGAATCCTCCCGGGGCCCTCGCGATGTCGAAGCTCACCGTCTATCACGGTGCGGAGCAAACGCTGCGGGAGTTGCTCGACCTGGAAGCGCTGGCGCAAACTGTTCTGTCGAAATCAGAGGATGCCCAAGAGGGCGTGCAGGCGTTCGTAGAGAAGCGCCGTCCGCGTTTTCGCGGGCAGTGAGCGGGGCATCCCGCGGGAGGTACCAGTGGCATCGAAGATCATCGCGGCGGGCGCGGCATTTGCCGGCCTTGGCGTCGCTCTGGGCGCGTTCGGGGCACACGGCTTGAAGGATCGTCTCACGCCTGACTTGCTCGAGATCTACCACACGGCGGTGCAGTACCAGTTCTACCACGCCTTCGGACTGATCCTGCTCGGGCTTTTCGTCGCGCAGCGCGGTGAGGAGGCCGGGGGCGCGGCCGCCGCGTGGGCGTTCGTCGTCGGGATCCTGCTGTTCTCAGGCAGCCTGTACGTGCTGGCCTTGACCGGAACGAAGTGGCTCGGTGCCATTACTCCTCTGGGTGGTCTGGCGTTTCTGGTCGGCTGGGCTCTCTTCGTCTGGACGGCGATCAAGGCGTAGGGGATCGAGCCAAGGGGCAGCTCGTGACATGATCTCCGTCACTTTTCCGCGGGTTCTCGAAGTCTCGCCGCTGGTTCGATTCTGGAACGGTCTTGCGGCTGGTATTCTACTCGACGAGGGGGGAGTGAGGTGATGGCTTTGAAATTCTGGGGTGGGGCAACGCTCGTGCTCGTGGTGCTGGTGGTGGCAGGCGGTGTGGCGCAGGCCGACTTGAAGGACTACGAGGTTGCGCCGCTCGTTTACGACGGCCCGGCCGAATCGAAGATCACCCTCTCGGTGAGCAACCAGTTCCGCGGTGAGTTCGTCGACTGGTGGCAGCCTCCGCTCACGTCTTCGGCTCCGATCAATCAGTACAACTTCGTCGGAAACCGCTTCAAGCTCGGCGTTGGCGTCGCAACGGAGCACGTCGACGTCTTTGCCCAGTTCCAGCACACCCTACTGGGGAACCTCCCCCAGGGGGCACCCGGGCCAGGCGGCACGTACTACGCGAATACGCCGCAGACGTTCCAGTACTCGCCGATTCTCCGAAACGCGTGGGCGCGTGTGCGCGGTTGGGGGTCGTTCGAGGGTTTTTCGATCATGGGC
>JAJCZO010000430.1 GCA_029262355.1 Deltaproteobacteria bacterium
GGTGGGGCCGTCGGGCCCGGGCGGCGATCGGAGGGATCGCGACGCCCCGCTCGTCGCGGGTGGCGACGGGCGCGCACGGGTGTGTCGAGATCCTCGTTCGTTTTCGCCACGTCGGTGGAGCCCCGCGCGATGCTCTCTCACCGCCGCACGCGACGCAAGGTCTCTCCCAGACTCCGCAGGGGGCGAAGCGGCTCCCCCGCGCAGAGCGCCCTCTGCCGATTGTGAAGAACGCGCATCCCGGACAGCGAAGTCGCGGAAAAGTTGCAACAAACCGGAAGCTGCAACGAATGCCCCTTCGTGCGACACTCGGCAATGGGCGAATCGAAGGCGTCGCGGGTGAGGCCGGTCTTGATCGGGCTTGCGGCCGTGGTTGGGGTGGTTGTGATCTTTCAGACGCTGCCGGTTGCCGGCTGGCTGTCGAGCTTCCAGGACTACGTTCGCGACCTGGGCCCGGCCGGGTACGTGCTGTACGCGGCCTGCTACGCGATCTGCGTCGTGCTGTTCGTGCCGGCCTCGGTGCTCACGCTGGGCGCGGGCGCGATCTACGGCGTCACGACCGGTGTTGCGATCGTGTTGGTCGGGGCGTCCATCGGCGCGACGCTGTCCTTTCTTTTGGCGAGGACGCTCCTTCGGCAGCGGGTCGAGAAGATGACCGAGGGGAACGCAAAGTTTGGCGCACTGGACCGGGCCATCTCGAAGGAGGGCGCGAAGATCGTCTTTCTGGTGCGCCTCGCTCCCGTCTTCCCCTTCACCTACATCAACTACGCGTTCGGGCTGACGGGTATCCGCACCGTCGGGTATGTCCTCGCAACGGTGGTGGGAATGATCCCCGGCACCTTCGCCTACGTCTACCTGGGCACGGCCGCGGCAACCGCCGCGACGGCGGGCGATGCCGACCAGGCGCGCACGATCGTTCAGATCGGGGGGGCGGTAGCGGCCCTCGTCGTGACGATCTTCGTGGCCCGCCTGGCCACTAAGGCCATAAGAGAGGCCGGGGTCGAGAGCTGACTTCCCCCGTTGAAGCCGCTTCGGGCGCAATGGTAGGCAACGTGGATGGTCAAAGCCTACGCGATTACCGCTGATGCCGTGGCTGCCGAGCGCGCCCGCGTGAACGACGACCTCGACAAGGTCGACATCTCACGCGTCGTCGCTCTCGACACCCTCGAGCTTCCCGAAGTCGGACCTACCGACGTTCATCTCCGGATCCTAGCCGTCTCGGCGGAACACAATGTCGACCACGCGGCGCTTGCGGATACGGTCAACATCACGCAGTTGCGCGGGGGAAAGATCTATCCCGGCAACTCGGCCGTGGGGGAGGTCCTCGCGGTGGGTCGTGAGGTGACGAGATTCAAGCCGGGGGACATTGCCGTCACCCACTGCATCGGCGAGCCGGACCCCTACGGATATCCCCTTCGGATCTGGGCGTACGACCAGCCCGAGTCGACGGGTTGGTACGGCGAAGAGGCGGTCGTTGGCGAGTGGCAGCTCATCGCGGCCCCGCTCGACTGCGGACTCAGCTTCTGGGAGATTGCAGCATTGCCGCTCCGTGCGCCCACGGCCTACCATCTCTGGCGGCGCGCGTACGGCATCTACCGCGTGAAGGTTCCGCGCGAGCACCGCGCTACGATCAACGTGCTTGGCTTTGGCGGCGGTGTCTCCGAACTCTTCCTGATGCTGGCCAAACACGAAGGCCACAACGCCTACTTCTGCTCGGGTAGCCCCGAGCGCCGCGCCGCTCTGGAAGAGCTCGGGATCACGGGCATCGACCAAAAGGCCTTCAACCGATTCGCCAGCCGCGACGACGTCAAGGCGTTCAGCGGCCAGGTGAAGAAGCTCACTGGAGGCGTTGGAATGCATGTCGTCTGCGACATGTTGCGCGGGCCCGTGTTCCCGGCGGGTGTCGCGTGCGCCGCGCGCGAAGGCGTCAACGTGAGCGCTGGTTGGCAGCTGTCGAAGAGCATCCAGTACGACTCGGCGGGTGCGTCGGTGAAGCAGCTCACGCTCGACCACACCCACTACGAGACCTTGATCGGGTGCACGGCCGCCACCGAACTCTACGGCACGGTCTTCAAGCCGACGATCCACAAGGAGATCTACGCGTTCGAGGATCTTCCGCGGGCGATGCACGAGATGCACCTCAACACCCAGACCGGCATCCCGATCATACGGGTCGCCAACGACTTGCCCGCGTCGGTCGCCGCGATCGCCTGACCGACTGACTAGGGAGGCGAGCCCGGCGGCGGCCGGGCTCGCTTCTCGATCAGAACGGCGCCCCTGCGGAAAACCCCTCTGCTTACTAGGGAAAACCCCTAATCGGCGCAAAGGATATTCTGTGTGCTAATGCAAGGTGCGGGATTTCTCTGTTGACAGCAGGGCTTCCGAAGATGCACCTTCTCGATATAGAGCAGATCCTTGGAGATCCGACTCGGACGCTGGTGGGGAGGACCACATGATGAACTCTTTGACGCACGCACGCGACGCCGGGCGGCCCAAGCGGTCCACTCCATTTCGTTCGACCGGGAACGACTCCAATCCCAAAAACATCAACCTTCAAATCAGGACTACGACTTCGGGCGGAGGCGTGGTCACCACAGGGAGATCGGGAATCGACTCGACCCCCCACCACGCTAGAACCTATCTACAGAGGAGAGAAGTCGTGCTCAAGCAGACCACGTTGACCCTGGCTGCCGTCGTTCTAACTGCAGCAATGCTCGCCATACCGAGCGCTGCGCCGGCATGTGAGTTGATTCACCTCAAGCGAATCATGGGGCCCCTCGGGACGCCCATTGGCCCGCCTCCGCCGGATGCGTCGCTTTGCTGGACGGGTTGTCCGTTCAAGATCGCTGGCGAGCAAGACCTCGGCAAGGGCCGTCTGATCGTGAAGAAGGGCGACGGTGCCGCCTCGGTGCAGGCGATCATCACGTTGGAGAAGAACCTGAACACGGGTATCGAATACGAGCACACCACGGCCCGCACGACGGACTACACGTGTACCGACCTTGCCGTGATCGATCCCGCCCTCGATGCGCGCGTTCAGGCGGCGACCCCGTTCCCGCCGTGCACGACCGGGGACTTCAAGGTCAAGTACGTGAAGCCCTTGGTGTGTCTCGATCAGACGCTCAATTGCGCGAGCAGGAACCAGAAGAGCCTGAAGGTTCTTCACGATTGGGACGCCGTCGACGACCTCACCCGGGGGATCGACGTCGTGCGTGATGGCGTGACGTTCAGTCATTCCCCGAAGCCTACGCTCAACGTGTGGTTCCACATGTGCTGCGGCGACGTGGCGGACTTTGGCACCGGCGGCGATCCGTTCGAGCTCGATACGTACGCGGTCATCCGTGACCCAGCTGGCAACTGTCGCGCCGAGATCTTGCGCGAAGGCGCCCGGAACTCCGGCGATCCTCTGCCCGTTGCGGGCGTGGATCAGTGTAGCTGAAACTAGGATCGTTCCGAAGCGCGAAGCGGCCCCGCTGGCATTGTCGGCGGGGCCGTTTTGCGTTCAGGGGGTGGGGGGCCGTATGGCCCGTGCCCGGTCGGCGGGCGCCCGACGCGTCCCGGGGGCGGCGTGGGCCGTCACGCATCGCCCCGATCGAGGCGTTCGCGAAGTGCTCGTTTGTCGATCTTGAACATCGGCGTGGTCGGCAGATCGTCGACCAGGGTCAGCCCATCGGGTCTCTTGAAGCTCGCGAGATCCTCGCCGACCCAGGAGCGTAGCTCTGAGAGCTGAGGCGGGTCCGCGGGGTTCAGCGGGACGACGAACGCCCAGCCCGTCTCGCCAAGCACGTCGTGGGGACGCCCAAGAATCGCAGCCCGCCCGACCTTCGGGTGTTTCCCGAGACGAGCCTCGATCTCGACGGGGTATACGTTGAAGCCGCCGCGGATGTACATCTCGCTTTGTCGGCCGCGGAGGCGAAGGTACCCGGCGTCGTCGAGCGCGCCGACGTCGCCCGTATGGATGAAGCCCTCCGCGTCGATCACCTTCGCCGTGGCCTCCTCGTTGCGCCAGTAGCCGCGCATCGTGGCGGGAGACCGAACGATGACTTCGCCGTACTCTCCGGTCGGGACTGGGAGACCGTCGTCATCGACGATACGAAGCTCGACGCCTCTCGTCGCCTTGCCTACGGTGGTGGCCAGGATCTCGGGTGGATCGTCGGGCAGCGACGCCGTGCCGATGCCCATCTCGGTCGACGAGTACCGAACGCTCACGCGCGACCGAAAGATCTTCTGCACTCGCCGGATGAGGGCCGGTGTGGAGGGCGCGCCGCCCAGTAGAACCGACTCGACGGAGCTCAAGTCGTGTTGCGGCCGATTCGGGTGATCGAGGAGCATCACGACCTGGGTGGGGAACCCACCGATGTCGGTCAGCCGCTCGCGCTCGATCGTTTTCAGGACCTCGGCGGGGTCGAAGCTGTCCTGGATGATCGTGCACGTCCGATGAGCGATTGGGATGGCGGCCCGAGCCATGAAGCCGACGTGCGCGAACGAGATGCCCGTCACGAGGTGCGCGGGCGCGGGGCTGCCGCTCGGGTAGCGCAGCGTTTCGATTGCGGCGAGTGCGATCAGGCTTTCGTGCGTGTACCAGGCGCCCTTCGGAATCCCGGTCGTCCCGCTGGTGAAGATGATGGTGGCCGCGTCGCTCGGCTGTGCCATGACGGAGCGTGCGGGTTCGGTGCCCGCCGAGAGTCTTTCGACCGCCGCGGACGTGTTGGCTCGCAGTTCGGCCTCCGTGAGCCAGAGAGCCTCTCCTAGCTCGGGAGCGTCGGCCCGCAGTCCGGCGATCGTCGCGACGAAGTCCGTGTCGTGGGAGCCTTCGACGCCCAACAGGAGCTTTGCTCCGGACCGCTCGAGGATGTGCCCGATCTCCGTGCGGCGGTAGCGCAAGTTGATGCCGGTGGTGATCGCCCCGAGGCGTGAGATCGCCAGGTAGGCGATTTTGTACAGTGGGGTGGTCGGCAGCAGGAGAGCCACCACATCGCCGCGAGTCACGCCCCGGGCCGCGAGGGCGCCGGCGAGCTGAGCCGAGAGTCGGTTCCAATCTGCGTAGGTCAGCTCTTCGTCTCGGTAGCGGAACGCCGTCGCGGCGCCGTCTTGTGCGGCGGCTGCGGCGAGAAGGCCTGGGAGCGTCTCGGAACGGACCATGGTAGTCACCTTGACGTCCTAGCCTGCTCCGCAGGAGCCCGGCAACTGGTCGTTCCGCAAGACGTCGGTTGACCGCGGGGTGCCGAGTTGGGATGCCTGCTGAAGCGAGGAGATCCCCATGATGAACTCGAGATCGATCACCGCGGCTTGTGTCGCGTTGTTTTCTTGTGCTGCCCTCAGCTGCGGAGATTCGGCGACGTCCGGCACGTCGGAGCCGGCGGCTCCGCTCGACTTCGCGGCGACCGCGGACGACTTCGAGTGTCTCCAGAACTGGGAGCGCGTGCGGAACATTCGCATCACGAACAAGCTCGGCTTCCTGGAGGAGGCGCTCGCGTTGGCCCGCGCTCCTGAGGTGGGCAAGGAGTATCCGGTCGGTACGATCCTCCAGCTCTTCCCCGGGGAGGCCATGGTCAAGCGCGGCCCTGACTTCGATCCCAACAACAAGAACTGGGAGTATTTCGAACTGACGGTGACGGCCGGCGGCACCTCCATCAACGTGCGCGGGCGCGACGACGTGATCAACATGTTCGGGGGGCAGTGCTTCGGGTGTCACGTGGAGGCGAGCGATTTCGACTTCATCTGCGAGAAGGGTCGTGGCTGCGTAGACCTTCCGATCGGCGATGATACGATCACCGCTCTGCAGGCCGCAGACCCCCGCTGTAGCTGAGCCCGGCCGGCCGCGAAGACGAGAGTCCAGGAGCCATCATGAGCGACGAACCCGTCAAAGTCGGCAGCATGCTCTTCACGGTCGTGGACCCGGCCCGCGGCAAAGAGGTGGAGTACAACCGTTGGTACGAGAGGGACCACTACTACGCAGGGTGCCTGATCGGCCCCCGGCTCTTCGCGGGCAGTCGTTGGGTGGCCACGCGAGATTTGAAAGATCTGCGGTTCCCCGAGCCGAGCCCCCTCGCTCAGCCGACGGTGAAAGCGGGTTCATTCCTCGCGATGTACTGGGTGCAGGAGGGGCATCACGACGAGTGGAACGCTTGGGGGAACAAGCAAGCCCACTGGCTGTACCAGAACGATCGCGGTTTCCATGAACGCACGCACGTCCACACGCTCCTCTATACGCACGACTGGGTGGAATACCGAGACGCGGATCCGGTACCGCTCGCGTTGGCGCTCGACCATCGATACGCCGGCCTCGTCACGGTGGCGGTGGAGCGCCGCGAGGGCGTGTCTCAGGAATCGTTCGACGAATGGTTCCGTGGGACCTACCTGCCGGGGTTCCTTGCCGACTCACCGGTTGCCAACTGCTCGGTCTGGAGCGGGATCCCGCAGGGGGACGCGCCGATGGCGATCCCCAAGGTCCAGAACGTCGATCGTCTCGACTTTCAGCTGTACTTCGTCGATGGGAAGGCCGCCGGGGTGTGGGAGCGGTTCCGCAAGCTCGCAGCCGATGTCGAAGAGACCGGGCTTGCGCGTGTGACGTTCGCGTCGCCGTGGCTGCCGACGGTCGTCGGCACCGACACGTACTGCGATCAGCTCTGGTAGGGCCCGCCGACGAGCCGGGTGAGGTCGTCGGTGCGTGCGATGATCTCTTTGAGGGCCTACGACCGGCGGAAGTACCGCTGGTTCTCAAGCATCGCTCGGGAATTCATCGGGGGCAACGGTCTGATAGGCGCGGTTCATCTTCACGGTGGTATTTCCCTCGGCTCGGCCTCGAGTGGCGGAGGGCTTCTCAGTACTGAGGATCCCTCACTTGGGCAACGTGGTTCCTCTGGGGCCGGTCCTGAATCGACGGGAGAGCGCCTGTAACGGTTCGGGAGGCGTGGTAATCCTGCGCGGGGCTCTGGCTGGCCCCGCGGCGGGGGCAGGCTTCGCCCAAGGGGGTTGGGGAATGCGGCTTTGTACGTTCACGGCTCGGGGGCGGACCCGTCTGGGGGCTCTGCGAGGGGAGGGGGAGGTCGTCGATCTCAACCTAGGCTACCGCGCGCGACTGGCCAGGCGAGGCGATCCGCGTGCCGCAGCAATGGCGGATGCGCTGGTCCCACCGGAGATGTTGGCGTTCCTCTCGGGTGGCGAGGAGTCGATGGACGGCGCCCGTCACGCCATCGCCTACGTGGAAGAGGTGGCTGCATCCGAGGCCGAGCGCGTGGTGGGTGAGGGGCTGCTCGTCGATCGGGCCGAGGCGGGGTTCCGGCTCGAGGCACCCGTGCCGCGCCCTGGCAGCGTTCTCGCGGTCGGTGTGAACTACAAAGACCATGCGGTAGAGGCGGGCTTCGAGCTTCCGAAGTACCCAGTCGTCTTCAGCAAGGTCGCGACGTGCATCGTCGGTCCCGAGGACGCGATCGTCCGCCCCCGCGTGAGTGAGTTGCTCGATTGGGAAGGGGAGCTCTGCTTCGTGATCGGCAAGCGTGCCCGGCACGTGGCCGCGAGCGACGCGCTCGACTACGTCGCGGGATTCACGATCGGCCACGACGTGTCCGTCCGGGATTGGCAATTCCATTCCCAGACGATGATGATGGGAAAGAGCTTCGACACCCATGGGCCGATCGGTCCCGCGCTCGTGACGCGCGACGAAGTCCCGCACTACCGCGATCTCGACCTGCGGACTCTCGTGAACGGCGAGGTCAAGCAGGACTCCAGCACGCGGCATCTGATCTTTGGGGTGGAGGAGGTCGTGGAGTACCTCACCCAGGCTTTCACGCTGTATCCGGGCGACATCGTCTTTACGGGCACCCCGAGCGGGATCGGCGGCTCTCGGCGTCCTCCCGAGTTTCTGAAGGCCGGTGACGTCGTGCGCATCGAGATCAGTGGGCTCGGCGCGCTCGAGAACCAGGTCGTCGATGAAGAGGTCTGAGCGCCGCGCATGCGTCGTCTTCTACTGGTCGCGGTAAGCCTCGTCGTTTCTTTGGCGTTGGCCGAAATCCTCGTGCGTGCAGCTGTTCACGTCGACGCGGACGGTCAGCGCTGGCTCGGGGAGCACCGCCTTCTTCCGTATCGTCTCCCGTTGTCCGAGCTCGAGAAACGCGTCGCCGAGCTCAGTGACCCGGCGAGCCTGTTCGTTTACGATTCCGATCTGGGCTGGTCGCTGCGGCCGGGAGTCCGGAGCCGGGACGGGATGTTCTCCGCGGACGAAACGGGTGCGAGGCGCACTGGTTCCGCTTCGTCCGACGAATCGGCTCTGCGCATCGTCACCGTCGGGGACTCGTTCACCTTTGGCGATGAGGTTGGTGACGACCAGACGTGGCCCGCGCAGCTCGAGCGCCTCCTTGGCTCGGAGGAGAGGCCCGTCGACGTGATCAACCTCGGCGTCAACGGCTACGGGGTCGATCAGGCCGTGCTTCGGTACGAGCGTGACGGCGCCTCGCGCGAGCCTGATGTCGTCATCCTTGGGTTGCAGGCGGAGAACCTCCTGCGCAATTTGAATGTGGTACGTGCCATCTACTTCCCGGGCACGTCTCTGCCGCTCTCCAAACCGCGGTTCGTGTTGGGTGGGGAGGGCCTTCGACTCGTGAACCGACCGACGGCGACCCCGGAGCAGGTGCTGGAAGCGTTGGAGGACCCGACGGGCCATCCGCTCTTCGAGTATGAAGGATGGCTCGATTGGCGCTTCGAGCGCTCCGGGGCAGAGGCGAGCGCTCTCGTCTCGTTGGTGCGAAGCCT
Source organism: Deltaproteobacteria bacterium (assembly GCA_029262355.1). GTDB lineage: Bacteria > Desulfobacterota > Binatia > UBA12015 > UBA12015 > VGTG01. The sequence continues at coordinate 8,749 of JAJCZO010000430.1, forward strand.
CGCCGACCGGCACCCTCGCGACACGGGGTACGTGCTCACACAAGAAATGGCCGCGATCGGCACGCGTACGATCGACCGGCTCGCGAATGCTGCGAAGGCTGACGGAGCACGTTTCCTCGTCGTGCACGTGCCCCGCCGCCACGACCTCCAGACCATCGCCGGGGGTGACGCCCCTTGGTACGGAGCGTGGATCGACGAAATTGGGGCGCGGCACGAACTCGTTCGCCCAGAGCTCGACGCCGCGGACTCTCTCTTCGAGCCCGGCGGTCATTATTCGCAGGCGCAGAACCTTCACGTAGCCGAGACCCTGGCCGAGCGGTTCTGACCGCGTTCGGCGGCTCCCTGGGGAATCGACGAGGGCGCTTCGGGCGGAGGGGGCGTGCCCCTACGCCCGGCCCCGCCTACGGGCGGCCGGGGGGGCGCGGCGCGCGGATGTCGAGCACTCGGACGGTGGGGTGACTCCAGCCGAACGATGGGTGATCGGGACGGAACTCCACGTAGGGGTACTCGAAGAGCTCCTGGTACCGCTTGTGACGCTCGTAGACGTAGTCGTGCTGGTTCGCGAGTCGGCTGCCACGCGCAAACGTGTCGTACGCGAAGCTGCTGGTCGCGACGTGCGTGACGCCACCGCGTCGCGCGGCTTCGAGATCGACGGCGGCGAGCGATGCGACGTCGGGTGGCCCAGTCGAGGTGTATGGCGCGCGAAGTGTCCGCCCTGCGTTCGCCGCGATCCACGCATCGGCCCGCAGACGGGTGTCGTCTCCGAGTCCTCGCACGATCTGGACCGAGACGCAGGCGGGGACGGCGAGCACGACCGCCATCGTTACGACCGGTCCCCACTGGAAGGATCGACGGTGCACGGTGCCGGCGAGGGTCTGCAGAGCGAGGCCCGCCCCGAATGCGAGCGCCGGTAGCACTGCGAGCATGTAACGCTCGGCCCCTGGCAGCGGCTTTAGGGGAGAGAGCTCGGCGATGGCGAACGCGAGCCCGCCGGAGAGAAGGAGAAGCCGGGCTGCGGTCGACAGCATTCGGCGGCGGTGTATCGCACAGGCGATCCCGATCGCCGCCGCAAGAACCACCGGTCCGGTGAGTCCAGGCCATAGCGTTTCGCGGAGATGGAAGGAGTCTCCGTGGGCCGGGGAGATCAGGTGGACGTGGTCGCCTCTGAAGATGCGCAGGAATTGTACCCACGGCCCGGTGATCAGGTGTTGCCCACTCAGGAGCAGGGGAGCGTTCAATGCGGCGAAGGTGATGGCGGCGACGAGCATCGCCTGGCCCACCTGTTTTCTGAATGCCCGGCCATCGCGGACTGGGACGACGACGGGGGTGGTTGCACAAAGAAGAACGAGAAGAACGCCTCCGTAGTGCGCGGAGACGCCCAGGCCGACGGCACCGCCCAGGCCGACGGCCCACCGGGGGCCGTCCGTCTCGGTCAACCGCACGAGGCAGAGAACGGATGTGAGCCCGAGTGCGAGAGCGATCATGTCGGGCGCGAAGTAGTGCGCCTGCGAGACCAGCATCGGGCTTACGGCTGCGGTTGCCGCCCCGAATAGCGCGTATACGGGCTGTAGCGCCTGGCGCAGTAGTTGCCACAGGAGGAACACCGATAGGGCGCCGGCGATCGCACAGAGGACTCTTCCCGCGCGGACGATTTGTCGAGGCGATTCCGCCTCGACCAGGGTTGCGGTCACACCACCGAGGTGGCTCAGGAGGGCCGGGTCACTCCAGCCGCTCTCGCCACCCGCCACGATGCGCACCAATCGCACCTCGTCGGGATGGAACGTTGGTGGAAATGATCCGCCCACCAGGTTCAGCGCGAGCGAGAGCGCGCAGAGCGCGACCGCGGTGAGCCACTCCTTCGCGGAGATCTCGGCGGTGCGCGCTCGGCGCTTGCGTTGCTTCGTCAGCGCTTCCCGTCTTGGATGTTCCAGGTGATGTCGCCGGAGCCCAGCTTCGCCACCGCCGTCTTCACGAACGTGCCGTTCTCCCAGCGGTAGCGGCGAAGCTCACCCTGGTCCTCGGAGCCGACGTAGATTTCGAGGTCCCCGTCGCCATCGAGGTCGGCGACCAACACCGGTTGCTCGAAGCCCGAGGAGTTCTCGTCGATCAGGCTCTTCGTCCAACCATCGTCACCCTGCTCGAAGAGCCACAGTCCCGACCCGAGCCCTCCGGCGACCATGTCGGTCTTGCCGTCGGCGTTCACGTCACCCGCTGCGATCGCGCGCATCTGGCGATCCGGGACCGTGGTGATCACAGTGCTCTCCCAGGCGCCGTCCGTCATCGTGTACTCCTTGACGGTGACCGGGCGAACGAGCTGCCCCTTCTTCATCGCGCCTTCCCAGACGATGTAGAGGTGGGCGTTGCCCTCGTCGTAGGGGTTCGCCGCCAGGATCTCCTTGGCGTGGGTGTCGCCCGGGGCGTCGACGATGGACTTCACCCAGGCGCCGTCCTCGCCACGCTTGTACATGCTGACTTCGCCCGGCTGCTCCTGGTCGAGCTTGTTGGGTTTGCTCGGTGTGGCGAAGATCTCGAGGTCGCCGTCGCCGTCGACGTCGCCGATCTCGCTCTCGTGGACGAAGGGGTTCGGCTGGGCGTCGATTTTCTCGACGCGCCAGCTCTCGTTCGGATGGACGATGACGATTTCGCCCTGGTCGTGTGTGGCGATCACGAGCTCGAGCTCGCCGTCCCCGTCGACGTCGGCGATCTCGATGTCGCGCAGTCGATCGAACTTGCCTCCGAAAGTCGGGTTCCAGTGCGTCTTCTCCGACCACGCGCCGTCGGCGAACTGCCAGGTCTTGAGCATTGCCTTGTTCGCGCCGATCGTCAGGATCTCATCGCCGTACATCATCGCCTTGTGGAAGACGTTGCTGTCCGGGTCTTCGACGATCGTCGTGACCCAGCCGTCGGGCGTCTCGCGGACGATCGACAGCTTGGCGGGGCCGGGCACCGGACCTTTGGGGCCGTCGATGAACTGTGCCTGCGAGACCAGCAGAGTCGGGTAGGGGCCGCCGACGAGAGCTTCTCGTCGTGGCTCGGCGGGCGGTGGCGGGGGCGGAGGCTTGGCCGCGACAGGCTTGGGCCTGGGCGCCGGCTTCGCGGCGGCTGCGGCCGCTTTCTTCTCGGTCTTCGCCGGCTTCGGGGCTTCGCTCTGGCACGCCGCGAGGAATGCCACGGAGCCGCCGACGAGGAGCACGTTACGGGCGAGATGCGCGATTCTCATCCGTCCATCACAAGCAGAGGTCCCCCATACGGGCAAGCAGCGGGCGCACGAGGTTGACACCGGCACTCGTGCATTCGAATAGGAAGAGATGGGAATGAAGATCGTAGTCGATTACGACCGTTGCGAAGCCAATGCGATTTGCATGCAGGTTTGCCCGGAGGTCTTCGAGGTGAAGGAGGATGACAACCTCTACCTCTCGACCGAGACCCCTGACGAGAGCCTCCGGGCCAAGGTCGCAGAGGCCGTACGCCGCTGCCCGCGCCAGGCCATCGCGTTGGAAGAGACCTGACCTCGGCGAGGGGGGTGTTGGCAAATCTCGCCGATTTCCTCACGTCGTCGGGCGGTCAAGGCGGCTCCGGGGCCACGATTTAGGGAACCTGCGAGATCTACCAGCGTCCCCGCGGAGTTTGTGGCGGGTTGACCCATGGCGTAGCTTCGGGCGGTCATGGAGAAGGAGTCGCTCGCACTTCACTGGAAGATCCTCATCGGGCTCGGTGCTGGCCTGGTCGTGGGCCTTGCCCTGAACCTGGTTGGCGGATCGGTCTCCGGCGCCGTAGGTGAGGATGGGGCCGATCGCTGGGTCGTTGATCTCATCGTTGCGGCCAACGGCTTCGTGGGAGATCTCTTCCTTCGCGCCCTCCGGTTCATCGCGGTCCCGATCGTGATGTTCTCGCTGATCGTTGGGGCGAGCAGCTTGAGTGATCTGTCGAAGCTCGGCCGGATCGGTGGGAAGACCGTGGTGATCTATCTCGGCACCACGGCGCTCGCGATCAGCACCGGGCTCCTTCTGGCGAACGTCGTTCAGCCCGGCCACTTCGTGAGTGAGGCCGTCCGCAATCAGATGGCTTCCCAGGGCACCGCAGAGGCGCTGGCGATGATGGAGAGCGCTTCGGCGCCAGACCTCTGGACGACCTTGCTCGAGATCGTTCCGCGCAATCCGGCGCGCGCCCTTGCCGACGGCAAGATGCTGCAGATCGTGTTCCTGTCTCTCGCGATCGGCATCGGGCTCACGCGCATCGCTCCGGAGAAGTCGAAACCCATCATCGCGTTCTTCGACGGAATGACCGACGTGATCCTGCAGATCGTGCACGCCATCATGAAGGTGGCGCCCTACGCGGTGTTCTGTCTCCTCGTGGAGGTTCTGGCGACGATGGGGCTCGACGTACTGGGGGCGCTGGTCGTCTACAGCTTCGTCGTCATCGGTGGCCTCGCGGTGATGATGTTCCTGGTCTACCCGGCGATCTTGAAGTTCATGGCCGGGATGTCGCCGCTCACGTTCTTCCCCGCCATTGCTCCCGCCCAGCTCCTGGGGTTCTCGAGCTCCAGCTCGTCGGCGACGTTGCCCGTTACGCTCGAGTGTGTCGAGGAGCGCCTCGGCGTGAAGGAAGAGATTTCGAGCTTCGTCGTCCCGCTCGGCGCAACCATCAACATGGATGGAACGGCGCTCTACCAGGGCGTCGCGGCCATGTTCATCGCACAGTTGTACGGAGTCGATCTGTCGTTCGGCCAGCAGCTCACGATCGTACTCACGGCGACTCTGGCATCGATCGGCACCGCAGGCGTCCCCGGCGTAGGGCTCGTGATGCTCATCATCGTGCTGCAGAGCGTCGGCATGTCGCCCGAGATCATGGCGAGCGGCATCGCGATCATCTTCGGCGTCGACCGCCTGCTCGACATGTGCCGAACCGCCTGCAACGTCACCGGCGATTGCATGGTGGCGGCCGTGATCGGCGCCACTGAGGATCGAAAGGCCCAGGCCGGCTAGCCGAGCAGCGCCAGGTAGAACTCCGTCGCTCGCTCGACCTGCGAGATTTCGACGTACTCGCGCGCGGTCTGGGCCTGCGCGATGCTGCCTGGGCCGAACACCACTCCCGGCAGATCGTGTTGCGCGAAGACGCCCGCGTCGGTTCCGAAGGCGGCAATGCCCGGCGCGGTGGGCAGTCCGACAGCCGACAGGGCTGCCTGGCAGGCCCGAACCGCGGCGGAATCGGTCTCCGTCGCGAGGGCAGGCTTCTCGACCGAGGCGGCGGTAAGCCGCACCCTGTCGAGGCCGGCGGCGTGGAGCGCCGCGTTGATTTCTGCGGTGAAGGTCTCGACGGACTCGCCGGGGAGGAGCCGCCGATCGACCTGGATCCAGGCATCGGGGGGCACCACGTTGGCTGCCTGTCCGCCTCCCACGAGGCCGACGGAGAGGGTGGCCGGTCCGAGTCGGCCGTCGATGTCTTGGCCCAAACGCGTCGCGAGCTCATCGAGCGCGAGCACGGCCTTCGAGATGTCCACGATCGCGCTGTGGCCGAGGGAGGGGTCGGAGCTGTGGCAGGCCTGTCCCTCGGCGTGAAGCTCGGCGCGACCGACTCCCTTGTGGTGCGTGACCAGCTCCATCGAGGTCGGTTCCGTGGCGAGCGTCCAGTCGGGGCGCCGCGTGCCGAGGTGGTGGAGCACGTCGGTGACCCCGACGCTCCCGCACTCTTCGTCCGCTTCTCCGACCAGAATGACGTTCCTGCGCAGGCGGCCTGCGGAGAGGAGCTTCTCGAGCGCCACCACCGCAGCCGCCATGCCGGCCTTCGTATCGCACGACCCTCGGCCGTACAGCCGGTCTCCGTCGATCGTGGGATCGAAGGGATCGATCTCCATCCCCTCGACCGGCACCGTATCCAGGTGTGAGGCGATCAGAACGGTATCGGTCGCGCCCGCTACGCGGGCTTCGGCAACGAGGCTCGCGCGATCCCCCTTGCCCACGACGACGGCGTCGAGCCCGATTCGTCGGAGGTGTGCCTGGACGTGTTCGGCGTATCGCCGCTCGCCGATGAGCTCTGCCGGGACGCGGTCGCTCCGCATCGGATTGACTGAGGGAATCGCGATGTAGTCGCGCAGATGCCGAATACAGCTGGGGATGGCTTTGCTCATGTGTCGTCTCCGGGCGCACTCTCTGAAGCTGGCTGCGGTGGTTCCATTCCGGTGACCCAGAGCACGTCATCTCGATCTTTGCGCGCCCCGAGCTTTCGCGCCACTGCCAGGCTCGCGAGGTTGTCGGGCGACGTTGACCAACTGGGGGTTCGACCACGCGAGCGGACGTCGTCCGCTACGTGTGCGGCACAGGCTGGGCTGAGGCCGCGGCCGCGAAAACCCGCTTCCGTCACGACCCCGATGTCCTCGTGGGCGGCTCCGAGATGGTAGGGTAGCGCGACGGACGCGAGTTCCGTGCCGACGAAGGCACCGAACGCGAGGCCGCTTTGCGCGGCGCGCAGCGGGCCTCCGAGGGAGTCGCTGATCCACTCGATCTCGTCGCCCAAATCCCCCAAGGCGGGTGCGTCGACCGGGCCGAGGCGGCGGATGGTCGCCGGGGCTCGCGGCGGCGGGTCGGTGGACTCGAGAGTCGCGATGACACGAGACCACCGCACCGCGTCGGGGCAGACGCGTGCGACGGTCGCGCGAAACGGCGGCGGAGCGTCGATGAAGCCGATTGAGGTCAGGTCGCGAAGGACGTCGTCGTCGAGCCTTTCGACCTGCCCGGCGAGCTGCACGTCGTAAGCAACCCGCGCGATCGCAACGCGGGGTGCGGGCCACCGGTCGACGAGACAGCGACCGAGGCCCGTTCGGATGACGTGTTGTCCAGCGAGTGGGCCCGGGCGGTCGGGGAAGAGGTCCCGCAGGGGACCTCGCTCGCCTGCAGCTACGTCGATCATCTCATCTCCGGCCGTTGTGGGCGCCCGAAGCGCTCAGGTCTAGGCATTCGCGAAGCGAATCCGGACCTCATGGGCGGAGGCGCCGAGTCGTCGAAGGAAAACGTACCACAAGGCCGAGTTCCCGAGCATCTCGATCGATTCTTCGAAAGTCTTCGAGAAGTGCCGGAGTGTCTTGAAGGGCGTCTGCGAGAACGTTCGGATCGTGTACTCGTGCATGTCGAAGTTTCGCACGAGGATCGTGTAGAGGTTGGCGGGATGGTCACGCTCGAGCCCCTCGACGAAATCCATTCCGACCGCCACGACGAAGCAGCCGATCGCCAAGAGGACGATCAGGCGAAGCGTCCGGTCGCCCGAGTCCAGCCACAGGAACCCGAGCGTGAACAGCCCGAGGCTTCCGAAGGCAGGGAGAAAGATGAGCTGCCACGTGTAACTCGGGAAGTGCAGCAGCATGGTCCCGCCGATCTCGTCTGAGCCGCGGTTCAGGATCTTGAACGTCGTACCGAGGCGCTCGTGGATTTTCGCTCCGTCGTCGACCGACATGTAGAAGAAGAACAGCGCGATCACGAGCCAGCCGTACGGCATCCAGGCGCGTTGATCGATTCTTCTCTGCACACTGAACACGGCGACGGCGGTGAGGCCCGCGAGAAACGTCTGCGTGACCGCGAACCAAGACCCGATGCCGTCCTCACGCGTGGCGTTGAAGAGTCTCTCGATCGCGCCGATGTGGGTCAGGTCGCCGTAGTTGACGTGCCAGTCGAGCAGGATGAAGGCGACCTCGGCCGCCACGCAAAAGAGCAGCAGGTACAGCGCGAAGCGCCGGATGTCGATCGTGAAATCGGCCACCGCGAAGTCCCCTCAGAACTGCGCGACTCTGGAAACGCGGGGGCGAGCCAGAGAAGGCGCTGGGCGGGGCCGTTGCGCCGAAGAGTTCCTCATGTGTCGGGCGTTTCGCCGGCAGAGGTCGTCGGGGTCGCGGCGGAGGGTCACCGTCGAGGCGGGACGGACGCCGTTTGCCCCGGGCCGTCCAGGTCGGTCAACCGCGGTACGCAGAGTCCCTCACTGCACGCCTGCCCGGCCCCGCAGTCGAACGGGCCGCTACATGGCGTGCAGACCGGTTGCCCGTCGGGGCGGAAGAATTCAGCGTTGCATCCTCCGCAGAAGTTCGCGGTGCAGGACGCATCACCGCACGAATCGAGTTGGCAGGGGTCGGCGAAGCAAGAGGTCGGATCGCTTCCGGTGCATCGGCAGCGACCGTTGCAACATTGCAATCGGGTATCGAGGAAGTTCCACTCGGCCGCGGTCAGGGAGCGGGCCCTGCGGATGAAGTCACAAGCATTGATCGCGAACACATTTCGGTCCCCTTCACCGAGCGCGACGACGTATTCCCGGCGGGGGTCCAGCTGGGCTCCGCATAGGCCGCCGTCGCTCGAGGTGACGAGCTTCAGGATTCGCCCGCGTCGCAGGCAGCCCTTGAAGCTCTCCTTCACCTTTGCTCGAAAGGCTCGTGTCCGGTTGCCGACCGTTGGGAGGCCGCCGCGCCGATGCACGCGACGGACTTCCTGGCGAATGCGAACCCGGACGACGTGCGTCGCGCTGGCGTAGACGTGCTCGATGCCCGGGGTGGGCAGGCAGGTGCATGCCCGGGCGGCCGAATCCGGGGCTCCGGCAGCCAGAATCAGGACCAGGGTGGCGATCCGAGCGAGTCTGAACATCGGGACTCTACCTCTTCTCGATCTAGACCCGAAGGGGTCGGATTTTACGGCGGCGGGTATTTCGGGGGGATGAACCGGACGACCAGCACTATCGCCTGCACGCGCAGTCCGTCAACCGCGAGAGCTCGTGCCAAAGGCCCCCCACGGAACCACCGGATTCTGCGGATCGCGCCCGGATCCGCTAGGAAAGGCGGGCGATCGTTCGAACGAACGTTCGATCGCCGCGGGCTAGAGTACTGGCCTTTTCCTTGATACCAGGGGAACTGCAATATTCGCCGCCTTGGCGAGAGCTAGAGCGTTCGCGGACCTCGTAGAAAACTGCAGAAATCCTGGGTTGATCAGTTCGCCGCGCGGTCTGCATAGTCAGGGCTTACGAACGAAGCTGTTCGCTTGGCATGAAGGTGCGACACGGCGAACCCACGAGAAGGACAACCAATAAGATGAAGCTGCTTGGCGAAATGCATCCTGTGCTCCCCAGAGTGGTCGGCGCAGCCGTGGTGGCTGTCGTGCTCTGCCTGCCCGCGCTCCCCGCAGGGGCGCAGCCGTCGGCGGACTGGCGCGATTACCACTACATCGCGCTGAACGAGATGGACCTTGGGTCGAACAATAATTTGCCCGGCAACTACGCGGTCCTGAGGCCTGGCGGCGACGTCACCGTTGCCAACGGCGCGACACAGCTGTCGGGCACGCCCGCGCCTTACGTCGTGGCCGACCATGTCACGATGGCCGCCAACGCTTCGATCGTCGACGTCTACTACAACAGCACCTTGGACCTCGCGGCGACTTCCGTCATCCGTGGCGTCACGCATCCAGGCCAGCCCTTCCCGCTGGTGCTCACCAACCTGCCTCCCATGCCGCCCGCCGTGTTCGACAACTGCACGCTGTCGGCATCGAAAGTAGTCATTCCGGTCGATGGCGCTGGCTCGGTGGCCGCCGGTTGCCACGGTGAGCTCGAAGCGAAGCAGGGTTCGACCGTCACCCTGACGGGCGGCGTGTACAACTTCCGCAGCTGGGACATCAAGAACCTGGTCAACATCACGGCAACGGCTCCGTCGACGATCTACGTCAGGGAGAACGTTCGCAGCCAGCAGGACACGAACATCCAGCCGTCGTCTGGGAATCCGGACGATCTGGCGTTCTTCGTCGGTGGTGACAGCGGCAAGCGCTCGACACTGGGCGGCTTCAACTTCTTCATGGGTACGTTCGTCGACACCAACGACGCTGAGTTGAACTTGCGCAAGTCGATCGTCGTCGTCGGCACGGTGGTCGCGATCAAGGTCAAGGTGCGGAGCATTCACGAGGATCGCATCCCTGCGTGCGGGGATGACTTCGAGGACGCCGGCGAGACCTGCGACCCGCCAGGCGAGGTCTTCGGGGCGAACGACAACGTGTGCCGGGCCGACTGCACCTACTGCGGCGACAACGTCCTGCAGGCGTCCGAGTCTTGCGACGACGGGAACGCGAACAACAACGACTCGTGCCGGAACGACTGCACGTTCTGCGGTGATGGTCAGGTCCAGGCCCAGTTTGGTGAGGTCTGTGACGACGGAAACAACAATAACAACGATGCCTGCAGCAACTCGTGCATCCCGCAGCCGGCCTGTGGCGACGGCGTCGTTCAGCCGCCTGAAGAGTGTGACGACGGCAACAACGTCAACAACGATGCGTGTCGCAACAACTGCACCTTCCCCGAGTGCGGCGATGGGGTCGTTGACCCGCTCGAGGCCTGTGACGACGGGAACAACAACAACAACGACTCGTGCCGCAATGATTGCACGAACTGTGGCGACATGGTCGTGCAAGCTCAGCATGGCGAGCTCTGCGACGACGGCAACAACAGCGATGCCGACTTCTGCAGCAATGCCTGTCTCTTCACGGAGTGTGGCGACGGCGTGGTTCAGCCGGGTGAGGCCTGCGACGACGGGAACAACAATAACAACGATTCGTGCCGCAACGACTGCACCCTTTGCGGTGACGCCGTGGTTCAGCCCCCGGAGCTGTGTGACGACGGCAACAACAACGACAACGATGCGTGCCGGAATGATTGCACCACGCCGCCGGATTGCGGCAACGGAATCGTAGAGGGCACTGAGTTCTGTGACGACGGCAACAGCGTCGATACGGACGCGTGTCGCAACAACTGCACCGCTTGCGGTGACGGCATCGAGCAGGCCGGTGAGACCTGTGACGATGGCAACAACGACGATAACGATGCCTGTCGGAACAGCTGCACCTTCTGTGGTGATGCCGTCCGCCAGGGCAGCGAGTTCTGCGACGACGGGAACAACAACAACAACGACTCGTGTCGCAATAACTGCACGGTTTGCGGCGACGGCCTCGTGCAGGGTCAATTCGGCGAGGTCTGCGACGACGGGAACAACAACAACAACGACAACTGTGACAATAACTGTCAGCCGGGTGTTGGCTGCGGCAACGGTGTCGTCGACCCGGGCGAGTTCTGCGACGATGGCGACGCCAACAACTTCAATGCGTGTCGCAACGATTGTACGGCCTGCGGGGACGAGATTCTCCAGACCGGAGAGAGCTGCGATGACGGCAACAACAACAACAACGATGGGTGTCGCAACGACTGCACCTTCTGTGGCGATGGTCTGACGCAGCCGGGTGAGAGCTGCGACCCTCCGGGCGGTCTGGTCGGCCCGATTGCGAACGAGTGCCGCGCCTCCTGTAATTTCTGTGGTGACGGCATCGTGCAGGTCGTGTTCGGTGAGAACTGTGACGACGGCAACGCGAATCCGCTCGACGCCTGCGGCAATACCTGCCTGCCGAACGTGGTGGTCCAGGGGCAGTGTGGCGATGGAATTCTCGATCCGACCGAGTTCTGCGACGACGGGAACAAGATCGACAACGACAGCTGCCGCAACAACTGCACGGCCTGCGGCGACGGTGTCGAGCAGGGGGGCGAGGAGTGCGACGACGGTAACGACGTCGATGACGATGATTGCTCGAACTCGTGCGAGCTGCCCTTCTGTGGCGATGGCGTTCTCGACCCCGAGGAGAGCTGTGACAGTAGCCCGGGTTGTCGCGAAGACTGCACCGAATGTGGTGATGGTGAAGTGCAGTTGGGCGAGCAGTGTGACGACGGAAACGGCAGCAACGGCGACTCGTGTCGGAACGACTGTACGTCCCCGCTCTGTGGGGACGGCGATCTCGACGATGGCGAGACGTGTGACGATGGCAACATGACCAACACCGATGCGTGCCGGAACGACTGCAGCTTCTGCGGCGACGGCCTGGTGCAGCTCGGTGAGAACTGTGACGACGGGAACGACGACAACACCGATTCCTGTCGGACGGACTGTACCTACTGCGGCGACAGTGAGGTTCAGACGCAGTTCGGTGAGACGTGTGATGACGGCAACGACGTCGAGACGGACTCGTGCACCAGCATCTGTGTGCCGCCGGCATCACCCCCGCCGTCGCCTCGCGACCTCGGCTTCCGCAAGCACCCATGGGGGCGCAAGAGTGGCTTGATCGGCGATATCCCCTTCCGGGGCTCGGGTGTCCCGAGCATGAGGCTTCCGCTGCCGAGAGGGGTTGCCTCGAAGTAGGTGGAATCAAGGAGGGGGCGACGGGAAACCGTCGCCCCCTCTTTCGTCTAGGGCTTGTTGCGAAGATGGGGCGCCACGGCGCGCTTGAGAGCCCTCGTGCCGGCGAGTCGCTCGAAGAGGCGCACCAGTCCGATGTTCTCCTGCCCGTCTTCTGCGGTGAGGTCGGCGAGGTGCGTATCGGCTGCGGCCGAGCCGAGCCCGAAGAAGGTGTTCGCCGAGCGGGCGCCCGAGGCATCGATGATCGCGCGGTCGGTCGTGACGACGGGGCCCGGGCCAGTGAAGGTGCGGACGTCATCGTCGCCCATGACGAAGTGGCCGAGGAATGTGTCGACGTCGTCGAGCCCGAGGGCGCCGAGCTCGGCGTCGACGTCCGCGTCTTCCTGCCAATCACGGATCAGCGATACGTCGGGGTTGCGCTCGCGGTCGCTCCCGTTGATCACCCATGTGTACCCCAGAGGGCCGTCCCAGACCGTTACGTGTGCAAAGACCGTGGCCATCGTCCGCAGAACGGTCCGGATCTCCTCGGTGGATGTTCGTCCCACGTTGAGACGTAGGCTCACGATCCCACCCGGCTCGAGGCGGCTTTGGGCGAGCCGCAATCTCTCGCGCGTGGGCATGTCGTCGCCTGCGGCACTCTCGAGCGTCATGGCTGAGAGTGCGATCAGGTCCCACCTCTCGGTGCTCTGCGACAGGAGCCGCCATGGAGCGCTCGGGTGAATGACGAGGCGTTCGTCGGACAGGACATCGAGGTTCGAGTCGTCGAAGAACGAGGAGATCTCGGCGGCGGAACCGGTCGGATCGACGATGTCGAGTCGATCGATCGGGTACGCGAGGATCGAGGACGCGCCGTTCCCGACTCCGAAGCCGAGCTGGAGCACGCGCTTGACCGAGGGGTGGAGCAGCATCGGGATCAGGGCATTCACGCGGTCTTCCGAATCCGTGCCGACCCCACCCGGCGATCGCCCATCGGCGAGGCGCAGGATGCGGCCCTGTTCGGGGTCGTCCGTCACGAGGATCGCGCCCGTTCCCAACTCGCGAAAGTAGAGAAGCGGGCCGTACCGCTGATCGAATGGCCCGTAGCCGATGGCCGATGCGCTGACCCAGGCGACCAGCGGGGCGGCGAACATCGTGCCGATGGCGGCGCCCATGGTGAGCTCACGTGCTCGGAAGAAGGCGTCGCGGCCCAGCGCGGCGCATGAGAGGACCATGACGGGCAGGAGCAAAACCGAGGTTTCGCCGACCGTCAACGCGAGCGCCCGAGGCGCGGATGCGAGTCCGCCGAGTCGCCGAACGACGCCGGGCACGATCCACTCGAGATGGCCGTAGACCAAGAATGTCGCGATCGCGAATGCGGTCGCGAGCAGGCCCAGCGAGATCGAGCCGTGGCTCCGTCGCCCTGCGGCTGCGACCCCGAGCGCACATCCGGCGAGCGTGACCGTCCACAGGACGGCGTGCGCGTATATCGAGCTGCCGGTGAATGGGGCGAGCGCTCGATCGGCCCACATTACGAAGGCGGCCAAGAGGGCCCCACCGCCAAACGCCACGAAGGCCTTTCTGAACGGAATCTGCGGGTCTTCGGGCGGGCCTGATGCGGGGTATTGGCGACGCGCAGACGCGAGGGCGACGCAGCCCGTAGCCATCATGATCGCGACGGAAGTCAGACTCGAAGCCGCGATGCTCACGCCGCCCATCACGAGGGCCCCGGCGATCGCGGATCCAGTCGTGGCCCCCGCGAGCACCGCGACCGGTTCCTCGCGCAGGGCCTGGCTCGCTGCGCCGAAAGCGAGTCCCGCCGCGACGAGAAAGAGCGTGGTCGCGAGGCCGGCTGAGGGGAGCGCGACGGTCGTGGCACCGCACACCAGGCCCACCGTCATCTGCGCGAACCCGAACCGCACGAGTGTGGGGCTCGCAGGTCGGAAGGCGAGGCTCGAGGTCCGTCCGAGTGAAGTGCCCAGGAGGAGCATCGCGATGCTCAGGCCCGCTCCTGACTCCCCGGCGGACGGCGAGAGCGCGATCCACCGCAGGGTCGGTTGGATCCAGGTGAGGATGCTCGCTCCCGCCGCGAACGCGAGGAACGCAGGTAGGGCTCGCGGGGAGCGCAGCATCTCGCGAGTGTACGAGCCTGTCCTCGCTTGGTCTAGCGCACCGCCGGCGACATCCGACGTCTCGCCGCCCCTGACGTTCGTCGCGACGTTCGTCGGTCGCTCGATCGGAAGGCGCACTGCCGACGTGTCGTCTATGGTCCAAGGCGCACGCAGGCCGGCTGCGGGCGCTCGGCTCCATCGACGAGGAGGAGCCGCCAGCCCGATTAGACGGCGCGCCGTTGTTCGGGGCTCAGAGCGTCCTCAGCGTCCGCTGGCAGAGGTAGGTGGATGAAGAACTCACTGCCGCGCCCGACCTCGCTCTCCAATCGCACAGAGCCCTTTAGAAGCTCGACCAACCGCCGAACGATGTTCAGGCCGAGGCCGACGCCGCCGCGGCCCCCCTGTCCCGGGGCGAGCTGCTGGAATGGCTCGAAGATCGCTTCCTGGCCCTCGGGGGCGATCCCGATTCCGGTATCAGCGACCCGGATCTCCACGCCGTCGTCGACTCGGTACGCGCGGATGTCGACGGAGCCAGCATCGGTGAACTTGATCGCGTTCCGGACGAGGTTTTTCACGATCACCTTGAGCTTGAGCGCGTCCGTTTCCAGCTTTGGTAGCTCGGGTTCGGCTGCCCACGTCACACCGACGCCGTCGTGGCGCAGCGGCTGGACCTCGGACACGATGTCCCGGATGAGGTGAGCGAGGTCGACGTCGCTGACTTCGATCGAGACGCGTCCGGACTCGAGCCGCGCCAGGTCGAGCGTGGTCGTGATTAGCTCGTGCAGCTCGCGGGCGCTGCGGTCGATCCTCTGCAGGACGGCGATCTGTTCACTCGTCAGATCGCCGTAGGTGCCATCCTCGAGCATGTTGCCGTAGCCGATGACGACGTTCAGCGGCGTTCGGAGCTCGTGCGACATCGTCGCGATGAATTCGGACCGGACTTCGTTGGCGCGTGCGAGTTCCTCGACCAGCCCGGCGTTGTGCAAGGCCATGGATGCCAGGCG
Organism: Deltaproteobacteria bacterium; assembly: GCA_029262355.1. GTDB lineage: Bacteria > Desulfobacterota > Binatia > UBA12015 > UBA12015 > VGTG01. The sequence goes on from JAJCZO010000430.1 coordinate 24,027, forward strand.
CCCGATTCCTTCGAGTACCCGCTTCTGGCGATCGTCGAAGAGACGGGGCCGGCCGCGGTTTGCCGCGACGAGGAAGCCGACGATGTCATCGCCCCGCCGCAGCGGGCACAGGAGGCTCGACGTGACCCGGAATTCGGGCGCGAGACGCCGAGCGGGCGAGCGGTGCCAATCCTCTTGAGAGGGCACGACTTCCTCGGTCTCCTGATCGTCGAAGCGACTCATGAAATCGCGCATCATGCTCACGGGGATGGCCAGGACCCGCAGGGCCTCCGACTCCTCCGCGGTGTCGCCGTACCCGGCGATCACGGTGAAGCGATCCTTGCCTGCGTCGAGCATCAGGGTGTGGCTGGCGTCACATCCCAGCGCGTAGGCCGTGAGGGCGCACATGCGGTCCAAGAGCAGCGGGCGGTCAAGAAGCTGCATGAGGTCGCGCCCCACGCCCGCCAATGCGGTCGAGACGGCCTCGTCCTCTCGCCGGACTCGATCGGCCTCGTCGTTGCCGAAGAGAACACCAGCCGTCTGCGCGAGCAGCTCGAGCCGTGCCGTGTGCGAGGGGGAGTACCCGCCCTCTCGATTGGCCACGCCGATCATGCCCACGACGGCCGAGCTCCGACTTATCGGCACGCCGAGGAAGTTCTGCATCGGCTGTGCCGTTCTCGGGAGGCCCTGGGTTTGCAGCTCGCTATCGGGGCCGAGGTCGTTGCCAACGGTGGGCAAGCCGCGCCCCAGAATCCGGTCGAGGAAGTCTCCGCCAGTGCCGACGCGAATGTCGACCGCGGTGGGCTCGACCAGGTCGCGGTGGGTGAGGATCTGAAGATTGCCCGATACGTCGGTGCGCGCGATGTACGCAACGGAGCTTTGTGTGTTGGCGACCGCGGCCCGAAGCAGGGTACTGGCAGCGGTCTCGAGGTTCCCGTCGGCCAAGTAGCGACTCATCGCATCGGTGATGCTCTGGAGATCGCTCGTACGATGATCGAGGGCTCGCTGCGCACGACGCCGTTCATTGCGGAGCTGATCGCCTTCGTGCGAAAGGAAGAGCGATACCGACAGCCCGGCGAGAAGTACGAGGCCAGGGGCGTCGAGCGCGCCGTCGAGGCGGCCGCGCACCATCCACACCATCACCGTCAGGCTTGCGCCGGTCACGAACACCAGCGCGGTCTGTCGTCGAAGTCCCCAGGGGAGGAACCCAGCCGCGGCCACGCAGAGCATGAGTAGAACGAGGGCGCGAGGAACGACGTGTCCCGACAGCGCCCCGGTCGCGGCGATCGTTACGGCGGTGATCGACAAGACGAGGAGAGCCACCGCCGGATCGCGGCTGCTCTCGTGGCCGGTTCTCATCGAACGAATGGCGAGACCCAGCGCCACGAGGGCGACTACCTTCGGAGCGTAGAGGAGTGCGAGGTGGTCCGGACTCAGCGCCGCGTCGATGGCAGCGATCGTACCGGCCGCCGCGAGGATCACCCAGAGGAATCGTCGCAGTCGCGCGGTGAGGATTCGGTCGGTATCGCGCAACGCGGTACGCGAAGAGGAGGGGGAGCTCATGCGGTCTCGAGGAGTCCGGCCCGCAGACGCTCGAGAGCGTCATCGCGTACGCCAGCGGCCCGCACGTAGTCGACCGTTGAGCCATACTCTCGTTCGATCCCGCTCAGGAGACCGATCATCGTCTCGGGCTCGGCGTGAAGTGTGTCGGGGGGGAGCTCTGCCAGCATGGAGTCGTATCCACGTGTGTTCATCAGGCGTTCGATGATCTCGTCGAGGTTGTCCTTGGTTGCTGCGTAGTCGGCCACGATGACCTCGGGGCGAACGCCGAGCACGCCCAGGAGGATCGCGGATACGATTCCGGTGCGATCCTTGCCGGCTGCGCAATGGTAGACCGCGGCGCCGGATGAGCCGGCGATGATGTCGATGGTTCGCGCGATCGGTGCCTGCGCGAGGCCCACGAGAGCGACGTACCGGTCGGCCAGCGTCATGTGACCGCTGTCTGCCCGCTCGCTGCGTTGCGTCGTATCGCCGTCGAACAAGGGCGTGTGGTGAACGCAGATCTGATCCACCCGATCGAGCGGTCGCGGCGGATCGGCGCGCCGCTCACCGCTCGAGCGAAGATCGATCACGTCACGGACCTTGAGGTCGTCTCGGACCCGCCCGACGTCGCGGGCTGTGAGCAGATGCAGCCCGTCCGCGCGAAAGACGCGGCGCCAACGGACCCGGCGGCCGTCGTCGGTCGGATACCCGCCGAGATCGCGGAAGTTGAGGGATCCGTCGAGGTCGATGACGCGCTGCACCCCATTTCCTTCGCTTGTGCGCCTCCCAGGATCAACACCGATTCGGACATGGGGCGCGTGTCCCGCGATCTACTGGTTTTACCAAGGGCACTCGATTCGACTCCAAACCCGTGAAGTTCCAGCGGCCAGGCCACGGCCTCCGTTGCACGCCCGCGAATCATGCCTCGCGCGCGGCCATGGCGATTTGCAAGAATTCGGTCTGAATCTACCAACCCAGCCGGGGGAAACGACTCGTGAAACCGTTGACAAACCATCATCTGGAACTCCTCTGCTCAACCCTGCTGACTGGGGTCGTCGTGCTGTTCGCAGTGATGCCTGCTCGGGCGCAGTCCCCGGACGGCACATTCACCAACTTCGAGACGGGGCATGTGAGGCCGCTTGCTCTCTCACCTGATGGGACACGGCTGTTTGCGGTGAACACGCCGGACAACCGCCTGGCGATCTACGACGTGACCGCTGGCGGTCTTTCGCTCTTTGCAGAGGTGCCCGTGGGCATGGAGCCGGCCGCCGTGGCGGCCCGCACCAACACGGAAGTTTGGGTGGTGAACCATCTCTCCGACAGCGTGAGCATCGTCACGGTGGATGCGGTTACACCGGAGCTCTCGCGGGTGACGCGGACACTTCACACGTGCGACGAGCCGCGTGACATCGTGTTCGCCGGACCGGCAGGGAATCGGGCCTTCATCTCGGCCGCTCGCCGGGGTCAGAACTGTCCGGTTCCGATCGATTACGAAACCGAGGGGCTCGGTCGAGCCGTCGTCCAGGTGTTTGACACGACCAGCCTTGGCGCGTTGCTCGGCGGAACGCCCATCGCCAACATCGTGTTGTTCGGTGACACGCCGCGTGGCCTCGCGGCCTCGCCGGATGGCGGTACGGTGTACGCATCGATCTTCCACTCGGGGAACCAGACGACCGCGATCAATGAGCGTGTCGTCACGAACAATGGCGGACTTCCTCCGCCCCCGGGCAGCGCGCTTTCCGGCGCTCCGGACGTGGGTCTGATCGTGAAGTTCAACGGCATCGCGTGGGTGGACGAGTTGGGCACCGACTGGTCGACGTTCGTTCCGTTCAGCATGCCCGACCAAGACGTCTTCCCGATCAACGCGAACGCGGTCACCCCGGTGGCGCTGGCCGGGCAAGAGGTCTCGGGGGTCGCCACGACGATCTTCAATCTGGCAGTGAACCCGGCCAACGGAAACGTATACGCGGCCAACACCGAGGATCACAACGAGATCCGATTCGAGGGCCACGTGTTCGATGGTCTTCACGGGGTTCGTGGACGCATCGTCGAAAGCGGCATCACCGTCATCAGCGGCGGCTCTCCGGTGCGGCATCACTTGAATCCGCACATCAACTATCTCGTGTCGCCCGGCCCTCAGAGTGAGATCGAGAGCAGCAGTGCCTTCCCGACCGACATGGCGTTCTCTGGCGACGGTTCGAGGATCTACGTCGCGATGTTCGGCTCACGTCACGTGCTTCTCATGGGCACGGCAACCCTCGAGGCCGGCACCGTCGCGAAGACGTTCATCGATGTGGGCGGCGGCCCAAGTGGTCTCGCTCTGGATGAAGCGAACGACCGTCTTTACGTGATGAATCGGTTCGATCATCGAATCGGTATCGTGACCAACGCGTCGGATTCGGGTTTGGCGGCACAGACGGACACGGTCGCTCTGGGCGACTACGATCCGCAGCCAGCTCCGATCCGAAAGGGCCGCCGCCATCTCTACAACGCGACGAAGTCGGGGCACGGGGACAACGCGTGCGCCAGCTGTCACCACTTTGCCGACCAGGATGACAAAGCGTGGGAGCTTGGCGATGCCGAGGCCGGGTCGACGACCCTGAACTGCAACCCGTTCCGCACCGGTTCGGGCTCTCCCTTCCATCCGTTGAAGGGGCCGATGACGACCCAGAGTCTGCGCGGTATGGCGAACCAGGGCCCGATGCACTGGCGCGGCGACCGCACCGGCTGCGCGATAGGAGACGCGCTGGATGAGAACGCGGCGTTCGCCGCGTTCAACGGAGCCTTCGTCGGTCTTCTTGGGGATGACGAAGAGCTCCCCACGGGCCACATGCAGGAGTTCGCAGATTTCATCCTGACCGTGCGGTACCCACCGAATCCAGTTCGGGCCCTCGATGATGTGCCGACCGCTCAACAGCTGGCCGGTGAGTCCTTCTATTTCAACAATCCGGTCGACGGCGGAAACACCTGCAATCACTGCCACGTCGTAGACCCGGCTCAAGACTTCTTTGGGACAGACGGCTTCTCGTCGGCCGAAGGCGAGACGCAGGAGTTCAAGATCCCGCACCTGCGCAATCAGTATCAGAAGGTCGGGATGTTCGGGGTGCCCGGCGGGCAGTCGCTGGTTCCTCCGAGCGGCTTCCTCGGTCCGCAGGTGCGGGGCTTCGGATTCCTCCACGACGGCAGTCTCGCTTCCGTCAATGATTTCTTGTCGGCCAACGTGTTCAATTTCCCGAGTGCGGCGATGAGACGGAACGTCGAGGCCTTCGTCGTGTCCCTCAATACGGGGATGAAGCCGATCGTGGGACAGCAGGTGTCGCTCACGCCCGGTTCGGTGAGCGACCCGACAACGCTCTCGCGTCTACAGCTGCTGATCGATCAGGCCGACGCGGGCAACTGTGATCTCATCGGCAAGGGCGAACTCGGCGGCGAAGCGCGTGGTGTCTACTACATCGGGTTCGGCTCGAGCCAGTTCCTGAGCGACCGGGCCGCCGATGGTTCGATTCCGCTCGCGACGCTCCTGGGACTTGTGACTGCGGGGCAAGAGGCAGTCTACTCCTGTGTGCCGCCGGGCGCTGGCATTCGGATGGGTATCGATCGCGATGGCGACGACCGCCGTGATCGCGACGAGATCGATGCGGGTACGGACCCCAACGATCCGACCAGCTTCGTGGGTTCGGTGCCGCAGGTCCCGATCTCGACCCGGTCGCTGACCGTGAAGGACAAGACCGATCCCTCGACCCCGAAGAAGCGCAAGCTGACCTTCACGTCGAAGGATCCGGTGATCGTGCCTCCGGGCGCTGGTACCGTGGGCGATCCGCTTTTGAACGGCGGGACGCTGCGCGTGTACAACGCGAACGGGAGTGGCGAACAGGTTACGATCGATCTGCCGTCGAGCAGTTGGTTGCCGTCCTCGTCGGGCTACCGCTTCAAAGGGCCGGCGGGATCGCCGGTTCTGAACGTCACCATCAAAGCGGGCCTGGTGAAGATCAAGGCTGGGAAGGACGCCTTCGGGTACACTCTCGACGAGCCGAAGCAGGGGCGTATGGCAGTTCGGCTGACCCTAGGCACGGGGGTTGACTGGTGCGCGGAGGCTCCGGCCAAGAGCAAGGGCACGCCGTTGTCGACCGACAAGTTCGACAAAGTCGACAAATTCCTGGCCGAGAAGAAATATCCGGCGCCCGCGGGCTGCCCGGTGCCGCCTCTGGGCTCGCCGAGCGGCGCCTTCGTGGGCGGGCCGGAGGCTGCCGTCTTCTGACGACGGGACTCATTGCCGGCGCGCAACGGGACGGCTCTCTTTCTACCGAGGGTTCGCCCCGTTCGCGCTCATGGTGGTAAGCCCGACGGATGCTGGGTCGTGCGATCCGCGCGGTGCTTGTCTCTGGCATCGCTCTCTTGCTCTTGGGCGGGTGGCTTCGCTTCGAACTGCAGCCTCCCGAGTTCGACGTCCCTGAGCGGGGTGCGGTGCTGACGCACGTGACCGTCGTCGAGCCGGACAGAAGGCGGCTCGACGATCAGACGATTCGGATAGACGGCGGTCGCATCGTCTCGATCGAACCGTCGAAGGCGAGCGAGGTCGGTTCGGGCACCGGCCGTTACGTCCTGCCGGGACTCGTCGACATGCATGTGCACCATCCGCCAGATACGATTCTTGGCGACGTCGAACTTTTCGGGATGCTGTTCCTCGCGCACGGCGTGACCGCGGTTCGCGATACCGGCAACTTCGATGGCGCGGTGATGGAGTCGAGGCGCAGCATTCGCCGGGGGGAGGCGGTTGGTCCGCGCACGTTTGCTTGTGGGCCGATCCTCGACGGGGCGCCGCCGTTCTGGCCGGGTTCGCGAGTCGTCGAGACACCGGCCGAAGCCCAACGGGTAGTGCGTGAGCTCGCGCGCGACGGCGTCGATTGTATCAAGGTCTACGAGCGGCTCACCGTAGAAGTGCTCGACGCGGTGCGCGACGCGGCAGGCCAGGCTGATCTTCCGGTGGTTGGGCACGTTCCGGCTGGAATCGGCTTTCGCGAAGCCCGGCTCGACGACGTGCAACACCTCACGGGGATCCTGGAAGAAGGGCAGACAGAGCTCACCGATGCGCGACTGCGGTCTGTGATCACGGCGTCTGCCGTGCTGGACATCGCACACACGCCAACCCTCGTGACGTGGGAGCGAACGTCGAAACTCTCCGACTATCCCCGACTTCGTGCGGACCCGGCCGCCCGGGTGTTGCCGCGTTACTTCCGCGACGTGCTGTGGCATCCGCAGAACGACCCGCGCTTCCGCGACCGGACGGCCGAGGACTGGGCCGGCCTCGGGGAGGCGCCGGAGAACGCCAGGCGCGTGGCCGGTCGTCTGCACGAAGGCGGTGTTCAACTGCTTCTCGGCACCGACACGATGGCGCCGTTCTTGTTTCCCGGCTCGAGTCTCCACGAGGAGATGCGGGAGTTCGAAAGGATTGGCCTCGACCCGGAGGAGATCTGGGCGACGGCTACGTGGCGGGCCGGAGAGGCGCTGGGCGAGCCGGATCTCGGTCGCATCGTCTCTGGCGCACCTGCGGACTTGCTCATTTTCCGCGAAGACCCCACGCGCGACCTTGGCGCGCTCGAGACGCTCGAGGCCGTGGTTGCCGACGGCCGGTTCTACCCGGTGGCATTGCTCGAGGAGGCCCTCGCCCGCCGACGCGTCCACTTCGAGGGCGCGCTCGTCGACGGACTGACGATGTGGGCCGCGGGCTGGGTGAGCCCGAGCGGCTCGTAGGCCAATAGGCAGGGCCGTCGCGAGCCGCACCCAGAGGGCTCGTCCACTACGGGCGAGCCCTCCGCGCGCGTCACGCACCGCCCGCCCTGGGGCAAAGGGGGGCTCCAACCCAGGGCGGTCTTCGTGCTGAAACAAAGCTTGTTAGGATATCTAACTCATGTCAACGGGTGAATTTCGACCCGCCGGTGCTAGCGACGGGGCATGAGCCTGAAGGTCGATGTTTTCTGGTCGTTTCGGAGTCCCTACTCGTATCTCGCGACCGGCCGCTTGGTACGCTTGGCTCGGGATCGGGCCGTTGAGATCCGGGTCCGACCGGTGCTCCCCATCGCCATCCGCACGCCCGAGTTCTTCAACCAGGTGAACCCGCTCTGGCCGCCCTACCTGCTGCGCGATACGGCACGGATCGCCGAGCATGAGGGTATTCCGTACGGGTGGCCGCGGCCGGATCCGGTCGTCCAAGACTTCGTCACGCGCACGATTCCTGCCGAGCAGCCCTACATTCACCGGTTGACCCGCCTCGGTATCGAGGCGGCAACGCGGGGACGGGGGCTGCCCTTCGTCGACGAGGTTTCACAGATCATCTTCGGCGGAAAGATCGACGGATGGGACCAGGATTCGCACCTGGCGGACGCGACGGAGCGCGCCGGTCTGAACCTGGCCGAGATGGAGTCGGCGGTCGCTACCGACCCCGCCGCCCGCGACGCCGAGATCGCCAGGAACCAATCGGACCTCGAGGCGGCAGGCCACTGGGGCGTTCCGACGATGGTGTTCGAGGGCGAGCCCTTCTTCGGACAAGACCGGCTCGACCTGCTTGTCTGGCGCCTCGAGCAGAACGGCCTCGCGCCGCGGAGCTGAACAGGGTTTCGCTCTCTGTCCTGGTGGCGGGAGGAGCGCGGCTTGGCTCTCGTCGCGCGGTTCGGTAGGAGCGACGAGGTGAGCCGAAGTCGCGATGGCAGCACGGATTGGGAGCCGATCCTCGAGGAGCTGCGGGAGCGACGCTCCGCCTCGAAGGCCATGGGGGGCACCGATCGCGTCGCGCGGCTGATGACGCAGCGGGGGAAGATCGACGCTCGCCGTCGGATTGACCTACTGTTCGATCCTGGGAGCTTTGTCGAGATCGGTCCGCTTGCTGGTGGTGCGGAGGTGCCGGCAGACGCGCTGGTTGCCGGCATGGGCCGCATTCACGGGCGCCCCGCGTTGGCCGGTGCGGAGGATTTCACGGTTCTCGGTGGGTCCATCGGCAACGCGGCGATGGCGAAGCGCTACCGGATCTGTGAGCTTGCCGAGCAGGAGCGCGTGCCACTGGTCTTCATGCTCGACGGCGCCGGCCATCGTCTCACGGAAACGGAAAGCCCGGGCCGGGTGCCGAACGATCTGTTGTCGCTCGCCGACCTGGGCGGGCAGGTGCCGCTTGTGTGTCTCGTTCTGGGCGCGTCCGCAGGGCACGGGGCTCTCACCGCGCCTCTCTCCGACTTGACGATCATCACCGAGCCGTCCGCGATGTTTACGGCGGGACCACCGCTGGTGAAGGCCGGCACGGGCGAGGACGTCACCAAGGAAGAGCTCGGTGGCCCACAGGTTTGCGTCGACCAAGCGGGCGTGGCGCACAACGTCGTTGCGAACGACGAGGAAGCAATCGCGATGGCGCGCCGCTATCTCGAGTATCTACCGTCGCACGCTGGCGGGCGGCAGCAGCGGCGTGACGCGCCGGATACCGGCCCGCGTCTTCTCGACGGCATGCTGGGGCACATCTCGCCGAACCCGCGGCGCGTGTACGCGATGCGCCCGGTCCTCGACATGCTCGTCGACGACGGTAGCCTGTTCGAGGTCCAGCCGCGCTACGGGGCGTCCCTCATCACCGCGCTTGGCTTCATTGGCGGACGCGCGGTCGCAATCGTGGCGAACGACCCGTCGGTGCGTTCCGGGTCGGTCGACAGCGCGGCGGGGATCAAGGCGGCTGAATTCATCGAGAACGTCGGCGCGTTTGGCCTGCCGTTCGTGTTCCTCGCCGACAACCCGGGCGTCATGGCGGGGACCGCGGCCGAGCGATCGGGGATCCTCAAGTGGGCGGGCAAGATGTACAAGGCGCAGCGGCGTCTGAAGTCACCCAAGATCCACGTCACGCTGCGCAAGGCCTTTGGGTTCGGTACGTCGATCATGGCCCAGAACCCGTTCGACAAGCAGACGCTCTGCTACGCCTTCCCGACGGTCACGCTCGGTGCGATGCCGGCCGACAGTGGTGGGAAGGCCGCGAAGCTCGGGGGCGAGGAGCGGGCGCGCTTGGTTCGCGAACAGGCGGCCGGTGCGTGGAAGATGGCCGCTCGTCTCGGCTTCGACGACATCCTCGATCCCCGTGAGCTACGAAACGCCGTGCTCAACGGGCTCTCGCTTCTCGAGAATCGGCTCTCGTAGTTCTCTTGGAGTCCCCCCCGCCCTTTCGTGCTACCGTGGCGAGGTGTCGATTCAGCGGGTTGTCGTTTCGGTGTGGGCGGTCGTATGGGTGCTCTTGCAGCCGCCTGTGCAGAGTGACGGCCAGGTCGTGAGCAATGCGCCCCTGGTGAGCTGGCTGGTGAACGGTGAGTTCCCGACCCGGGAGAAGTGCGAGGCGAACCGCAGTGCCAGTCAGGCTGCGCTCGCCTACGGCGCGGGTGAGGCGCAGGTGACCTTGAGGACCGACGGCGCCGCCGCGGTCGTGTTCGACTCACGCTGCATCGAGCTTTCCGAGCTGAAGAAGATGCTGCGCCCCGCCCCCGTCTTGGACGATGAGTGAGGCTCTCGGACCGACCCGCTCAGGTGTCGGCGCCGATCGGGTTGTACGCTAGGCCCGAGAGGACCTTCGGATAGAAGTACGTCGACTTCTGCGGCATGGTGAGCTCGGCGCGGGCGATGGCGAGCACGTCATCGACTCCCGGAGGTGGCAGTAGAACTGCGAGTTCCGCTTCGCCCGACTCGATGGCACCGAGCGTCTCGCGCTCGTCGTGTGTGTAGCGGAAGCGGTCGGGGCCGACGCCTTCCAGGACGACCTCGTGGAGGAAGGTAACGTCGAGCGCGGCCAGCGCGGGCGGGCGCGAGGCCAGATGCTTGGCCGCTCCGGCGCCCGGCTCGAGGAGGAGTGCTCCCGGAATGCCGCGACGTACGACGCCGAGGCGCGGCGTCGGCTCGCCGATGGGGCCAGCCTCGAGTGCCGTCCATAGCCCCATCGCGTCGTCGAACTCCGTGATCTTGCAGTTGGCGCGCCATCGCTCGATCAACTCCGCGTGGGGTGCTGGATCGGCGAGCAGGCGGTGCGTGGGCAGAACGACGAGGCCGGGGTCTTTCGTCGAGCACATGTGCGTCAGGACGTAATCGTAGGGTTGCGGGTCGGCCGGGTTCCCGTCTTCCTTGCGTCGCTCGTTTCGGTAGGCGAGCGAGGTCTCGTAGCGGTGGTGGCCGTCCGCGATGAAGACGGGCTCCCGCGAAACCTTCGCGGTGAGCTCTCGGAGCAACGCTTCATCTGTGATGCGCCACACGCGTTGCGTCACGCCGGCCGCGTCGGTGAATTCGACGATCGGCTCACCGCGATCCGTGAGGCCCGCGAGGCCGAGCGAGGTGTCGATGAAGGTGAAGATGGGGCTCAGGTTCATCTGACATGCGCGGATGAGCTGCATGCGATCGGCCTTCGGGCCCTCCAGAGTACGTTCGTGCGGCAGAATGATGGTGTCGTCGAACTCCTCCAGCCGGATCGAGGTGAGGAGTCCCCAGCGCTCGAACGTGTCGCCCTGGACCTCGAACTTTTGCGCGTACAGGTACATCGACGGCTGGGCTTCGCGCGCGATCAGGTCTCGCGCCTTCCAATCGTCGAGCAGTGCCGCCGCTACTTTGTACTTCTCGTCGCCCACCGGGAGGATGGCGTGGATGGCGCCGGCGTCGCGCAGGGCGCGTAGTCGGGCCCGCTCGGGTTCGCTGATGACGTCGTAGGGAGGGGCCACGAGTTCGGCGATCGGCCCGGCTTCGGCGGTGTATCGGTAGGGACGGAACGGGCGGATCGTGGCCACGTGAGCTCCTCGGCTGGTGAAGCACCGGGGCAATCCCGGCAGACCGCCTGTACTTAGCGAACCCCCCGGGGAGCTTCACCCAGCCGGTTCTTCCTCCATCCCCAGGTGGAGGCGGCCGCCCTCGTAGGGATGAGCGCCCAAGACCTCCTCGTTCAGCTCGACTCCGGGGCCGGGTTGGGTCGGCGGCAGCACATATCCGTCTTCCCAGCGGACCGGGGTCTTCAGAACGTTCGCGTGGAATCCACGCCAGGTCTCGATTCCCTCCAGGATCAGGAACTTCGGCGAGCAGAGATGCGGCCAAACCCGGCCGAGCCTCTGAGGGATTCGGGCTCGGTGCTCACCCCCGCTCAGGTGTCGTCGTGGCGCGACCGCGGCTTTGCCTTCGTCGACGGGCTGTTTCCGCCCGAACTCACCCGGTATCTTCCGCGTTGGGACGCGCCCGAAGCCGTGGAGCTCATCCTCTTTCGCTCGGATGTCGATGATTGTGGTGGCGCAACCGCCGTCGAGGCGCGCTACGGGTCGTTCGCCATGGACGTGGGGCCCTCTATCGCGGCGGTTCGTGATCGTCTGGTGCCCGCGATGCCGTCGCGTCTGCCTATCGGAGCGCGGCTTCGATCGTTGACACGTCGATTGCGCCCGCGCGGAGAACTCGAAGTGGCGGGCCCGGGTCGATCAGCGTCGACGGAGCCCCGTCGCGGTGGCCGCCGTCGAGATAGACCGACACGGTGTCGCCGAAGTAGCGCCGCGCAGCCTCTGCGTCGTGCGCCGGCTCTTGATCGGCGGGATTGGCGCTTGGCGATGCCAGAGGCCGACCGAGCCCAGCCGAGAGACGTCGGGCGATGTCGTCCGCGGATACCCGGCAGCCGGTTCGGCCGTCACGAACGATGGGGTCGGGCAGCCCCGCGCGGGAGGGGACGAGCACCGTGAGTGGGCCGGGCCAGAACGCCTGCGCGAGGGCTCTGGTCCGGTCGGTCGCGCCAGTCGTCAGCTGTGCCAGCATCTCGGTGTCTGCGAGAATCACTGCGATGCCCTTTTCGGCCGGACGCTTCTTCGCCGCGCAGAGGCGCGCGAGTGCCTGTGGGTTGAGTGCGTCACAGCCGACGCCGTAGACCGTCTCTGTCGGAAAGACGACGAGCTCGCCCGCGGTGAGAGCGGCTACGGCGCGCTCGATGCAGTTGTCGTCGACCACGAGTCTCAGGCGCCGCGCGCGATGGCGCGTCGGCCGATGTCGCGGCGGATCTGCATGCCCGGGAAGTCGATCTTGGCGGTGGCTTCGTACGCGCGCGCAACGGCGCTGGCGATCGTATCTCCGAGTGAGGTCACGCCGAGCACTCGGCCTCCGTTGGTCACGATCTGCGCGTTGTCCCCCCTGCTCGTCCCGGCATGGAATATGTACGAGTCGACCACCGTCGCGGCATCCTCCAGGCCTCGGATGGTTGCGCCTTTGTCCGGCGTTGCCGGATAGCCGGGCGCCGCGATCACGACGCACGCGGCAGCGCGTGAATCCCAGTCGAGCTCGATCTCGTGGAGACGCTCGTCGACGACCGCGTCGATGAGGTCGAGCAGATCGGTCCGGAGTCGCATCAACAAGGGCTGACACTCGGGGTCGCCGAAGCGCACGTTGAACTCGAGCACACCGATCTTGCCGTCCTCGATCATGAGGCCGGCGTACAGCACGCCCTTGAACGTGATCCCGCGCTTGCGCAGTGTCGCTACGACCGGGTCCATGACGTTCTTCGTCACGTGATCGAACATCTCGTGGGTGACGACGGGGGCGGGCGAGTAGGCGCCCATTCCGCCGGTATTGGGGCCGGTATCGCCCTCGCCGATGCGCTTGTGGTCCTGCGAGGTCGCGAGCGGCAGGACGGTCTTGCCGTCGGTGAGCGCGATGAACGAGGCCTCTTCGCCTCCGAGCTTCTCTTCGAGAACGACGCGAGCGCCCGCCGTGCCGAACACGCGGTCGCGCATGATCGAGTCGATGGCCGCGCGGGCCTCGTCGATGGTCTCCGCGACGGTGACGCCCTTGCCGGCGGCGAGGCCGTCGGCTTTCACGACGATCGGCGCCCCCACTTTGTCCAGGTACGCGTGCGCCGCGTTGGCGTCGTCGAAGGTCCCGTAGGCGGCTGTCGAGACACCGGCCTCGTCGAGGAGGTCTTTTGTGAAGGCCTTGCTCGCCTCGAGTTCCGCGCCGGCCCGGTTCGGGCCGAAGGCGCGCAGACCACGGCGCTCGAGCTCGTCGACGAGCCCGGCCGTCAGGGGGGCTTCGGGGCCGACGACGGTCAGATCGACCTTCTCGCGCTGGGCCAGTTCGACCAGCCCCTGCACGTCGTCGGCCGCTACCGCGACGCACTCGGCGTCCTGCGCGATCCCGGCGTTACCCGGTGCGCAGAGAATCCGCCCGACTCGGGGCGACGCCCGGAGCTTCCAAACGAGCGCGTGCTCGCGCCCACCTCCTCCTACGACGAGAACGTCGGTCATCAGCGATCCCCTGGTCTCAGTGTCGGAAGTGCCGCGCGCCGGTCATGACCATCGCAGCTCCCTTGGCATCGGCGGCCGCGACCGCGTCGTCGTCCTTTACGCTACCGCCGGGCTGCACGATTGCCGTGGCGCCGGCATCGAGTGCGAGCTCGACGCCGTCGGGGAAGGGGAAGAACGCGTCGCTCGCGAGCGCACTCCCCCGCAGGTTCAGCTCGCGGCGTCGCGCCTTGTCGATGGCGATTCGCACCGAGTCCACACGCGACGTCTGGCCGCCGCCGACGCCGAGCGTTCGGTCTGGGCCGGCCAGGACGACGGCGTTCGACTTTACGTGTTTCACGACCCGCCATCCGAACGACATGGCCGCGACCTCGTCGGCCGACGGGGCGCGCTTCGAGGCGACCTTCGAGGTCTCCAGGGCCTCGAGCGTCGTGTCGCGGCCTTGTACGAGGAATCCGCCGATCACACCGCGGATATCGAGTTCGTCGGCCGGCATCTTGTCCTGGTGCCAACGCATGAGGCGTCGATTCTTCTTCTTCTGGAGAAGGGCGAGCGCATCGGCGGTGAAGTCGGGCGCGATCAGCACTTCGCTGAAGATCTCGTCGACTGCCTCGGCGAGTGGCAGATCCCAAACCTGGTTCGAGACGATGATGCCGCCAAACGGCGATTCGGGGTCGGTCTCGAATGCCTTCTCGTAGGCGTCTCGCGGAGAATCCCCGGCACCCACTCCGCACGGTGTGTTGTGCTTCAGGATAGCGACGACCGCGCGGGGGTCGTCGGAGAACTCCATCCTCAGCCGCAGTGCAGAATCGATGTCGACGATGTTGTAGAACGAGAGATCCTTCCCGTGGAGTTGCTCGAGAACTTCGGAAAACTGGCCGAATAGCGCCGCCTTCTGGTGGGGGTTCTCGCCGTAGCGGAGGTGTGCCTCGCGGGGCAGGGCGAGGTGTATCGTCTCCCCGAACGGCGCGTGCTCGGTCTTCTCTCGCCCGCCCAAGTAGTCGGCGATCATTCCGTCGTACGCGGCGGTAGCGCGAAAGACCTGTTTCGCGAGCCGGGTGCGGGTCGCTAACGTCGTCGCGCCGCCGTTCTTCCCCATCTCGTCGAGGACGACCGCGTAGTCGGCTGGGTCGGTCACTACGGTCACGGCCGCGTGATTCTTTGCCGCCGAGCGCAGCATCGAAGGGCCGCCGATGTCGATGTTCTCGATTGCCTCGTCAAAGGTGCAGCCGCGCGACGTCACTTCCTTGAACGGGTACAGATTCACACACACTAGATCGATCGGAGGAATGCCGTGTTGCTCCATTGCCGTCACGTGCTCGGACAGGTCTCGTCGGCCGAGAAGCCCGCCGTGGATCTTCGGGTGCAGGGTCTTCACTCGCCCGTCGAGCATCTCCGGGAAGCCCGTGTGGTCGGCGACTTCAATGACTTCGAGGCCGGCTTCGCGGAGCATCTTCGCGGTGCCGCCGGTCGAGAGCAGCTCGACGCCGTGCGCGGCGAGGCCTTTGCCGAGCTCGACGATGCCGGCCTTGTCGCTCACAGAGATCAGGGCACGGCGGATGAGGGTGTTGTCGCTCATTCGTTCTTTCCTTTGTAGATACGAGGTGCGTCGCGTGGAATGCGGGTGAGAAGCTCGTAGCCGATGGTCCCGGCCCGCGTCGCGAGATCCATGACGTCCGGACCGTGGGTTCCGCCCCAGAGCGTGACTTCATCGCCCAACCGCGCGCCTTCGATTTCGGTCACGTCGATCGTGGTGTGATCCATCGAGATCGTACCTACGACCGGAGCGCGGCCGCCCCGAAGGGAAACTTCGGCACGATTCGAGAGTGCGCGGGGATATCCCTGGCCGTAGCCGACGGGCAGAACCGCAAGACGGCTCTCTCGCGTGGTCTCGTAGGTCCAGCCGTAACCGACCTTCGAACCGGCCGGCACCGTCTTTACGTGCAGAATTCTGGTCTTGAGTTCCATGACCGGTTTCAGATCGAGCTCCCCGACCCACGGAGGAGGAAGGCACCCGTATAGCAAGAGGCCCGGCCGAACCATGTCGAGGTGGGTTCGAGGGTCGGCGAGAATTCCGGCGCTGTTCGCGAGGTGTTGGATTCCCGGCCGGAGTCCGGTCGCCTCGACCGCCTCGACCGCGTCCTCGAATGCCCGCAGCTGCTGGGTGACGCTCGTGTGCCCTGGCTCGTCCGCGCAGGCGAGGTGCGAGAAGACCCCCTCGACGGGCACCTGCAGTTCCCGGGCCACTGCGGCTAGCCCCGGCGCGTCGTCGGCGCCCAGGCGACGCATTCCGGTGTCGAATTTCAGGTGGACGGGCAACCGGGAGCCGGCCGCGATCTCCCCGGCCAATCCCCGAAGATGGGCGGCGTCCCACACGACGGGCACGAGTCCGAGCCGGACGGCCTCGTTGGCGTGCGCCGGTTCCACCCCGCTGAGCACGAGGATTGGCCCGCCGATGCCGGCCCCGCGAACCTCGCGCGCCTCGTCGATGTTCGTCACGGCGAGCGCGTGTGCCCCCGCCCGGAGCAGAGCCCGAGCGGCCGGGACCGCGCCGTGCCCGTACGCGTTGGCCTTCACGACCGCGCATACGCGCACATCGGGTCCGACCAGGCGCTGAACCTCGCCGAAGTTGTGCGTCAGCGCGTCCAAGTCGATCGTGCAGACGGCGCGCGGGGTCATGCACGCGGCTACCAGAGGCGAAGCCAGGTTGTAAAGACGCGGGTACGCCACTATGTCCTGGTTCGTGGAGATTCGGCTGAACGGGGAAGAGCGCGATGTCCGCCATGGCTCTTCTCTCACGGATCTGCTCGATGATCTCGGTCTCGCGGGCAAGCGAGTCGCGGTCGAGCTCAATCGCGACATCGTGCCGCGTCCGAGCTATCCCACGACCTCGCTTTCCGCCGGCGACGTCGTGGAAGTCGTGCAATTCGTCGGCGGTGGATGACGAGTAACTCCCATGGATGATGCGTTCGTTCTCGGTGACAAGAGTTTTCAGTCGCGACTGATCGTCGGCACCGGCAAGTACAAAGACTTTGAGGAGACCCGGCGCGCGATCGATGCCAGCGGAGCCGAGATGGTCACGGTCGCGGTTCGGCGTGTGAACATCACTGATCCCAACAAGGAGAATCTCCTTGACCATGTGCCGCCCGACACCTTCACGATCTTGCCTAATACTGCCGGCTGCTACACGGCCGACGAGGCGATTCGTACGGCGCGGCTCGCGCGTGAAGCTGGTGTCGGAAATCTCGTGAAAATCGAGGTGATCGGCGACGAGAAGACGCTGTTCCCCGACGTGGCGGCCACGATCGAGGCGTCCCGGGTGCTCGTCGAAGAGGGGTTCGTCGTTCTCCCGTACGTCACGGACGACCCGATCGCTTGCAAGAAGCTCGAGGATGTCGGCTGCGCGGCGGTGATGCCACTTGCGGCGCCGATCGGGTCGGGGCTCGGAATTCGGAATCCATACAACCTGAAGATCATCCTCGAGCAGAGTTCGGTTCCGGTGATCGTCGATGCGGGGGTGGGGTGCGCATCGGACGCGGCGCGAGCGCTCGAACTCGGGTGCGACGCAGTTCTGATGAATACCGCGATCGCGGGGGCGGACGACCCGCTGAAGATGGCCGAGGCGATGCGTCTCGGGGTCGAGGCGGGGCGACTGTCCTATCGCGCCGGCCGCATCGCGCGGAAGCTCTACGCGACGGCGTCGAGCCCGATCGAAGGGATGCTCGACTGAGCCGGGCTCCGTTCAATCCGCCGCTGTTGCTCGTTACGGATCGGCAGCGCTTCACCGAGCCGCAGGACGCCGCGGTGTTCGCCGATGATGAATGGAAGGTGCTCCGCGCCGCGGTCGACGCCGGTGTGGGTGCGGTCCAGCTCCGTGAGAAGGATCTTGGCGGGCGCGCACTTCACGCACGGGCCGCGCAGCTCGTCTCCCTGTGTGAGCAGACGGGAGCTCGCATCCTCGTCAATGACCGCGTCGACATCGCGTGCGTGACGCGCGCGCACGGAGTCCATCTGCCCGGGGCCGGACTCCCGATCGCCGCGGCTCGCGGTGTGGTGGGGGCACATGCGCTGATCGGCCGCTCGATTCACGCTCGCGAAGAGATCCCCGAGACGGTCGGCGCCGACTATCTCATCTACGGACCGATATTCGAGACGCCGAGTAAGCGGCGCTATGGCGCACCGCAAGGACTGGAAAGACTTGCAGAAGTTTCGCGCGCTTCGGCGGTTCCCGTGATCGCGATCGGCGGCATCACAGTCGACCGTGTTTCCGACGTTCTTACACACGGGGCGAGAGGAGTCGCCGTGATGGGCGCGATCCTGTCCGCTGACGATCCGGCAGCAGAGGTGCGCGCCTTTCGAGATGCGCTCAGGACGCCGTAACGTACTTTTCTTCGCAAAGCGGTGCTGATAGCGTCAGCGGTCGTGCTGCAGGGAGAACATTCCGTCGTTGCCGAAGCGCTGACCGCAGACGAACTCGTCTCGTTTCGCGACCTGCTCGAGGAGCGCAAAGCCAAGCTGCTCGGAGAAGCGGGTCGGACCGCGCACGACATGGGCGACAACGAGGCCGAGGGCTTCCCCGATCCGACGGACCGCGGTGTGATGGAAAGCGAGCGCAACCTCGAGCTGCGTATTCGCGATCGTGAGCGAAAGCTGATCAGCAAGATCGATGAAGCGCTCGGTCGCATCGACGAAGGTTCGTTCGGCCTCTGCGAGGAGTGCGACGAGCCGATCGGGGCAAAGCGTCTGCAGGTCCGACCCGTCACGACGCTCTGCATCCGCTGCAAGGAAGAGCAAGAACAGGCCGAGAAGACCGCCGGGCGTTCGTAGCCCGGCCTCCGGCCCCCCAGGGGCTCATCTTGAAGCGGGGGGTGCCCGTTGATAGATGTCCGGAGTCCGGCACTGCGCCGGCTTCACCTCCTGGGGCAGTAGCTCAGTTGGGAGAGCACCACGTTCGCAACGTGGGGGTCGAGGGTTCAAATCCCTTCTGCTCCACTTCGGGGAGCCCCGCTTCGGCGGGGCTCTTTCGTTTGTGCTTGGGTTTGGGGACCGTTTGGGGGCCACGGGCTCTTCTCGTTCGGGGTTTTAGAAGTCGAAGACTGCTGCGATGTTGGCTCGGGCTACGCTGAGCCGTCCATTCGCGCGATCCACCACTGGTTGAACTGCCAGATCGAACGCTCGAGATGGCTGAGGCGGCCGGCCTCGAAGGAGCGCGATCCCAGGCCGGACCAGACGGCCTCGCACGCGCCGATATCTTGTTGGTGGACGACGCCGAGCACTTCGCGGAAGCTGGTGAGCGATTCGGCAAACTGCGGGTCGTCGAGTGTCGTTCTCGGCGCACACAGGTGGATCCGCAGTTCAAAGCGATCGACCGTCTGTGGGATCAGTTGATACCAAGTGAGGGTCTCCGCTCCCGGCGCGAACAAGTGGAACGGAAAGACCACGGCGGCGACGAGGCTGCGCTCTTGCCAGTCTTCGAGGGCGCCGTGGGGCGGGAGATTGCCGATGGCGGGGGCTGGCTGTTCTTTGTCGGTGGGCATGACGAGGACCGAGTAGGGCCCTTCATTGTCGGGGACGTGCGAGAGGCGGGCCGGGAACAGCGGCTCCAGAAGACTGCGGTGGATGGCGATGTGGTGGTACGCCTCCATGAAGTTGTCGACGAGCACCTTCCAATTGAAGCCCGAGTCGAAGATCAGGGGCTCGGTCGCGACCATGTCGGACATGCGGTAGTTCGCGAGGAGCTTTGCCATCGGCGCAACTTGCGGGCCGAGCGGTGGTGCCTTTGGGTCGAAATTGGCAAACAGCCAGCCCTCCCAGACCTCTGCGCGGATCACCGGGAGCCCACATTTCGACGCAACGAAGTCCTCGACCCGGTCCATCAACGGCGCCCCCAGTAGCTTTCCGTCGAGTGCGTACGTCCATGAGTGGTACGGGCAGCGCAGCGACGGGGCGCTGCCGCGCCCGCTGACGATCTCCGCTCCGCGGTGAACGCAGATCCGCGAGAGCACCCGGATCTCGCCACTCTTGTCGCGGGTCACGACCAGCTTCTCGCCCAGAAGATCGAGCGTGTAGTAGTCGCCTGGGTTGGGGACCTGGTCCGCGCGACCGATGCACAGCCACTCGCGGCGCAGGATGCGGTCGGTCTCTCGTTCAAAAAGCGCCGGGGAAGTGTAGGCCTGTGAGGGCAACGTGGTGGCGCGCTCGAGAGGTCGCCGTGCGCTAGCGAGGCTCGCGGCAGAAAGTGAGGTTTCCTTGGGTTCGGACATGGGTCCCTCGGCGCATTATGGCCGATGTCCCGACGCCCTGCGAGCGTGGGGAGCGTCCGAGGATTGCGTGATGGACTCTCCCAGATCAGGATGCGGCATGCAGGGCGTTCCACAGATCGATCTAGGGCGAGGTGGCGCGCGGGGCGACGCGTTGCTTGCCGAGCCGGTGGTACGGGCCATAGCCGACGCGTGTCGGAACCTTGGCTTCTTTCAGGTGACGGGTCACGGGATCGAGTCCGCGCGAATCGAGCTTCTACGTAGCCAGATGAAGCGCTTCTTCGAGAGGTCCGTCGAGGCGAAGCGCGCGGTTCTGCGCGGCGAAGAGAACGCCTGGGGATACTACGACAGCGAGCTCACCAAGAATACGCCTGACTGGAAGGAAGTGTTCGACTTCGGACGCGTGCCGCATCCGGACCTCGCCGACGATGACCCGCTGAATTGCGGCGTCGATGGTCAGAACCGTTGGCCACGGGACTTGCCGGGCTTTCGTGACACGATGCTCGATTACCTTGGCGCCTGCGAGACTCTGTCGTTTCGGTTGCTCGAGGCGACGGCGCTCGGTCTTGGTGTCGCGCCGCGCCGTCTCGCGGATCAGTTTCGACCGACGCATTCGAGCTTCGTGCGCCTCAACCACTACCCGCTCTGTGACGACCCCGCGCCGCCGGATGCGCCGGACCTCCCGAGCATCGGACGCCTTGGAGTGAATCAACACAATGACGCCGGCGCGTTGACCCTCATCGCGCAAACGGACACACGTGGGCTCCAGGTGCGGACATCCAATGGATGGATCGGCGTGGAGCCGATTCCCGGCGCGCTCGTCGTGAACATCGGCGACATGATGCAGGTGTGGTCGAACGATCGATATCGGTCGCCGTTGCATCGCGTCGTCGTCAGTCGGAGAACGGAGCGCTTCAGCGCGCCCTTCTTCTTCAACCCCAGCTACGAGGCCGCCTGCACCCCACTCCCGGAGCTCGTGGCGGCCGACGGTGCTCCCCATTATCGAACCATTCGCTGGGGTGAGTTTCGGCGCCAGCGTGCGGCGGGGGACTACGCCGATGTGGGCGAGGAGGTGCAGATCTCGCGCTACCGCATCGCAGCGGACGGTTGGTAGTGTCTCAGTTCAAACTGAGACACTACCGGACGGTTGAGATCACTGGCGTGGGCGTCGAGGGCGGGATAGAAGTGGGATGATTTCCCCAAGGAGGTTCATCAAGTGTTTCGATCGATTTGTGTAGCTGTGTTGGCCGTGTCCGTTGCCGGCGCGGCGTACGCTGGAAGTCACGAGGACGGGGGCAATGGCATCGTCGCGCCTTCGGAATACGTGGAGGACATCGAGACGCCGGGAGACACCGGCGGGGTGATGGACGAAGTGGACGCGGGCGCGGCTCAGGCCGAGGCGGCCGAGGCCGCCGACAAGAAGGCCGCCGCGGCAAAGGCAGCGGACGACGACGATGGGGGCTGGTAGTCGCGGCGGGGGCCCGTCTGCGGTGTCGCTCCACTCGATGCAGGGCGCAAGGAATGATAGATCGCGGCGAATGAATCTCCAACGTCGATCCGATCGCCGTTTCTCCGCTTCGGTTCTCCTGGCGGTCCTGTTCGTTGCTGCTCCGGCCGTTGCCGCGCTTGAGCCCGATCCGGCCGTGGTTGCTCCTGGTAGCGAAGGCCCATCACAAGAAGGCGCGCGCGAAGGCGCGCGTCGTCGGAAAGAGGCGCCGAAGTCCATGGTGCTGTGTCGGGGGCCGCGGGGTGCGGTCTACGCGCGCGACGTCAACGACGGTTGTCGCAACGCGCAGCTCGATGCGACGAACCTCGTCGCGTTTGGGGCCGGTGGCGATTGCCTTCTGCGTCGCGCAACCGTCTTCGACCCGAAGGGCGAGAGGACCGCTACCGCAGCCAGCTGTGCCGACATCTGCAAGGCGGCCGACGAGGACCGGGAGTGCGTCGTCGGGGTCAGGCGAGAGGAGGGCGCGTGGGTGACGTTCTCCGCGGCGGAGTCGTTCGATGCCGGCGACGCGGCCCTGCTCGACGCAACCGTCGTCTGCTGCGAGCCGTAAGCGCTCTCAGCGCACGGTGACTCGACGGCTCGCGAGGACGACGTCGGGCTCTGCGGCGCGACTCAGGTCCGCCCGATAGGAACCTGGCGTGCGGGGCAGGTCGACCACGAGTTCGCGCTCGGCTCGTTCCCGCGGTGCGAGTGCCACCGGAAGCAGGAGCTTCCCCTGCGACTCCTGTGCGACGGCACCGGCCGCGTCGTGCCAGCGAAGGAGCACATCGGATGGCTCGATCGGATCGGGATGACGGAAGGATGCATCCTCCGGGGCCACGAAGCGGAAGCGTACCGCGTCGCGTGGACGTTCTAGGGCCACCCGGATCGCCGGAGCCTCGGTGTCCCGGATCGATGCGAATGCCTCTGTCGTCGGGTGGGGCTTCAGTAGGTAGAGATCGACCTCCGGCGTTTCGTCGATGAGCGTCATGTACGCGTCGTCTTCGAGGACCTCGTCGATGTCGGGGTGCAGCGACGGCTCGCCATGGTGGCGCCGAATGCTGCGAAAGCCTAGGGCCGAAAGAGCGACGGCTGCCCGGCGGTCCGGAAGGAGCTCTGCGAGTCGTTGCACCTCCCTCTGTACGTCGGAGAGGAACGAGTTGTAGCAGGCGGCGACCGGGTTTCCGTGGTAGCCGGCGGTGAGCAAGTAGCCGGGCATCAGCCGCAGCCGTTCCTTGCGGAAGTCCAGCGGTAGATCGAGGACGGCACCTGCCGGGAGCTTGGCAACCTGGGCGACCTCGGCTTCTGGAGGGCGGGCGCGGTAGGGCTCGAGA
Source organism: Deltaproteobacteria bacterium (assembly GCA_029262355.1). Classification (GTDB taxonomy): domain Bacteria; phylum Desulfobacterota; class Binatia; order UBA12015; family UBA12015; genus VGTG01. Next base: position 46,888 of record JAJCZO010000430.1, read on the forward strand.
TCCGCGATGGTTCCGAAGGAGAAACGGGCAAGCGTGGGCTGGAACGTCTGCAGGATCACCGCAGCGGCGAGGAGCGCTACCGCCATCGGCCGAGCGCGTCGCGGAAGCCGCTCGAGCAAGGCTACGATCCCGTACGCGCTGAAGAAGGCGAACAGGAGCCATACTCCAAACTCGAGCGCCGCGAGCACGCGGACCGCTCCCAGTCCAGGAACGAAATCTCCGAGGATACGTGACAAGCCTGGGAGGGAGCCGACACCGGGGATGGGCAGCCACTTCACCGAGCACCAGAACAACAGGAACCCGGCGAAGGCCAGTGGGACGCGTGGGTCGTCGCCCTCTGGGTTGTGCGGGCGCCGGCCACGCACGCGGTCGAGCAAGCCGATGGTCGCGAGGACGAATGCAATCCACCCTGGGGAGGCGCGCCGCCCGGGGAGGTAGTTCGGCGCCGCTGCGAGGAGTCTCTGCCTGCCCTCCAGAAGGCCCCACGCGGCTTGCGTGTCGAGGTACGGGCCAAGCACGAGCCACGCCGCCGCCGCGCTCACGATGGCGACGGCGCAGACCTTGGGCGCCCAGGTCGCGATGCTCCCTCTGTTCTGGACGGCGAGGAAGAGTCCATAGGTTCCGCCGACGATGGTGAGGGCCAGCACTTGGTAGAAGCTCTCGAGCAGTTGCAAGCACAGGCAGAGGGCGAGCAGTGTCGCGTCCCGCCACCGGCGCCGCGTGAACAGCCGGTGGGCGGCGAGCAGAGCCAACGCCGTCCACGCGTTGGCGAAGCCGAAGAGATGAGCCGGGTTGTTCAGTCGCTGGGGATGAAATGCGAAGAGAAGCCCCGCGATCAGGGCCGCCGGAGCGCTCCCCGTCCAGTAGAATGCGAATGCGTACATCGCCATCGCGCTGATCCACGTGCTCAGCACCACGACCGCGTTGAACGTGAAGATCGGGTCTCCGGTGAGGAGGAACGGGAGAGCGCCGAGTAGTCCCTCTCCGAACATGTGTTCGCCCAGGGTGTGTGGGCGGTTCATCGGCGCGCAGAGCCCGGAGGCGCCCAGCTGCCACGGGGCGACCACGAACGCGCGCGAGGTCCGGGCGATGTTGCCCACCACGAAGCTCTGGTCGGCTCGGTAGAGGTACGCCACGGCACCGCCGACGTGACGCTTTGGCGCCGGCAATGTCTCGAAGGGGGCGGTGAGGGCGGCGCGGTTCGTGTACAGCGCGAGCGCGAGATAGACGAGGATCGCCACGAGCGTGCCCGAGTGCTTCCTCACGTCGCCTCCGGCGATGGGTCGTGTCGTCTGGGCACGGCGGAGGCTAACCCCGTGGCGAGGCGCATCAGCGAACGCTGACGTAGCGACGTGCGAGAACCACCTCGGGGGCTGCGGCGCGCACGAGGTCCGCCCGGTACGGACCCTGTTCGTTGGGGACGGCGACCTCGATCGGTCGGTCCGAGTGGTCGTGCGACGAGAGCGCAGGAGGAAGGAGCATGCGTCCGGGAGACTCGAGGATCAGGTCTCCCGTGGGCCCATGCCATCGAACGAGCACGTCCGACGGCTCGATGGGATCCGGGTGTCGGAACGTCGGGCCGGCGCCTCGAGCGAACCGAAACACGATCTCGTCTCGCGCGCGTTCCGCCAGCGCGCGACTCGGAGGCGTCTGGGTCTCGGCGATGGCGGCAAAGTCCTCCGTGGTCGCCGCCGTTGTGAGCCGGAACAGCGAGGTCTGGTCCGTCTGGCCCAGCAGCTCCGTGTATTTCGGGTCGGCGAAGAATGGAGCGAGCTCGCGGTTTCGTGACCCGAGCCGGTCGTGGTGGACGCGAATGCTCCGGAACCCGAGCGCGGAAAGCGCGTCCGCCGCTCGTCGGTCCGGTAGTGTTTCCGTGAGCCGCTCGACCTCGGCCTGAATCCCGGAGAGGAACGAGTTGTAGCACGCGGCGGTAGGTTGCTCGTAGTAGCCGGCGGCAAGAAGGTAGCCGGGCATCATGCGCAGTTTCGGCATCGGAGCGAAGTTCAGTGGAACGTCGAGCACCGCGCCGTCGGGCAGTTTCTCGAGAAGCGCGAGCTCGTCGTCGGGGGGCCTCGATGGGACGGCCTGGAGGCCGGCCTGGGCCTGGAACGTCGCGTGGGCGGTCGGGGGGTGAAACGTCTGCACCAAGATCGCGCTGGCGCCCAGAACGGTGACGAGGGCGGCAGCACGGCTGGGCAGCAGCTCGACGATGGCCAACACCGCGTAGGCGGCGAACACGGTGAGCACGAGAAATACGGTGAACTGCAACGAGGAGAGCGCCCGGACGGCCTCTACCCCCGGGATGTACGAAGCCAGCGAGACGAGCGGAGACGCGAGCCGTCCCAAGCCGGGAATCGACAGGTACCAGACGCTGCACCAGAAAAGGAGGAAGCCAGCGAGGAGCAAGGGGAGGCGGGGGTCGTCCGCATGTCGCGGTCCTCGCAGCCGGTCGAGAAGGCCCAGCGCCGCCAGGACGAAGAGGATCCAACCCGGAGAAGCCGGCGCGCCGGGTAGGTACTTCTCCGGCATCAGGAGCATCCGGTTTCGCCCCCCGAGGATCTCCCATGTCCCCTGGGCTTCGAGGTAGGGCCCGAGCACGAGCCACGCGAAGCCAGCGGCGAGAATCGCGATCGCTACGAGCTTGGGAGCCAGTCGTGGCAAGGCGTTCGTGTGCTTCGCCGCGAGGCACAGCGTGTACGTTCCGCCCACGATCGCGAGCGAGAGGATCGGGTAGAAGCTCTCGAGGAGCTGCAGCCAGAGGAACAGCGTCAGAAGCGCGGCATCGATCCAGCGCTGTCGCGCGAACAGTCGGTGTACCGCCAGGAGTGCGAACGCCGACCACGCGTTGCCGAAGACGAACATGTGCGCGGGGTTGTTGAGACGGTTGGGATGCAGCCCGAAGAGCAGGCCCGCGAGAAGCGCGGCTGGGAAGCTCCGCGTCCAGTAGAAAGCGAGTGCGTACATCGCGAACATGCTGATCCACGTCGTCGTGATCGTGACGGCGTTGAACGTGAAGATCGGGTCGCGCGCCGCGAGGTAGGGGAGTGCACCGAGGAGCCCCTGTCCGAACATGTGCTCGCCTAGGGTGTAGGCGCGCGACATTGGGGCGCAGAGGCCGGTGTCGGTGATCTCGGACGGTTCCAGAGCGACGGCGCGCGCGACACGCGCGATGTAGCCGACGACGAACCGTTGGTCCGCCTCGTACCCGAGGCGGAAGCGGGGCTTCGCCGCCTCGACGTGCTGAGTCGGCGTCGGCAGGAGTGTGAACGGATCTGCCAGGACGGCTCGGTTCGCGAACAGCGCCACGGCGAGATAGAGCACCGCGGCGGCGAGCGCGGCCCGGGCTGGGTGGCTCATCCGGCACCTTCGAGGTCGAGCACGATCACGAGTAGGAACCCTATGAAGAACATTGCGGTGCGCCAACTGCTGTCGGGCGCCGCGTCGTGGGCCTCGACGAGGAGTTCTTCCGTGACGAGGTACAGCAGCGCGGCGCAGCCGAACGAGAGTACGCCTACGAGCGCGGGGCCCGATAAGCTCGGTCCGATCAGTGCGCTCGCGGTGGCGCCGACCGCGGTGAGGACCGAGAGCCCAGCCGTCGTTGCGACGATGGTGAGCTTCCCTGCGCCGGAACGGCCGAGGAGTGCTGCCACCGAAAGGCCGAGGAACAAGACCTCGAGGGTGAGGGCGAAGGTGAGGAGTAGGCCCTCATTCTCGCCGGCGAGAAAGCCGACGCCGATGAGAAACCCGTCGATCACGAGGTCGACGCCGACGGCAATCAG
>JAJCZO010000431.1 GCA_029262355.1 Deltaproteobacteria bacterium
GAATCCGCGCTCCTGATCGAGAACGGCAATTTCGACGCGTGGCGCCCTCTTGTCGTCGTTCGTACCGATCACGAAATGCAGGTGAGCCGGCTTGCCAGCCGCAACGGCCTGCTGCGGGCCGACGCGGAGGATCGGATTCGGTCGCAGATGCCCGTCGACGAGAAGGCGGCCTTGGCCGACTACGTCATCGACAACTCCGGCGAGATCGCTGACGCCGCAGCTCGGTTCGACGTGGTTTATGCGGCGTTGCTGGAGCGAGCGGCGCTCGCGGAGTGAGGCGCTACTGTAGGGCCTGCTGAACGAGCGGCGCGAGCTCTCCGCTCGCGTGCATCTCGCGGATGATGTCGCAGCCACCGAGGAACTCACCCTTGACGTAAACCTGGGGGATCGTGGGCCACTCGGAGAACCGCTTGATGCCGTCTCGGACCTCGGGGTCGGTCAAGACATCGACCGTCTCGTACGGGACACCGATCTCGTTGAACACCTCGATCGTCGCCGCGGAGAAACCGCACATCGGAAACGTCGGCGTGCCCTTCATGTAGATCACGATCCGGTTGTCATCGATTGTTTTCTGGATTCGATCCGATGCGCTTTCGGCCATAATCGCTTCTCTCTTTTCGTAGCTAGGGTCGCGCTCAGGCTTGTGTTGCCTGGGCGGGCGTCAGAGTTTTCAACGCAATCGCGTGGATGTTCGTGCCGTCTACTGCGGCGCCGAGCGCCTCGTAGACCATCTTGTGGCGCTTCACGAGCGGTTTGCCATCGAAGGCCGCGCTCACGACCAGGACTTCGTAATGATCGCCTGAGCCGGTGTAGTCGCGCACCTGAGCGCTCGCGCCCTCGATGCTCGACTCGATCTTCTGTTGGATCTCGTCAGCCGTCATGGTGTTCCGCCAAGATAGCACCCGCTCACCGGCCGCGCAGCTCACTTCGGACGACGGGCCGCGCCGGCCCGGTGGGAGCTGTACCCCGGGAAGAGGGCCGCCCCTGGGACGATCTCGGCTGTGAGGTTGTTCACGGCCGTACATGCCTCGCCGAAATCGGATGCCAGCACCCGGACTTTCCCTGGATACGTGGCCGCGTCTCCGGCCGCCCAGATGCCGTCTGCGGCCGCCATGGTGGAGGCTACGGCGATCGCGCCGTCGACGATCGTAGCCCCGAGCCCGGGTAGCTCCTCGCGGTGCGCAGCGAAGCCAAAGCAGGGTAGAACGGCGTCGGCTTCGATCGCTCCGGCAGAGCCGTCGCGTCGGTCGGTGAGAACGACCCGCTCGACCTTGGCCTCGCCTTCGATTGCCGCGAGCTCGCGGTGAGGGAGGAACCGAACGGCGGAAGCGTCGAAGCGCTCCCGCAGGTCCGGGGGGATGGCCAACTTGTCCCGCCGATGGATCAGGGTCGTGTCCGCCCCTGCGTCGACGAGACTCAGTGCCAGCTCGACGCCGCGCTGAGTTCCCCCGGCCACGACGACCCGCTGCCCCGCAAATCCGTCTGCGGCCGACACGTGATAGCGGAGCCCGCGGCCGTTCCACGCCTCGATCTCCGGATTGGGGATCGGTTGCGGAGCGAATCGTCCGATTCCGGTCGTCAGGAGCACTGCTTTCGCGTCGACCGGAGGGCGCGCGGTCTCGTCTTCTTCGCTGGCCCACGCGACGCGCACGCTTCCGCCGATTCGCTCGAAGCCGGTCACCCGGGCGCCGAGCCGGATCTGGGTGTCGAAGCTCCGGGCTTGCGCTTCCAGCCGATCGAGCAGGTCGCCGGCTCGAATCTCCGGAAATCCCGGTACGTCGTACAGGGTGCTGTCGGCGTAGAAGGTCGAGATCTGACCGCCGATGAAGGGGAGCGCCTCGAGCACCACGCAGCGAATGCCGCGAAACCCCGCGTAGTAGGCTGCGAACAGTCCGACGGGGCCCGCTCCGACGATCACGAGCTCGGGAGACTCGGATCGCGGCTGCGAATCAGGCATGCGGCTCAGCCTCCCAGGTGGTGCATCGAGCGGTCGAGCGTCGAGCGTCCGTCGGCCAGCGTGTGGCCGGTGGGCTTGCTCGCGACCGCGCGAAGCAAAATGGCCCCGAGTTCGGCCCGGTCAGCCCCCCGCCGGACCGCCGCCAGGACGTCGACCTCGTCGTCCTTCAGCAGGCAGAGATGGAACCGGCCGTCAGAGGTGAGTCGCATCCGATTGCAGCTGCCGCAGTATGGCTCGGACACGGGGCTGATGAATCCGACCACGCCGGCCGCGCTGGCGAGCCTGAAGTTCTTCGACTCGTCGGACGGATTGGTCGGTGTCAGCAGCTCGAGTGGGCCCAGCGCTTCTTCGATCCGCCGCTTCGTGTCGACGTTCGAGACGTAGCGCTCGACGGATACCTTTGCGCACTCGCCACCGCCGAGCGGCATCAGTTCGATGAATCGCACGTGCCAATCGTGCTCGACCGTGAGTCGCGCCATGTCCACGACGTCTTCTTCGTTGAATCCCTTCGTGACGACGCAGTTGAGCTTCAACGGAGTCAGCCCGGCGTCGATGGCGGCATCGATTCCTCGTTGGATGTCTGCGAGCTTTCCCCACCTCATCAATCGGGAGAGGCGTTCGGGGTTCATCGTATCGACGTGGATGTTGACCCGATTCAGACCGGCGCGTTTCAGGGTGACGGCCATACGGGACAGCAGGATCCCATTGGTCGTCATCGCGACGTCTTGGATGCCGGGAACTCGTGCCACGCGCTTCACGATGTCGACCAGGTCGGGGCGTAACGTTGGCTCGCCTCCGGTAAGGCGTACCTTGCGGAAGCCGATGTCGGTCGCGGCAGTGACGATGCGCTCGATTTCCTCGGGAGTGAGCGCGGTGTCCGGCGGTGCGTAGCTCACCTCGGTCAGCGGCATGCAGTACACGCACCGCAGGTTGCAATGATCCGTGAGCGAGATCCGCAGGTAGTCGATTTCGCGTTCGAAGCGATCGCGCGGCATGGGTTTCGCCAGTCAGCCGGTGCGCTCGAGCAGCATCTCGGAGAGCTCATCGAGTCCGTCGCGGTACTCGGACGCAGGGAGCAGATGGATCTGTTCGCGCGCAACGTGGATTCGTCCCGTTGCGATTCTGCGGACCTCGGCGAGTACCTCGGAGTTGCGGAGTTCGTCGATGGCTCGGTCGATTGCGTCTGCATCTGGCTCCGGGTCGAGGAAGGCGCTGCGGAGGGCGGGGAGGTGCGGCAACCCGAGGACGGTGGGGAGGGCGGGGGAGCCTTCGCGAATGTCGCTTCCCACGGGTTTACCGATCAGTTCTTCGGGGCCGATGACGTCGAGCAGATCGTCGACGATCTGAAACCCGATCCCGATCTCGAACCCGAGACGGTACATCGATTCGACCATCGTCTGCGGTGCGCGCGCGAGGTGCGCGCCGATGCGCGCAGCCTGGCTGAAGAGGGAAGCCGTCTTCGCCTCGGCGATCTGGAGGTAGTCGTCGACGGTCACCTCAGGGTTGTGCTGAAAGCGCTGCTGGAGGATCTCTCCCTCGCAGAGCTGGGTGCAAGCGTCGGTGGCCCATCCGACGACCATGGCGTCGAAGCGCCCCGCGACGCCGAACGCACGGCTGAATAGGAAGTCGCCGGTGACCAATGTGCGCCCCACGCCGTGGCGGGCAAGAGGGGATGCGTTGCCACGGCGGGTCATTCCCGAATCGAGGATGTCGTCGTGCAGGAGTGTCGCCGAGTGGATCAGTTCCAGCGCAGCCCCGATGTCGATCACGTCGGTCGGGTCTTCGCCTCCGGCCGCCCGGAAGACCATCAAGGAGAGAGCAGGGCGGACTCGCTTTCCGCCCGACGAGATCAGCTCGGTCGCGATCTCGGTCAATTTTTCCTCGCGCGACGTCGATAGTTCGAGAATGCGCTTCTCGACGAGCGCCATCTCCTCAGACACCAGCGCCAGAGGCGATGGTGTCGACGCGGTCCGCGTCGCAGTTCCGGTCGAAGGGAGGGTCATGAAGAGCGTGTTTGCAGGGGATCGCGACCCATCTTTGGTCGCCGCGAAAGCCCTATGTTACGGGTAACCGAGCCCATGAGCGACGACAAGGCCACTCTCGAACGCGCGAAGGAAGCCCTTCGCTCCGTTACCTACCCCGGCATCCCCCGGGATATCGTCACCTTAGGCATGGTCGCAGGGCTCGAAGGCCTCGATGGGGCCGTTCGGGTGAACCTGCGGCTCCCGGGAGGGCGTGAAGCCCCGCCGGAGAAGCTCGAGCGCGACATGGCGGCCGCTCTGCAGCCGCTGGGACTTCGCCTCGAGATCCGGATCGCGGCCCCCGCGGCGAAGGCGCCGGCTGCTCCGGCCCCGCCCAGCCCGGACAACGACCTCCTACCCGAAGTGGGAGCGGTCATCGCCGTATCGAGCGCGAAGGGCGGCGTCGGGAAATCGACGGTCTCCACGAATCTCGCGTGCGCGTTTGCTCGGGCCGGTTTCAAGACGGGCCTGCTCGACGCCGACGTATACGGTCCGAGCCTACCGATCATGATGGGAGTTCAAGAGCGGCCCAAAGCGGCCGGAGGCAACCAGTTCCACCCGGTCGAGAGCCACGGAGTGAAGTGCATCTCGATGGGCTTCTTCCTCGACGATCAGTCGCCCGTGATCTGGCGCGGTCCGATGGTGGCCGGGCTGCTCCAGCAGTTTCTGCGCGATTGCGTCTGGGGCGCCCTGGACGTGCTCGTGATCGATCTCCCGCCCGGCACCGGAGACGCTCAACTCACTCTCGCCCAGCAGGTTCGTCTGAACGGCGCGGTGCTCGTGACCACTCCGCAGGAGGTTGCCGTTCGCGACGTCGTCCGCGGGCTCAAGATGTTCGCACAAGTTCAGGTGCCCATGCTCGGCGTCATCGAGAACATGAGCCACTTCCGTTGCCCGGGTTGCGGGGCGGAGGAGGCGCTCTTCGGGCACGGCGGCGGCGAGCGGGTCGCCGAGGCGTCCGGCCTACCGCTCCTGGCCCGCGTCCCGGTGGAGCCGGCGGTCCGTGTGCACGGGGATGGGGGCGAGCCGATCGTAAACGCCGCGCCGGACTCGGAGGCGGCTCGTGCGTTCACCGAGCTGGCCACAAAGCTCTCTGGCATGGTCGGACTCGTAGCGGCCGAACCTTCGTCTCGTAGCGCGTGAGTCGAGCGGTTCAGATAGGCGTCTCTCTGCTGATCACGGCGGCGGCGCTCTGGTACAGCCTCCACGGCGTAGAGTTCGGCGAGTTCCTGCACGATTTGTCCGACGCACGCCTCGTCTGGATTGGGCCCCTGGCGGCGACCGCGGCGGCGTCGTTGTGGTTGCGGGCGCGTCGCTGGCAGATCCTTCTCGCGACGCTCGGTCCGCTCGGCGACACGCCGGTTTTCGACGCGACCAACATCGGCTTCATGGGGAACATGGTGCTGCCGCTCCGAGCGGGCGAGGCGATCAAGCCGATCGTCGTGGCGCGCTCGGGCTACGTGAGCATCCCGGCGGCGCTCGCGACCGTCGCGCTCGAGAGACTCTGTGACCTGATCATGCTCGGCATGATGGGCGTCCTGGCCATCGTGCTGGTTCCTCAGGCGGATTTCCTGCAGGGGAAGACCAGCCTGTTGGTCGGCGCGGTCGGTGTTGCGCTGGTGGGGGTCGTCGCCGTGATACGGCTGTCACCGTGGCTCGAAAGGCAGCTCGACACGATCGCCGGCTGGCTTCCGGCCTTTCTCTCGCGCATCGTGAAGGAGGCGGGGCGCGGTTTTCTGCACAGTCTGTCCGGATTGGCGGACCTCCGGGTGTTGGTCTCGGTATCGGTCTACACCGCCCTGATCTGGGCGGTCGCTGCGGCTGGGTTCATGGCCGTGGCACTTGCGCTCGATATCTCCGCGCCGCTGATCCCGCTCGGGATCGCCACTACCGTGATCGTTGCTCTCGCGGTCTCCGTGCCCTCCGCGCCAGGCTTCATCGGCGTGTTCTGGGCCGGGTCGGAGCTTGCTCTGGGGCTGTTCGGGGTGGAGAAGTCGATGGGCTTCACGTTCGGGTTCCTCAGTTGGATCGTCCAGCTGATCGTGATCGTCTCGATGGGCATGTGGTCGATGTCTCGGCTCAAGCTCTCCTTCGGCGACGTCCGTGAGGTTGCCTCGTCGGAGTCGGAGGCCGCGTCGTCTCCGGAGGTACCGTGAGGCTCGACGGAAAGACCGTTCTTCTCGGCGTTACCGGCGGGATCGCCGCGTACAAGTCGCCCGAGGTGGTGCGTGCGCTCCGGCAGGCGGGGGCGCGCGTGCGTGTGGTCCTGACGCGCTCGGCGCAAGAGTTCGTCACGCCGCTCGCCCTCCAAACAGTGGCCGGAGAGCCGGTTGCCGCCGAGCTCTTCGACCTCACTCAGGAGTCGGAGATCGGACACATCGATCTCGCCGACAACGTCGACGTCATTCTGATTGCGCCGGCGACGGCCAATGTCGTCGCCAAGGCGGCGGTGGGAATGGCGGACGATCTCCTGACGACGGTGTTGCTCGCGACGCGGGCGCCGGTCGTGGTTGCGCCCGCGATGAACGTCCACATGTACGAAAATGCGCTCGTGCAAGAGAATCTCGCGAAGCTCGGTACGCACGGTTGGCAGATCGTCCAACCGGATTCGGGCGCGCTTGCGTGTGGCTACGAGGGGCCCGGCCGATTGCCCGATGCGGCGGTGTTGGTCGACGCCGTCGCCGCGGCCGTTGCGCCAAAGGATTTGGTCCAAGAGACCGTCCTCGTCACAGCCGGACCCACGCGCGAGTATCTCGACCCGGTGCGCTTTCTCTCGAACCGGTCGTCGGGAAAGATGGGCTTCGCGATCGCGCGGGCCGCTGCCGCGCGTGGGGCGCGCGTCGTCTTGGTCGCTGGGCCCTGCTCGCTGCCCGATCCGCGCGCGGTGGAGACGATCCGCGTGGACAGCGCGGAGGACATGGCGGCCACCGTAGGTCGTGAGGGGCGGCGTGCGACTGTGGTCATCGCCGCGGCCGCCGTGGCGGACTATCGTCCGGCGACCCGGGAGACCCAGAAATCAGCCAAGAAGAAGGGGGCGTCTCGACTCGCGCTCGAGGAGACTCCCGACGTGGTGGCGACGGCTGTCGCGCGCAAGCCCGGGCGAATCGTAGTGGGTTTCGCCGCGGAGACCAGTGATGTGGAGGAGCGCGCTCGTGGCAAACTCGACCGCAAGGCTCTCGATCTGATCGTTGCCAACGACGTGACCGCCGAAGGCGCCGGCTTCGACGTCGACACGAACGTGGTGACGCTGATCGATGCGTCCGGTTCGGAGGCGCTGCCGCTGCTTTCGAAGGACGACGTGGCCGACGCGATTTTGGACCGCGTGGCCCGTCTTCGTGCGAAGCGACCCGAGTCCGCGCCGGGTCGCAAGAACCGCTGACCTGCTAGAGGGGCGAGCCGAGCGACTCTTCCAAGGGGGGGATCGAGGCGGCCAGGATCTGGCGCTCACGCTCTTCGTTGAGCGCACCCCTGCGGGCGAGCGTCCGGAGGCGTTTGCGAATCATCTTCGCGCGGGTCAGGTTCTCGGCCCCGGTCGGGTCGTCGTTCTGGCATGCCGCACCGCGACCGTTCTGCATCAGGTCTACGATCGCGTTGGCGCACAAGGCGTTGAAGCGTTCGATGTCCTCGCGCGGTAGCGGATGGCGAGAGCTGTCGGTGGCGCGCTGCATGACGGATTGCCAGTACTCCAGACGCTGGAGCGCGAGCAGGGAATCGAAGATCCGCTTGTTCGTGCGAAAGGAGAACAGCGTACGCTCGACGATTCGTTCGACGAGTTCGTCGCAGTGCGGGTACAGGTTTGAGGCGATGAGCGTGAGCAACGACCATCGTTCCTCCGCCTGGTTGGCGTCGAATCGGGCCTCCCAGTAGACGTGCCGCATCGACGTCGACCGAAAACTGCTGATGAGCCTCACGGGTAAGTAGTAGTTGTGAGAGAACGTATCGCTGGCCAGGTGCGAGAGGTAGCCGCGAGCAAACGCCTGCTCCGCCTCGGTCGTAGCCCCGTCGAGAACCTCCCAGCCGGTATTCCAGTGGTGGCAGTGCGTGTAGAGGCTCTTCGTGAATTTCTTGGCCTGCACGATGTCCGCGCCGATGCAGCCGTAGAGGTACTCGTACGGGAACCGACTGAGGAGGGTGGCCACGTCGGGCGGCAGCATTGGTAGCCGCTCGAGCAGCATGGCGCCGTGCACGAGGTGGGTAACCGGGCCCCAGCCGAGAGCTTCAGACGGGGTGAGAACGATCGCGAGGGCGGCCGTGAGGAGGAGCGCGAGTGGTGACATTTTCTGGGGTTAGCGTAGGATCTCCTCGGAGATGTCACAAGGCACGCGAAGCCTCGCGCGAGATCTCGCCGCCCACGTCGAGTGGATGGCGATGTCGGGCGTAGACGAGTTGGCCCCAGGGCTGGCGTGGCCAGAAGGCATGGCATCCCCCGACGCCGAGGCGTCGCAGTCCGAAGGGCCAGAGATCGTGTCGTCGGACGGGGAGACCCTGACGGCGGGAGATCTGGGCGGATTGCGGGCCGAGATCGGTGACTGCACCCGATGTCGCCTGTCCGGCACGCGGAAGCAGATCGTCTTCGGCTCCGGGAACCCCGACGCGCGGCTCCTCTTCGTCGGCGAAGGACCGGGTCGTGACGAGGATCTGCAGGGCCTGCCGTTCGTGGGCCGGGCGGGGGAACTCCTCACCGACATCATCGAGAAGGGCATGAAGATCGACCGCGCCGAGGTCTACATTTGCAACGTGGTCAAATGTCGCCCGCCCGACAACCGCAATCCGGAACCGGAGGAGGTGGCAGCCTGCTCTCCGTTCCTCATCCGCCAGATCGACCTGGTGCGGCCCGAAGTGATCGTGGCGTTGGGCAAGTTCGCCGCGCAGACTCTGCTCCAGACGACCATGCCCATCACCCGACTGCGCGGCCGGTGGCACGAGTATCGCGGCGTTGCGTTGATGCCGACCTTCCATCCCGCGCACCTCCTGCGGAACCCGGCGTTCAAGAAGGAAGTGTGGCAGGATATCAAAGAGGTGATGCAACGGCTCGGAATGGGCGACCGTTGAGCCGTCACGTGGCCGCCCTGCTCGTCGCCATCGTCGGCCTCTTGTGCGGGGCGACGGTCGGAGAGGCAGCGCCACGGGTCGTTTTGCTGCGGGTGGACGGTGCGATCAGCCCGGCCGCCGTAGATTTCATCGAGGATGGTCTGCGCACGGCCGAGAAACAATCGGCTGCGGCGCTCGTGCTGGAGATCGATACGCCCGGAGGACTCCTGTCGTCCACACGGACCATCGTGCAGGCGCTGCTGGGTACGAAGGTGCCCGTGATCGCCTACGTCGCGCCGGGCGGCGCCGGGGCGGCATCGGCCGGGGTGTTCCTCGTCATGGCTGCGAACGTCGCCGCGATGGCTCCGGGAACGAACATCGGTGCCAGTACTCCCGTGCAAGGATCGGGCGCCGACGTTGGCGGCGCGATGGGCACGAAGGTGAAGAGCTTCACGACATCGTTCGCTCGTGCGATCGCCGAACAGCGGGGGCGCAACGTTCAGTGGGCCGCGCAGGCCGTGCGGCGCGCCGTCTCGGTGACCGACCGCGAGGCGCTCGAGAAAAACGTCATCGATCTGATTGCGACGGACGTGAACGACCTGCTCGCGCAGGCCGATGGCCGAACGGTGATGATCGAGGAGAAGGAGCAGATCCTCCGGGTGAAGGGGGCGACGATCGTTCGGCTCGAGATGACGTTGCGCCAGCAGGTCTTGAGCTTCCTGGCGGACCCGAGTGTGGCCTATCTCCTGATGCTGGGAGGGTTGCTCGGGCTCTATCTCGAGTTGTCGCATCCGGGCACCCTCGTGCCGGGACTCGTCGGGGGGCTCTGCCTCGCGATTTCGCTCGCGTCGTTCCAGGTGCTGCCGATCGACACGACCGGGGTCGTGCTCCTCGTGCTCGGACTCGCGCTGCTCGTCGCGGAACTGTTCTTGCCGAGCTTCGGAATCGTGGGAGGGGTCGGCGTCATCGCGTTCGTACTCGGCTCACTCTTTCTCTTCGATGCTTCCGAGCCCGGCATCTACGTGGACAGGTGGCTGATCGGCAGCGCTGCGTCCGCCGTGAGCCTCGTCATGCTCGTCGTGGCCACGCTCGTCGTGCGAGCAATGCGGGGTAGGGCCACGACCGGTAGGGAAGCGCTCGTCGGCTGTGTGGGCGAGGTCCGCAGCCGTGTCGCGCCAACAGGGACGATTTTCCTTCAGGGTGAGCTCTGGAAGGCGGAATCCACAGAGCCGATCGAGTCGGGAGCTGCGGCGCGAGTACTCGAAGTCGAGGGTCTCACGCTGCGCGTCGCTCCGGTCGGGCCAGAAAGGGTGGGGGAAGAATGACGCCAACATTGGTGTTCGTCGTGATTGTGGTGATGTTGGTCTTGAGTGGCGTGAAGATCATCCAGGAATACGAGCGCGGGGTGATCTTTCGCCTCGGGCGGGCGGTCGGGACCCGCGGGCCGGGCATCATCATCGTCATTCCGCTGATCGAGTCGATGCAGCGGGTGGACCTCCGGACGGTGACGATGGACATTCCGGCGCAGGAAGTGATCACGCGCGACAACGTCTCGGTCAAGGTCAGCGCGGTGCTGTACTTCCGAGTCGTCGAACCGCAGGCAGCCGTGATTGCGATCGAGAACTACGTGTATGCATCGAACATGATCGGACAGACCACGCTTCGGAGTGTGTGCGGACAGGTCGAACTCGATGAGCTTCTCGCCGAGCGCGATAAGGTGAACGATCAGATCCAGGAGATCGTCGACCAGCAGACGGAGCCGTGGGGCGTGAAGGTGTCCACGGTCGAAATCAAGGACATCGACCTGCCGGCCGACATGCAGCGTGCCATTGCGCGACAGGCGGAAGCCGAGCGTGAACGCCGCGCCAAGGTGATCGCGGCCGAGGGCGAGTTTCAGGCATCGCAGAAGCTCGCCGATGCCGCCCGGGTCCTCGGGACACACCCGATGGCCTTGACACTGCGCTACCTCCAAACGTTGGCGGAAGTGGCGGGACCGAACAATTCGACGACCCTATTCCCGATTCCGATGGACCTCGTACGCCCGTTCCTCGAGACCTTGGACCAGAGTGACAAGTAGTCCTTTTCACTACGAGCTGCCCCCCGATCGAATCGCACAGGAGCCCCCCGCCGAGCGCGACGGTGCACGCCTGCTCGTGGTGCGGAGAGCGGGAGACCCGCGGCCGGTGGACCGATCTATCGTCGATCTGCCCGGCCTGCTCGAGGAGGGGGATCTCCTCGTCGTAAACCGGAGTCGGGTCTTCCCGGCGCGACTTCGCGCCGAGCGAGAGACGGGCGGTCGCGTAGAGCTTCTCCTGCTCGGCGAGACGGAGGGAGCGTCGTCCGTGTGGCGCGCGATCGCGAAGCCGATGCGTCGATTACGGGTCGGTGAGAAACTTCGTCTGCGTGGTGAGAACGGCCCGACCGAGGACGAGATCGAGATCGTCGGCCTCGGCACCGAAACGCTCGACGTTGCGTTCGCCGAGGGGGCGGACGCACTGGGGTTGGCTCAGCGGGTGGGTGAGACGCCGCTGCCGCCGTACATCCTGCGGCCCGACGGGCCGACCCAGAGTGACCAGGAGCGCTACCAGACGGTGTTCGCAAGGGAGCCCGGCTCGGTCGCAGCACCGACAGCGGGCCTTCATCTCTCCGAGCGCCTGCTCGAGGCGATCCGTGCTCGCGGTGTGCGGCTCGCGGAGGTCGTTCTGCACGTCGGCCCCGCCACTTTCCTGGCAGGGCAGCCTGGTCGCGAAGCGCTTGCGGTCGAGCCCGAGCGGTACGAAGTTCCCGGGGAGACTCGCCGCGCCATCGAGGACACCCGAGACCGAGGTCGAGGTCGAGTCGTGGCGGTTGGGACGACGACGACCCGGGCGCTGGAGTCCGCGGCGCGGGCCGGCTGGCCGTCGGGCATGCGGGAGACGGATCTGGTCCTGACCCCCGGAGCCGACTTCCAGGCGATCGATGCGCTGCTCACGAACTTCCACCTCCCAGAGTCGTCGCTCCTGTCTCTGGTGTGCGCGTTTGCCGGAACCGACCGGGCGGAGGCGGCCTACTGCATGGCCCTTTCCACTGGCTACCGCTTCTACAGCTATGGGGACGCGATGCTGGTCCTGCCCTAGAAAGGGAAATCGGCTCCTCGCCCTGCTACGTGTTCCCCGATGGCGGCGCCCGGAACATCGGAGAGCCCGGGCCAATCGGGCTCCCACAGCCTGGGGTTCGACGTGCTCGGGCGTGATGCTCAGACCCGTGCGCGGCGCGGTCGGCTGAGAACCGCGCACGGCACGGTCGAGACCCCTGCCTTCATGCCGGTGGGCACGTATGGGGCCGTGAAAGCGATGGCGCCGTGGGAGATCGAGGATCTCGGGTCAGAGATGATCCTCTCCAACGCCTACCATCTCGAGCTCCGACCGGGCTCCCGTCAGATCGCCCGATTGGGGGGGCTCCATCGGTTCATGGGATGGAACGGGTCGATTCTCACCGACAGCGGTGGGTTTCAGATCTTCAGCCTGAAGTCGCTGCGCAAGGTCGACGAGTCGGGCGTGGAGTTCAAGAGCCACGTCGATGGCAGTCGCCATCAGTTCCGGCCCGAGGACGTCATCGAGGTTCAGGAGAACCTGGGCGTCGACGTGGCGATGGTCCTCGATGAGTGCGTGGCGGGGGACGCTTCGGAGGCCGAAGTGGCCGAGGCGCTGGCTCGGACGACCCGTTGGGCGAAGCGGGCACGGGCCGCGCGGAGCCGTACCGATCAGCACGTGTTCGCGATCGTTCAGGGGGGCCTGAATCTGAGGCTTCGGGAGCAGAGCGCTGCCGAGCTTGCCGACCTGGGGTTCGACGGATACGCAGTGGGCGGCCTGTCTGTCGGGGAAGACCGCCAAGCGACGTACGAGGTTGCGAACCATACGGTGGGGTTGCTGCCGGAGGAGCGGCCTCGCTACCTCATGGGCGTGGGTACCCCCGAGGAGCTGGTCCAATATACGGCCATGGGATTCGACCTCTTCGACTGCGTTCTTCCGACGCGCAACGCGCGCAACGGGATGGCTTTCACTTCGGAGGGCCGGCTCACCATCAAGAACGCGACCCACCGAGAGGACACGGCTCCGCTGGATCCCAGCTGTTCGTGCCCCTGCTGTGGCCGCTTTACTCGTGCGTACCTCCGCCATCTCTTCGTCACGAACGAGATGCTGGCGGCCCGCGCACTCACGACACACAATCTTCACTTTTATCTGAACCGCATGTCCCGCTTGCGGACGGCTCTCGACGAGGGGCGTTTCGCACAGGAAGCGGCGTCGTTCTTGATCGCAACCGGCGGTCTCGAGACGCGTGCGCCCGAGGCGGGAGGGAGTTGATCGAATGAACGGTGTTCCGGAACAGGCTGGCGCGCTCATCCAGATGGCGCCCTTCGCGCTGATCTTGGTGGTCTTCTACTTTCTGCTGATTCGCCCGCAGCAGAAGAAGGCGAAGGAAACCCAGGAGATGCTCGACAATCTCAAGGTGGGGGATCCGATCGTCTCTTCCGGGGGAATTCACGGCAAGATCGTGAAGCTCGGCGAGGGAGATCTGCAGGTGGAGATCGCTCCCAAGGTCCAGATCCGCCTCTCGCGCAGTGCCGTTGGCCAGGTGAACCGGCCAGGGAAGACCGAGGAGAAATCCGCATGAACCCGGGGAACGTAAACTACCGCCTGGCGGCACTGGTCGTGGCCACGCTCGCAGCCTTCATCTACCTTCTTCCGGTGGTGTTGCCCGCGGATTCGCGACCGTCCTTCCTGCCAGAGG
>JAJCZO010000432.1 GCA_029262355.1 Deltaproteobacteria bacterium
TGAGTGAGACCAAAGACTCGCTCGAGGGTGCCTCTCCGCGGGTCGGGGAACACAACGACTACGTTTTCACCGAGATTCTCCGACTCGCACCAGATCGGTTCGCAGAGCTCATTGCACGAGAGGTGATCCATTGAGCGCGCTTCCGCAGTTCTCTGCCGCGTACCGCGAGCGGTTCGTCTCACAGGGACTGTGGCTCGACCGGACGCTGCACAGCTACTTCGACGAAACCGTCGAAAAGGCTCCGGACCAGGTCGCGATCATCGAAGGTGATCGGCGTGTGACCTATGCCGAGTGGGACGCGCTGGCGCAGGGGGCGGCAGCGGGGCTCGTCCGGCTCGGTCTTGGGAAGGGCGACATCGTGGCGGTGCAGCTGCCGAACTGGATCGAGATGTGCGCCGCTCAGATCGCGCTCTCTCGGATCGGTGCGATCATCCAGCCGATGCATACCGTGTATCGCGAGCGCGAGATGGCCTCGATGCTCGAGTTCTGCAACGCGCGTGCCGTCATCCTTGCCCAAGAGTACGGCGGCTTTGCACATGCCGCCGCCGCCGTGTCGATGCTCCCGAAGCTCCCCGACCTAGATCACGTGATCGTAGTCCGAGGGGGGGTCGAGGGAGCCACGCGGTGGGACGATCTCGTCGCGAACCCCGATGGCCTCGAGGCGTACGAGCAGGCGAACCCGGTCCACGCCGACGACGTCTTCTATCTGAACTTCACGTCCGGCACCGAGGGTGCGCCCAAGGGCTTTCTTCACACACACAACACGATGCTGTCGGTGCTGAAACGCTTCGCGGACCTGCAGACGGAGGCCGATCCGTCGTCCAAGGACGACGTGATCCTCGCCAACAGCCCGATGACCCACTCGTTCGGGCACATTGCGACGTATCAGATTCTCCTTCGGCAGGTGCGGATGGTGCTGGTAGAGCGCTTCTCTCCGTCTGAGACGCTGCGCCTCATCGCGCAGGAGCGGGTCTCCGCGATCTCGGGAACGCCGGCCCACCTCATTAGCTTGCTCAATCATCCGCAGTTCGAGCCGACCGACACGTCGTGCATCAAGAGTGTCGGGGTCGGTGGCTCGCAGTGCCCGCCGCAACTCATGGCGGACATCGAGAAGCATTTCGGCGTCCGCGTGGGCAACATGTACGGGATGGGGGAGAACATTCTGCACACCCGCACGCTCCCGACCGACTCGCATGAGATCATTCGTGAGACGGTTGGGATGCCGGTGCCCGGCGCCGAGCTCAAGATCTTCGCCCAGGACCACGTGAGTGAACGGCCGGTGGGGGACGTCGGCGAGATCGCATTCCGCGGGCCGACGCTCTTCCTCGGCTATTATCGCAACCCGGAGCGCACGGCCGAGACCCGGAACGACGAGGGCTGGTTTTTCACCGGAGACCTCGGGTTCGTCGACGGCCGCGGTTACCTGCATATGGCCGGTCGGAAGAAGGAGCAGATCAACCGGGGCGGAACCAAGATCTTCCCCAAGGAGATCGAAGATCTGCTGCACTCTCATCCCGGTGTGCGGAAGGCGGCCGTGGTCGGCATGCCGGACTACCGCCTCGGTGAGCGTGTGTGCGCGTACGTCGAGGTGGCTCCGGAGACGAGTGTCACCTTGGACGAGATACGCGCGTACCTCGAGTCGAAGCAGGTCATGAAACACAAGATTCCGGAGCGGCTGGAGATCATCCCGGAGCTTCCGCAGACCCCGACGGGGAAGATCCAGAAGGGTCCCCTGGTCGAGGACATTACGAAGAAGCTCGAAAGCGAAGCCGGCTCGGCGTAAGGAGGATGGGTTTGTCGTTCGGAAAGATCACCGACGAGGGCGTCGAGAAGTTGCGCGCCCGCCTCGGCGTGGAGCGCAAGGGCTCCACCATGCACCGCCGAGGGCCGCTGCGGGTGAGCGGCGAGACCATCAATCGCTTCGCGCTCGGCTCGGGCGACGACAACCCGCTCTACGTCGATTCTGAGTACGCCGAGGCGAGTCGTCACGGCGCTCTGATCGCTCCGCCCAGCATCACGGGCTACCTCGAGCGCTCGAATGGAGCGTCCGACGGGTTTCCGGGCTGTCATACGATCTGGCGGGAGGCGAAGTATGAGTGGGCCCGCGCGATGCGCGCGGGTGAGGTTCTAGATTCGAGCAGCTACTTGCGCCGGGTCGAGATCAAACCCAGCAAGTTCGGCGGCGGGCGCGCGGCGATTCAGGACTACGAGACCGACATCGTCGACGCCGACGGAAACAAGATCGGGCGCTACGACACATCGTGGCACCGCTTCGAGCGGTCGGGTGCGAAGAAGGCCGAGAAGCTCAAGCAGCGTGAGCTGCCGATGTATACGCCCGACGACATTGAGCGAATCAAGGCCGACTACCGCAAAGAGAGGCGTCGCGGCGCAGAGACTCTGTACTGGGAAGAGGTCGAGCTCGAGCAAGAGATGCCGTTCGTCGTGAAGGGCCCCACGACGCAGATCAGCAAGTTCGCGTTCGAGAGCTGGCAGGGGGCGAGCGGCTGGTTCGTCGGTCACAAGTTTGCATTCGACATGTTCGACAAGCACCCCGGGCTGCCGTTCATCAACGAGCAGGGCATTCCGGAGGCGCCGGTAGCCATCCACTGGTCGAACGAGCGCTCGCAGAAGATCCTCGGGCTCCCCGGCGCCTACGAGGCCGGATACGAGCGCACGAGCTGGATCGTCCACATGCTCATGAACTGGATGGGTGATGACGGCCACCTCCATCAGCTCACCCAGCGCTACCCGACGTTCAACCTTCTGGGTGACACGACATGGTGCCACGGAACGGTGAAGGAGAAGTTCGTCGCGGATGAGCCGGTCGATGGGAAGCGCCATGCGGTGCGGTGCGACATCTGGACGATCAATCAGCGGGGCGACATCACGACGACCGGACAGGCGGTGATCTTCCTGCCCAGCGCCGAAGACGGAAACTGAGGAGGACGGCTCATGCGACCCGAAGCACTCGAACAGCTCTTCTCTTTACGCGGCAAGGTCGCGTTGGTCACCGGTGGTGGATCCGGCATCGGCTGTGGCGTGGCGATGCGGCTTGCCGAGTTGGGCGCCGAGGTGGCCGTGGCGGATCTCGATCTGACTCAGGCGGACCGGGTGACGAAGATCATTGCGGACGCCGGCGGAAGGGGCCTTGCCCTCAAGGGTGACGTTGCGGTCGAGGCTGACGTGGTCTCGATGGTCGATCGGACGGTCGGGGATCTCGGTGGGCTCGACATCTTGGTGAACAACGCGGGGATCTATCCGACGAACCCGATCGCCGAGATGCCGGTCGACGAGTGGGACCAGGTTTTCGCGGTGAACGTCCGGGGAGCAATGCTGTGCACCCGCGAAGCGACGCGGGTGATGCGGAAGGCGGGCAACGGCGGCGCCATCGTGAACATCTCCTCGATTGAGTCGATGCATCCCACCTTCGTCGGACTCGCGCACTACGCTGCGTCGAAGGGCGCGATCAACATGGTCACGAAGTCGGCGGCGCTCGAATTTGCGCCCGACAGGATTACGGTCAACGCGGTCTGCCCGGGAGGAATCGAGACCGAGGGGACGCAAGAGGCTTTCGGCGACGGCTTGAAGAAGCAGCTCGAAGAGCGCATTCCTCTCGGTCGCGTTGGGAGACCCGAGGAGATCGGCGGCGTGGTCGCGTTTCTGGCCAGTCCCGCGGGCTCGTACATCACCGGCACCACGGTCGTCGTGGACGGTGGCTATCTCATCACCTGAGACGGAGGCGTAGCGAGATGGGCGAACAAGAGGACAAGACGTTTTGGATCGAAGAGCAGCAGCTCGCGATGATCGACCCCAGCTTGGTCGACAAGTGGGGTGACCCGAACAAGCACCCGGAGACGCAGCTCTCGAAAGAAGAGCAGCAGCAGCTTCTCGAGGCCGGGCGCGAGATGTTCGTGAGTCACCTGACGAAGGTCGGTTTCCCGATGGTGACCGTACACGTCTACTGCATCATCGACGGCGAAGTGTGGAGCACGAGCGTGAACGGTCGGGTGAAGGCGTCTGCGTTCCGACGGGATGCTCGCACCGGACTCTGCCTGTCCTCGAACGGTCTGGATCTGCCGTTCGGCGGCGGCATGACGCTCAAGGCCAACGCCGAGATCGTCGAGGACCGCGACGTCGTCGAGAAGGTCTGTGTCGAGCACGGCAAGCGGTACTATGGCAGCCCGAAAGCGCAGGGGCTCTTCACCGGATCGCTCTTCACGCCAAATAGGATCGCGCTGAAGTTCGATATCGAGAAGGTCGTGAGCTGGAAGAACATCGGGATGAAATCGGAGTAGCCGTGTCTGCTGCCGACCACCTTTTCCGTCCCATCCAGATCGGTCCGATGTCGGTGCCGAATCGGATCGCGGAGACCACCTACTCGATCAATTCTGGCCGGGCGGACGGGCTGCCGGATGCGCCTTTCATCGAGCATCACGTTCGGAAGGCGCGCGGTGGGGTCGGGTGGATCGGCAATGAAACGTGGCTTCTTCCAACGCCGCTCCCTCCGGGACGGGCAGAGGAGATCCTCCCGGGGACGGGGGCGGTTGGCTTCGCGGTGTACGAGCTCCCGGATTTCGTCGATCGGGTGCGTGCGTTCACGGATGCGGTGCACGATGCGGGCGCCGTGGCGGTGATGCAGCTCACGCATCTGCAGTCGCTCATGTGCCCGTCGTCCGAATCCATGACGCTCAACATGGATACGATTCCGCATGTGTTGGAGGAAGACGAGATCGGTCGGATTCTCGAAACCTACGCCGTTGCGGCCGAGCGCTTTCGTGACGCCGGGGCTGATGCGGTCGAGATTCACTGTGCCCATGAAGCGCTGCCGCAGTGGTTCCTGTCGCCGACGACGAACAGGCGCGAGGACCGATGGGGCGGTTCCGAGGAGAATCGGATCCGGTTCGTAATGGAGGCGGTTCGCGGCGTGCGCGCGCGCGTCGGGAGCGGGCTGGCCGTAGGGCTTCGAATTTGCGCGGACGAGCATCGCGAAGGTGGTTACGACCTCGACGACATGAAGCGGATGGCGGCGGCCATTTGCGCAGCGGTCGAAGTCGACTATCTCAGTGTCGACGTCGGCTCGACCTACGGTCGTCCGAGCTACATTTCCCCGGTGCACGTCCCCGTCGCCGGATTCGCGCCGCACGCGGCGGCGATCCGCGAAGCGGTTTCCGTACCGGTGCTTTACGCGGGGCGGGTGAACGACCCGGAGGTCGCCGCGGAGCTGGTGTCGAGTGGGCAGGTCGATCTCGTCGGCATGACGCGGGCGCTCATCGCGGACCCGGAGATGCCGCGGAAGGTTCGAGACGGTCGAACGAGTGAGATCCGCAAGTGCATTGGCTGCAACACCTGCATCGGCAAGGTCGTCCATGGGGAAGTGAAGACGCCCCTGTGTGCGGTGAACCCGATGGTCGGACACGAGCTCGAATGGACGGATGCGACCGCGGCTGCCGCGAAGCGGGTATGGATCATCGGCGGTGGGCCCGCCGGTCTCGAGGCGGCGCGCGTTGCCGCGACGCGCGGGCATCGCGTCACACTGTGCGACGCCGGCGACGAGCTCGGTGGAATGATGAGATTGGCTGCGGCGACCCCGGGCCGCAGGGCTTTTCTGGATTTCCCGGAGTTTCTGGAAGGGGCGCTCTCTCGGCTCGACGTCGACGTCCGTCGCGGGACTCGGGTCGGCGTCGATGAAGTGTTGGACGCGAAGCCCGACGTCGTAATCGTCGCGACCGGAGCGACACCGCGCCGCGGTCCCCTCGACGGTCCGAACGTCGTGGATTTTGCCCAGGCTCTCTCGGGGGGGGCCTCGATCGGCGAGCACGTGGTGATCGCCTCCGAAGACGATCACATGATCACGCCAGGTGTAGCGGATCATCTCGCTTCTGCAGGCAAGCACGTCGAGATCGTCCACAAGTGGCTGATGCCGGGCTCGCAGATCGATCGCTATACCCAGGGCGAGATCTTCCACCGTCTGTACTCGGGGGGGGTCGTGATCCATCCCTCGACCCGGGTCCGCTCCTTCGCCGACCGTCAGGTTCGGACCATCAATGCTCACACCGGCGCGGACGGCAGGATCGACGAGGTGGATACTCTCGTATTGAGCCTCGGCAGTCAGAGCGACGACGCACTGTATCGCGAGCTCAAGGGCCGGGTCCCCGAGCTCTTCCTCGTCGGCTCGGCGTTCGCACCTCGCCAGATCGCGGATGCCACGCAACACGCGGCGAGTGTCGCCCGCCTCATCTGAAGATCCCCATGAATCTGAACGACTCCATAGACGACGCAGCATTTCGAACCGACCTCCGTGCGTGGTTCGAGGAGAACCTTGCGGAGGTGGGCCGTCTGCCGTCCGATCCTGCCGCGGCCGTCGAGCACTCTCGCGCCTGGCAGCGCCGTCTGTGCGATGCGGGGTACGTCGGGCTGGCGTGGCCGAAGGAGTGCGGTGGTCGCGAGGCTTCGCCCACTCAGCAGGTCATCTTCGCGGAGGAGAGCGCACGGGCCGGAGCGCCCGCGCTCATCAACACGATCGCGATCAACATCCTCGGGCCGGCTCTGATTCAGCACGGCACGGCCGAGCAGAAGCGCCACTACCTGCCTCGGATCCTCCGGGCCGAGGACATCTGGTGTCAGGGCTTCTCCGAGCCGGGCGCGGGGTCGGACCTCGCCGCCCTGCGAACGCGCGGCGCCGTCGATGGGGACACCCTGATCGTGAACGGGCAGAAGGTGTGGACGAGCCTCGGCCCGATCGCCGATTGGTGCTTCCTGCTCGTACGCACGGGCGAAGAGCCGGCAGGTCAGAACGGTATCACGTATGTCTTGATGGACATGCGCAGCGAGGGCGTGCGCATCCAGCCGATTCGCCAGATCACCGGCAAGAGCCACTTCAGCGAGATCTTCCTCGAGGACGTGGCTATCCCGCGCGCGAACGTGGTGGGTCAGATCGATGCGGGTTGGGCCGTCGCCAAGTCGACGTTGTCTGCCGAGCGAAGTGGCCTCTCCGGGGTCGTCGAACTCGAGCGCTCACTCGGCCGGTTGCGCGATCTCGCCGAGCAGCGGGGGATGCTCGACGATCCGGTCGTGCGCCAGAAGCTCGCGACGCTCTACGCGCAGAAAGAAGCTCTCAAGTACACGGGCTACCGGGTTCTCACCAAGCAGCTTCGTGGGGAGGCGCTCGGTCCGGAGTCGGCGATTGGAAAGCTCGCCGCTTCGGAGTTCCGACGCGGGATCATGGACACGGCACTGGAGATCCAGGGGCCGTACGCGACGATTGGTCGCGGGAACACGCAAGCCCTCGACCGCGGTCGCTGGCAGGGGCTTTATCTGGACGCGCGCGCCTACACGATCGGGGGCGGCACGTCTGAGATCATGCGCAACATCATCGCGGAACGCGCCTTGGGGCTTCCCAAGTCGGTTCCCACAGGAGGCACTCGATGACGACGGCTTTGGAACGACGATTCTCTCTCGAGGGGAAGGTTGCGCTTGTTTCCGGCGCAGGCCAGGGGATCGGGCGGGGCGTGGCGCTTTGCCTGGCAGAGGCGGGCGCGGCCGTTGCCGTGCAGGATCTCTCCGGCGATTCCGCGAAGAACGTAGCGGAGGAGATCAAGTCGCTCGGCGGGCGCGCCGTGTACTCCGACGGGGACATGAGCGACCCGGCCACGATCGACGTGTGGGTCGCGTTGGCGCAGCGCGAGCTCGGTGTCCCCGGGGTTCTCGTAAACAACGCCGGGATCTATCCGTTCACGAGCTTTCTCGAGCTCCAGCTCGAGGAGTGGGACAGGGTGATCGCACTGAATCTGCGGTCCGCGTTCGTCGCGACACAGAAGGTCGGCCAGGCCATGGCCGATGGCGGCAAGGGCGGGCGGATCGTGAACGTGGCCTCGATTCAAGGGCTGCGCCCCTCGGGCCCCGGCGTGGCCGCCTACAACATGAGCAAGGCGGGCGTCATCATGCTGACGAAGTCCGCGGCCCTCGAGCTCGCCGAATTCGGCGTCGGCGTGAACGCGATTGCGCCCGGGATCGTCGCGACGCCGGGCACGAAAGAAATCATCGATACGAATCAACTCGGCGACCCGAAGGACCTCGTGCCTCTCTATGGACGCTGGGCAAGCACCGACGACGTTGCGAACGCCGTCCTTTACCTCTCGAGCCCGGCCGGGTCGTACATCACGGGTGAGACACTCGTGGTCGATGGCGGCTACCTCCTGAAGTGACCCCGACCTGGAGATTGTAGACGAATGATAACCGCACAAGACGAGTACCGACAC
Organism: Deltaproteobacteria bacterium; assembly: GCA_029262355.1. Taxonomy (GTDB): domain Bacteria; phylum Desulfobacterota; class Binatia; order UBA12015; family UBA12015; genus VGTG01. The sequence goes on from JAJCZO010000432.1 coordinate 8,259, forward strand.
GCCTGTCCACAGGAGATCCAGCATCTGCTCTGGGGCGACACCCTCTGGGTGAGCGTCGTCGACCGCGAAGCCAACATCTTCGGCATCAACCACTTTCACCTGACCAACAAGGGCTACGCCCGCTACGAGGCGCTGTACATCATCGATGGTGTCATGCAGCTCTGGGGCAACAAGGTTCCGCTTTCGGTCGATGTCGAGAACGGTCCGTGGACCGACGGGCGTCTGTCGTACGAGGTGGTGAAGCCCCTCGAGGAGATCCGGATCCAGTTCGACGGACCGTGCTTCGGGTTCGACCAAACGTTTCGAGGTCGCTTCCCTGCGTTCGACTATGGCGACAGCGTGAATGGTAATCCGCTCGCGCGGTTCCACGACTACGGTGGCCACTTCGAGCAGGCGATGCACTGCAGCGGCACGTTCGAGATCCGCGGCGGTCCGTGTAAAGGCGAAACCCGGAAGCTCGACAGCTGGTCTCACCGGGATCACTCCTGGTCGACGCGCTTTGCCGATCAGTTGCCCTGGGAGCCCGAGCACGGCGACTATCCGTCACACTTCTGGCCGTCGATCCAGCTCGAGGACAAGCACATCAACGCGTTCGGCGTGATGGAGTATGGCGGCATGGGGCTACCCGACGGAGAGAAGCCGGTCGGCGGATTCTGCGCGACGGCCGACGGCGCGAAGCCGATCCTGAACGCGACGGCCGAGATCCTCACCGAGGAGAATCGTCGCGATGCCGCGGCCTTCCGGTACGAGATCACGATGCCGGACGGCGAGGTGATCCACGTTCGCACCGGCCGCAAGTACGGACAGGTGAAGCTCTGGGATCGCGGCGAGAACGATCTCGAAAACCGCTTCGATTGCTACGAGCCGTTCTTCGACTTCGAGGTCGAGGAGACCGGCGAACGCGGTTACGGGGTGGCGGAGTACTCGATCCAGCCGGTGCGTCCACGCTGGCTCGTCTGAGCTGAAAGAAAAGGAGAGGACGATGGCGGATCAAGAGGCCTGGGAAGACCTGGGCATGTTCGACATGAACGACGCGGACGCGTGGCAGGTCATCGCGGACGCGCCGGGTTGTTCGGTAACCTTCGCTCGCAAGGACGGCCAGACCATCGGGGTGTGGGTGTCGCACGCCGTGATCGACGGCGGGCTCTACGTGACCACGACCGCCAATCGTCCGAAGACCCGGGCCTGGGAGCGGGATCCGCGAATGTCGGCATGCTTTGCGGTGCCCGGCTTGGGCTCGGTGACCGTCGTCGGCCGCGTCGAACTCGGTGAGCAGCCGGCGCTGCGTCGCAAGTTCCTCGAGGCGGTGTGCGATCGGCTCGACATTGTTGGCGACGCGCGCGAGTCGTGGATCGGCAAGATGGACACCGAGGGCCGTGTCATCGGGAAGGTCGCGGTCGACAAGCTGATTACGTTCGACGAGCGAAAGCTGGAGTACTGAGACCGGAAGCGGTGTGCGAATGATCGACATGAAGCAAGCACTGGCTCGGTTCATCGCCGAGCAGACCGGTGGTCCGGCCGAGGTGCATGACCTCGAGCGAATTCCGGGCGGGTTCTCCTACGAGACGTGGACGGCGCGTGCGAAATGGCGGGGTGGTGAAGGTCACCTCGTCGTTCGTCGCGAGCCACGTGGTGGCGTCCTCGAGCCGTACGACGCTTCGAAGGAGTATCGCGTTCTCAAGGCCCTCGAGGCGACGGCCGTTCCGGTGCCGCGCGCGCTGTGGCTCGAGGATACGGGTGACGTTCTCGGGACGCGCTTCTACATCATGGAGTTCGTGGACGGGGAGATCCCACTGCCCTGGGACGAGTCGATTCCGAACGATGTGCGCCAGGAGATGCACCGGCAGTTCACCGATGTGCTCGCCACGATGCATGGGCTCGATTGGCAAGGGCTCGGTCTCAGCTTCCTGGGCGTACCGACCGACGCGGCTGACCCGGGTGCGCTCGAGCTCGACCGTTGCCGGGAGATCCTCGACCGGGTGGAGCTCCGGCCGTACCCGCTTCTGCGAGAGATCCTGGCGTGGCTCGATGAGCGTCGCCCGGTGTCCTCGCGACTGTCGCTGATTCACAACGACTACCGCATGGGAAACTTCGTTTGGCGCGACGGAAAGATCGTCGCGCTCATCGACTGGGAGCGCGCGTTCATCGGTGATCCGATGGTCGACGTGGCGTTTTCCCGCCTCGAGAACCTCGCCGGCTGGTGCAGTATCGCCGGCCCGATGGCCACGCGTTATTCCGAGAAGTCGGGTATTCCGATCGCCGAGGAGAACGTCTCCTTCTACGAGATCCTCGAGCAACTGAAGGCGACCTTGGTTGGGCTCACCGGCTTGCGCGCTTTCGCGGACGGACGGACGTCAGACCTTCGCTTGGTGCAGATCGGTGCGTTCGGGGAGCAAGCGGTACCGGCTCTGGCGGCCGCGATTGGAGTGGGACGATGACGACACGAACTCTTCGGGCGGCCACGCTGATCGAAGGCATGGCTCGTTGTGTGCGCGAATCGATCTTGCCTGCGCTGGTGGATCCCAGCGCCCGCACCCAAGCCGAGGTATTGGCGGCCTTGCTCGATGGGCTACCGGCCGCATTCGAGGCCGAGGCGGCGGCAGCGGTGCGCGCAGATAGCGATGCCGCCCGCGGATTGTTGTCGAGCGAGGGTGTCTCGACGCACCGACCTCCGCCGTCCGAGGCGGTCTTCGGAGAGCTGCTCGCAGACAACCACGCACTCCACGTGGCCCTCCTCGGGTTGGCGAACCAGGCGCGAGCAAGCGGCGACGGCGAGCGGCTGCGCGTATTGCAGAAGTACTTCTTGGCGAGTGCGCAAAAGGAGCACGCGCCGAGCGAGCAGGCGACCGACTTTGCATCGCTCAGCTCACAAGAGGACTCCGCGCGACGAGGCTCCTGAGCCGATCGCGCCAGACCGAAACCCGAGACGACGGAGAAGACGATGGCAACGATGCGCGGAGCAGTTCTAGTCGAACCGTACAAGATCGAACTCCAGGAGTTCCCCAAGCCGGAGATCGATCGGGACGATGCGGTGCTCATCCGCACCGAGGGTGTCGGGATCTGTGGCAGCAACCTGCATTGGTGGACCGGTGGCGGGCCTGCGACGAAGCTCATGGAGTTTCCGATGCCGGGCGCTGGTGGCCATGAGTTCGCTGGCGTCGTCGAGGAGGTCGGCGACCGTGTAACCCGTGTGAAGCCGGGGGATCGCGTGACTGTCGATCAGTTCGAGAGTCGCTCGTGCGGGTACTGCTCCCAATGCACCACGGGACTCTTCACGCAGTGCGAGAACATCGCCGAGCCAGGCCTCGAGGGCTTCTTTGACCATCTGAAGTTCACCGAGCGCGGCCTCTACCACGTCCCGGAGGGGATCGAGACCTACGTCGCCGCGCTCGTGCAGCCCTACGCGTGCTCGGTCAGTGCGGTTCGACGCGCGGGGATCGTTGGCGGCGAGCAGGTCGTGGTCCTCGGCGCTGGTGTTCTCGGCCTGTGTGCCGCGGCTACGGCGAAGGCGCTTGGCGCGGAGAAGGTCATCATCACGGCCAAGTATGACTCCCAGAAGAAGCTCGCGGAGAAGTTCGGCGTCGATGTCATCGTGGAAAGTGGTACGGAGAACCTGGTCGACCGGTTGCTCGACGAGACCGGTGGCCGCGGTGCCGACCTAGTCGTCGAAACGGTCGGTAGCCACGCTCCTACCTTGGGCCAAGCGCTCGAGATCGTCCGACCGGCCAGCAAGGTAGTCGTGCTCGGTCTTTGGGATGACCTCGTGCCGCTGGATTCCTGGCAGGCGATTCTGAAGGACGTCTCGCTCCTCTTCTGCCTGAACCACGGCGTCATCGGCCACAAGGCGGACTATCAGCTCTGCCTCGACTGGATGGCCAGTGGGAAGGTGCCGGCGCAGGATCTGGTGAGTCACGTTCTGCCTTTCGACCAGCTCGAAGAGGCTTTCCGAATCGCGGCTGACAAGAACAGCGGCTGCGTGAAGGTCATCGCGCGCCCCCACTGAGACCATGGCGAGCGCAATCACAGATCTAGCGCCGTTCTTCTTTCAGGTGGCGTACGTCGTTCCGAACCTCGAAGAGGCGGAAGCCTGGTTCGGGAGCGTCTTCGGAGTGCGCTACTTCGAGCGGATGGAAGGTGTGGCGATGGCAGACGGCTGCCGTCATCGCGGCGGCCCGTCCGACGGCGTGCTGGATCTTTCGCTCGGCTTCCTCGGAGTCACGCAGCTCGAGCTCGTGAAGCCGGCGGGTGGCACGACGATTCACAGCGAGTTTCAAGATGCAGGCGGGACCGGACTTCACCACACTGCATTCGTCGTTCCCGATTTTGAAGCAACGACGGCGCGACTCACCGCGGAGCTCGGAGCGCCCGCAGCGGACGGGGTCATTGCCGGAGGCATGCGCGTCGACTTCGCCTACTACGAATGCATGTCTGCCGCTGCGTCGACGATCGAGATCCTCGGTTTCGACGACGCGGCGCGCGACTTCATGACCGAGCTGAAGCAGAAGAGCCGCCCCTGAGACCCCGTCCGTTTCGATCCCTCAACCGAAAGGAAGAGCATTTGGTCACACCAGAAGATGAGTATCTGCACCGTGCCCCGGACGCTGAGCCAGGGCTCTGGAGCGACAATTTTTGGTTCTCGATCTGCGATCGAGAGGCCGACGTGTTCGGTGTGAACCACGTTCACGCAAGCACCAATCGGGGCTACGCTCGGTTCAGTACGATGCTCGTGATCGACGGCGTTCCGATGCCGTGGGCGAACAAGGTCGCTCTGCCTCCGGGGGTGTCTGACGGTCCCTTCGACAAGCTCACCGAGGGGCACATGACGTACACGGTCGTGAAGCCGCTCGAGGAGCTGCGGATGACCTTTGACGGGCCGCGCTACGGCTTCGACCTCACCTACAAGGCACGGTTCCCCGCGTTCGACTACCGGGACTGCTTCGGCGGCAATCCGCTCTCGGGGGCCATGTACTACGGCGGCCACTACGAACAGGGTCTTCATTGCACCGGAGATTTCGAAGTCCGTGGTGGCCCCCGACCGGGCGTACGCAAGATCAACTCCTTCGCGCATCGCGACCACTCGTGGACCTTCCGGTTCAGCACGGAGACTCCGTGGGAGCAGCCAGCGGTGACGCGGCAGCAGAGCCTCGGCCACTTCTGGCCGTCCGTGCAATTCGCGGACAAACATCTGAACGCGTTCGGCTGGATGAACCCGGCGTACGAGCCGCCGATCCCTGGATCTCCGACGGTCGGCGGGTTTCTTTCCGATGCGAAGGGAACGCGGCCGATTCAGGATTGCACGTGTGAGGTTCGGCTCGAGGACGACGGGCGTTCGGCGATGAGCTTTCGGTACGAGTTCACGCTGCCCGACGGAGAGGTCGTTCACATCCGGACCGGGCGCAAGTATGCGCAGACGGTCAATGGGCAGATGCGCGGCGAGAACGACGCCGAGTGCGGCATGGACTGCTTCGAGGGCTTCTTCGACTTCGAGGTCGAGGAGACGGGTGAGCGCGCCTACGGCTGCGCAGAGTACTCGATCATGCCTCCGGCGCCGCGCTGGCGGTACTGAGGGCAGAGGGAGGGCTGTCGTGGCACGAGTTCTTGCAATCGACGTGATGAACCACCCGATCGAGGCGAAGCGGAGTCTCGGCGGGAACATCTTCGAGTTCGAAGAGTTCAAGATCATGTTGCGAACGACCTTCAAGGCCGCGGCGGCACCGGCGGATCCGAAGGGTGGCTCCAAGAAGAAGGCTGGCGGCAAGAAGAGAGCGGCGAAGAAGGACCCCGGATCTTCGATGCTGCAGGGACACGCGTCCGTGAAGTCCCTCGTGCGGGACATGGACGAGCTCGGCTACTCCCACATCGTGATCACCGCGACCAAGATGTGGTCGTACCGACACCACCACAAGCTGATCTTGGACTACAATGTCGACGACGTTGGGAAGCTCGTCGCCGAGTCGAAGGGGCGTATCATCGGGGCGGCGAGCTACAATCCGTGGCGGATCGAAGAGAGCCTCCAGGACGTCGAGAAGGGCGTTCGCGAGTACGGATTCAAGTACGTCTGGTTTCATCCCCTGTCGTTCGGCATGGCGCCGAACGACCGTCGCTTCTATCCGCTGTACGCAAAGTGCAATGAGCTCGACATCGCGGTCGGGATGCAGGTCGGTCACTCCGCGGAGGTGCTGCCGTCCGACGTGGGTCGTCCGATGCTCGTCGACGACGTCGCGATCGACTTCCCGAATCTTCGCATCAACCTCTCGCACACCGGTTGGCCGTGGGTCGATGAGTGGTGCTCGATGCTGTGGCGGCACCCGAACGTGTACGGCGACATTTCTGCCTATTTCCCGCGCAGCCTCGATGAACGCCAAGTCCGATTCATGGACAGCTCTCGAGGGCGTGGAAAGGTGCTGTTCGGCACCAACGGTCTGGGCCTACGGAAGTGCATCGAGCAGTTCCGTGCCTTGCCGGTCAAAGACGAGACCCAACAGCGGGTGCTTCGCGACAACGCACTCGAGTTCCTGAGAATCGGCTGAGCTGCAGCCACGGGAGACGAATTCATGGGCAAGCTCGACGGAAAAGTGGCAGTCGTTACAGGGGGCGGGTCCGGCATTGGCCTGGGCATCGCCGAGCGCTTTGCTGAAGAAGGTGCGCAGCTCGTGCTCGTTGGTCGGACGCAAGCCCGACTGGACGGTGCGGCGGAACAGCTCGGTGGCGGCGCAATTGGAATTGCGGCCGATGTGGGCGTCGAGTCGCAGGTGAAGGCAGTGTTCGATCGGCTCGAACGCGTCGACCTGCTCGTGACGTGTGCGGGCGGTGCGGTATTCGGCACGATTGACGAATTGCCGGCCCAGGAGTGGAAGGCCCTCTTTGAGGGACGGTTCTTTGGACAGATCTATGCGTGTCATCACGCTGTACCCAAGATGTCCGACGGTGGTTCGATCATCTTGTGTTCGGGGATCGCAGCGGCCGCGTACGTGCCGGAGTACAGTGGTGGTGCGGCGCTGTGTGGCGCTGTGAACGCGCTGGGCAAGAATCTCGCGGTGGAGCTCGCGCCGCGCGGCATCCGCGTCAACGTTCTCTCCCCTGGCCTGGTCGAAGGAACCGACATCAAGAACAACCTCCCGCCCGAGAAGCTTGCCGCGTTCTGGGAGTCGACGGTGAATGCCATTCCTGCGCGTCGAGCGGGAACTGCTCGTGACACAGCAGATGCCGCACACTTTCTCGCGACGTGCGGTTACGCGAGCGGCATCGTGATCGATGTCGATGGGGGTTGGACAGCGACCTAATGACTCAAACCAAAAACCGCCGTTGCTCGGAACTCGATCCACCGGGTATGAAGAACGCCCACCGACCGCTGCACCTTTTCACACAATCTCACCCCATCGGAGATCGGATGTCCCTTCGCTTCACCATTCTTCTTGCAGTGCTGGCTGCGTTCACCTGTTCCTCGCTCCTGGTTGGCGACGCGCGCGCGCAGGACGATCAGGGTTACCACGAAGGGCAGGACGGGCCGCCCGATTATACCGCTGACGAGGAAGCGGGGACGGACCCGATTCCGGAAGGTGAGCCCCGTAGCTTCGACGAGCCACCGCCTGGTATCGAGGTCGTACCGCCGACGAAGTCGCCGAGTGCGGGAATCCCGGTCGAAGAGCTCGTGGTCACGGCGCAGAAGCGTGCACAGGACATTCAGGACGTTCCGATCTCCATGACCGCTCTCACGAGCCAGTTCATCGAAGACTCGGGCCTCACGAGCGTGCTCGACATGTCTCAGTACGTCCCGAACGTTCAGATCAACGCGGTGACCGATTCCCGTTCGACCGCAATCCGGATCCGCGGCATTGGCAGTGACGGAAACAACGCTGGCATCGACTCGAGCGTTGGCGTCTTCATCGACGGGATCTTCATGGGGCGGTCGGGCGCGGCCTCGATCACAGACCTCGTCGACGTGGAGCGGATCGAGGTTCTCCGCGGCCCGCAGGGCACGCTGTACGGCAAGAACACCGCAGCAGGGGCAATCAGTGTCGTCAGCAAGAAGCCCGTGGTGGACGTCTGGGAGGGCATCATGGAAGGGCAGGTCGGGAATTTCCAGAACCGACAGGTTCGCGGTGCGATCAACATCCCTTTGATCGATCAGACTGCGGCCTTGCGGGTGTCGGGCTATTACGTCGATCGCGGGCCGTTCGACGAGCTCATTTCCGGCGGCGGGGTCAATGACACGAATCGCGCCGGGGCGCGTGTGAAGGGGCTCTTCGACCTCAGCGACGATCTCGAGCTGCTCGTCTGGGCGGATTTCGGGACGGAATCCAACAAGTGTTGCGTGGCCGACATCATTTCGTACGAGGGGTTCCCGAATCTGGATGCGGTGTTCTCGGAGAAGTTCGCGTCGGGTATCCCGGGTATCAATAGTCTCGAGGCCTCGACCGGCCGTCCTCTCCCGAGTGTGGATCCCTTCGATCGTATCGTGGATGCCAATGAGGAGTCGAAGAACGACGTGACCGTCTGGGGTCTCGCGAGTGAGATCAATTACGACATCGACGACTACATCATTACGTTCTTGAACGCGTACCGGCAGTTCAATAGCGACAGTGTCCTCGACGGCGACTTCTCGAGCTACGATGCCGTCTTCCAGGAGACCAACGAGCGGTTCGAGCAGTACTCGTCGGAGCTCCGGCTGACGTCCCCCTACGGCGAAGATCTCGAGTACGTTGGCGGTCTCTACTTCTACTACCAGAACGACCGTACGTCCGGAGAGACCGGGATCGGCAGCGACTACTTCCTCACCTCCGACACGCTGCGGAACACCTTCCTTCTGTTCGGTGATCCGGACGGCGACGGGCGGGTGTCGAACACGGACGAGAACGTTCACAAGACCTGGAGCTATGCGTTCTTCGGGCAGGGAACGTATCACCTGACTGAGGAGTGGGACCTCACTCTGGGTCTGCGCGGAACCTACGAGGAGAAGAGCCGGACGGGGTCGCAGATCTCGGGATTCAAGGCGGCGGACGCGGGGCCGTTCGGTCCCGATCGGTACGCGAATGAGAGCCTGTCCGTATTCAACCTCTCGCCGATGGGAGCAATCCAGTACTATCCGACGGACGAGGTCATGGCCTTCGCGAAGTTCGCCCGTGGCTTCAAGTCGGGTGGCTTCAACCAACTCCGGACGCTCGATGGGCTGAACACGCAGTTCGATGACGAGAAGGCGACGGACGCCGAGGTCGGTATTCGTACGGCGTGGTTCGATCGGATGCTCACGGTCAACGGGACATTCTTCTACACCTGGTACGACGACTTCCAGTCGCAGCAATTCGACGGGAACTCGTTCACCGTGACGAATGCGGGCAATCTCGAGACCTACGGTTTCGAGACCGATGCGTTGTTCATCCCGCACCCGATGTTCGTGGGCGGCTTCGCGGCTGGTTACAATCACGCGCGGTACACCGACTTCGATGGTGCTCCGTGCACCGCCGAAGGTGCCTTCGAAGAACGAGTGAAGGCCGGAAATCTGGTTGCGCCGACTGGGTGCACCCAAGATCTCACGGGGAAGCCGCTCGACAACGCGCCCGAGTGGACGGTGTCGCTCTTCGGTCAGGTCACCGCTCCGATTGGTGAGATGCCGGGCTTCGAGTGGCCTCTCCTCGGCTACCTGCGGGCGGAGTACTCGTATCGCGACAAGATGTACCTGGCCCAAGATCTCGACGAGAATCTGATTCAGTCGCCGGTGAACCTCGTGAACCTTCGCGGCGGTATTCGCACCGATGATGATCGCTGGGAGCTCACGCTCTGGGCGGCGAATCTCTTCAATGAGGGCTACAACATCGTGGGTATCGACGTGCCGATCATTAGCGGGTACGCCGGCATCAACGGCCCGCCGCGAACGTACGGCGCGACCCTGCGGTATCGGTTCTACTAGACGGGAGGGGAGCCATGGTTTCGAAGCACTGGTTGAGAGTGGGCGTTGCGATGGCTGCGGGGGTGTTGCTTGCAACTTCCGCCGCCGCCAAGGAGCCAGAGACCGGAACCCTGACGCTCGACGCGACGGGGTTCGAGTCCGAGGACGGTGAGGTCCTCATCCAACTCGCGAACTCACGAGAGGACTACGAGTCCGACGATGACGGCTTCCGCGTCGCCAAGATCAAGGCGGTCGGCGGCAAGGCTACGACCGTCTTCGAGGGGCTCCCGTACGGCGAGTACGCGATCAAGGTGTTCCACGACGAGAACGCGAACGGGGAGCTCGATATCGGCTGGACGGGGCCCGAAGAGGTTTATGGGTTCTCCAACGACGCGCGCTCGCTGATGGGGCCCCCCGACTGGGACGAGACGAAGTTCACTCTGTCCGAGGCGGCCCAGACGGCCAAGGTTGCGGTCAAATGAGCCGAATCGCGGTGTTCGACGGATCCTCCGAAACCCGATAGGAGCGAGAATGCTCCGTCGTCTCTCGGTGGTCCTTCTGCTGCTTTCAACTGCGGCAGTTTCTCTTGCGGAGGACGATTCAGGTGGGCCGGAGAGTCCGACCGGGCCCCCCGACTACACTGCGGGAGAAGAAGCGGGCACCGATCCCATTGCGGAGGGTGAGCCGCGAAGCTTCGACGAACCGCCACCGGGTATCGAGGTCGTCGCGCCGACGAAGACGCGCAACCAGGGCATCGGCATCGAGGAGCTCGTGGTCACGGCGCAGAAGCGCGCGCAGGACATCCAGGACGTTCCGATCTCGATGACCGCGCTGACGAGTCAGTTCATCGAGGACTCGGGTCTCACGAGCGTGCTCGACATTTCGCAGTACGTGCCGAACGTACAGATCAACGCGGTCACCGATTCCCGCTCCACTGCGGTGCGGATTCGCGGCATCGGCAGCGACGGAAACAATGCGGGAATCGATCCGAGTGTCGGTGTGTTCATCGACGGGGTCTTCCAGGGGCGTAGCGGCGCCGCATCGATCACCGACCTGGCAGACATCGAGCGGATTGAGGTCCTACGTGGCCCGCAAGGAACGCTGTACGGAAAGAACACGGCAGCCGGCGCCATCAACGTGGTGAGCAAGAAGCCCGTGCTCGATGTCTGGGAAGGGCTGATCGAGGGGCAGGCCGGCAATTTCCAGAATCGGCAGGTGCGCGGCTCGATCAACATGCCGCTCATCGAAGACTTCGCCGCAGTGCGCCTCTCGGGCTACTCTGTTCACCGCGGCCCGTACGACGAGTTGATGAGCGGTGGAGGCGTGAACGACCTGAATCGCAGTGGAGCTCGCCTGCGCGGGCTCTTCGATATCAGCGACGACCTCGAGCTGATCCTTTGGGGCGACTATGGCTCTGAGTCGAGCAAGTGCTGCGTTGCGGACATCCTGAGCTACGAAGGCTTTCCGAATCTCGACGTCGTGTTCTCGGATGCCTTTGCGTCGGGAATCCCCGGGATCGGCAGCCTGGAGGGCGCTACGGGACGTCCCCTCCCGCCTGTGAATCCGTTCGACCGCATCGTCGACGCCAACGAAAGAAGCACGAACGATCTCTCGATCTGGGGCGTCGCGGGGGAGCTCAACTACGACCTCAACGACTACGTGATCACGTTCCTGAACGCGTATCGTCAGTTCAACAGCTCGAGTGTCCTCGACGGAGATTTCTCCAGTTACGACGCCGTCTTCAACACGACCGACGAGGAGTTCGAGCAGGTTTCCTCGGAGCTGCGGGTCACGTCTCCGTACGGCGAAGATCTCGAGTACGTCGCGGGCCTCTACTTCTACTACCAGAATGACGAGACGGTCGGGCGGACCGGGATCTCGCGCGAGTGGTTCCAGGCGTCCGATTCGCTTCGCGACCTGTTCCTCACGTTTGGAACCCCCGACGAGAATGGACGCATCTTCAACACCGACACGAACAGCCACAAGACGTGGAGCTACGCGTTCTTCGGTCAGGGGACGTATCACCTGGCCGAGCAGTGGGACGTGACGATCGGCGTTCGTGGGACGTACGAGGAGAAGAAGCGCGTCGGCACCCAGATCTCCGGATTCAAGGCGTCGGACGCCGGAATCTTTGGCCCGGACCGATTCGCGAACGAAGCCTTCAGCGTATTCAACGTGTCCCCGATGGGCGCGCTTCAGTACTACCCGACCGACGATGCAATGGCGTTCGTGAAGGCCGCTCGAGGCTTCAAGTCCGGCGGCTTCAATCAGCTTCGAACGGTGGACGGCCTGAACACGAGGTTCGACGATGAAAAGGCTACCGACGTCGAGGCCGGTATCCGAACGGCATGGTTCGACCGGATGGTCACGTTCAACGCGACGTTCTTCTACACCTGGTACGACGATTTTCAGACTCAGGCCTTCGACGGCAGCTCCTTCCGCGTGACCAACGCGGGTAGCCTGGTCAGCTATGGCGTCGAGACCGATGCCTTGTTCGTTCCGCACCCCATGTTCATGGCGGGTTTCGGAACCGGCTATAACCACGCGCGATACAAGGACTTCCCGAACGCACCGTGCACGGCGCCCAATGAGTTCGCCAAGAGGGTCGAGGCGGGGAATCTCGTTGCGCCGACCGGATGTGTCGAGGACCTCACCGGCCGACCACTCGACAACGCGCCGGAATGGACGGTCTCGACGTTCGCGCAATTCACGGCGCCGATCGGTGATGCACCATGGCTCGAGTGGCCACTGCTCGGCTTCCTCCGCGCGGAGTACAGCTACCGCGACAAATCCTACCTCTCTCAAGACCTCGACGAAGCCCTTCTGCAGCCGCCGGTCAATCTCGTGAACCTGCGCGGCGGACTTCGGACCGAGGACGATCGCTGGGAACTCACTTTGTGGACCATGAATCTCGCGAACGAGAGCTACAACGTCGTTGGGTTCGACGTGCCGATCGTGAGCGGGTACGCGGGGATCAACGGGCCCCCGCGCACGTACGGAGCGACTCTTCGGTACCGCTGGTACTGATTCTTTGCTGTCCGTCTTGACGCGGTGTGCGGCGCCAGACCAACCGGAATCGCTGAGGTTTCTGTGCGTATCGGTCCACCGAATCGCTTGGGGTGATTCATTGTGGGCCCCGCGGTGCCCGTACTACGTCTGCTTCTCGCACAGGGGAGGAGCAGACGATGTTTCGACACCAGATTTTGGGATTACTCCGGGGTGGCGACCCGCATCATGGCTATGCGCTCGTAAAAGAGTACGTGCGTCGGGCGGGAATCGAGACCAACACCGGTTACGCCTATCGCGATCTGCAGAAGCTGGTGGACGAGGGCTTCGTCGAGGTCGTCGCGAACGAACAGGGTGCGGATCGGCGCCGGAGACCCTATCGGATCACCGAAGCGGGTCGACGCTCTTTCGACGAGTGGTTCTCCGACATCCCCAACGTCAGGCTCGGGAGCGACGGCGAGTTGGCGGCGCGTGCGATCTTCTTCGACGAGGTGGACACGCGCCGAGTGCTCGACGTGCTCGACCGTTGGCGGGACGATCTCAGGGCTCTGCATAGGCAGATCGAGGACCAGATCGACTTCCCGCAGTTCAGATTCAAGGGAGTACTCGCACGCGCCTCGGTGGTGATTCTTCGGCGCCGTCAGCGAATGGCCGAGGTGGAACTCGCCTTCCTCGACGATCTTCGTACGTCGTGCACGGCGGATGTGGGCGGGCTGGTATCCACGGATCGGGCGCCCGTCGGCGTTCACCCCACGGCGCTAGACCTGCGGCGGGAGGCGTAGTCGGAGCGCGTCGGGGATGACTTCGATTCGCCATTCGTCCGACGCTGCTGCTTCTTCGCCGTCGAGCTGGGCCGCCGCTGGAGAGGAGAGCCGGATATGCGCGTTTCGGCACAGGCGCGTGGTCGGGGCATCCTCGGTGAGCTCATCGCGCACGTGCCTTACGTGTCGGCGCCAGGCGCTCGCGTAGCCGACGAGGAAGTCCCGGCGGTGGTGGAACGCGTGCAGACTCAGGCGACCGGCAGGAACGCCTCCGCGGCCGGTGAACCGGAACTCGCCAGCGTAGATCGGGCACCTCGTCACGAGGAGATTGTAGATCGGCGCCTCGAGCCGGACATCGTCAGCGGTGATTCGAGTAGGCACGCTTTGATGTCCCAGCGTCTCGATCGCGCAGCTTGCCAGATAGAGCGGGTAGCCCCCGAGGGTTTCGCCCAGTCGGGAACGGGCGCGCAGTCGGTTGCGTCGGCGCAGGATGGCGGCGTCCATCCCGAGCGCGAACGAGCCGAGGAACGGCACCCCATTGGCCTCGCCGACGTCGACGATTCCGTGCTCCAGCGACCGCAGGGAGGCGAGCGTGCGCCGGATGGCCGCGGGGCCGTGGAGGCGTACCGACGGCAATCCAAACGACCGGGCCACGTTGTTGGCCGTTCCGAGCGGTAGGATGGCGATGTCG
>JAJCZO010000433.1 GCA_029262355.1 Deltaproteobacteria bacterium
GGGGCGTGCCTGGCGACGGGAGGAGCTTTTCAACAGGCTGCTAGCTCACGCAGATCGATCCGCTCCGATGGCGCCGCGCTCAATGACGCGATCACGCACGAGGGAATTGTCGGCTCACACGTGGTGCGCGACTCTCGGCGATGACGAGCGTCCGACCCGGGCTCGGCATTCGAGCCCAGATCGGACACCCTGAGTTGCGCGGCGTGGCGCCTGTGCCGATGCTCAGCCTTCGGCCTTGAACCAGTTCACGTGGAAGCCAAAGGCCAGCTTCTGCGGCATCTTGACGCGCGCCACCGGCCCCGCCTCGAGGTTCTGGGCATCAAGGACACAGAGGTCCGTGGTGTTCTCCACGTGGTCGTGGTCGGTCACGAGCAGCCAGCCGTCGTCCTCCGCCGAGCCCCCCGGATTGGGCGCGAAGACCGCCTCGCCAACGTGATGATTCTTGCCGGAATGCCAGATCTCACGCTTGTTCGTTCGATCGTCGTACTTCACTACAGTGTCGAACTCGCCGATGGTCCCGCGCTCGTCCCGGAAGCCTCCCATGTAGTGGTGGCGTGTGCGACTGCCGTTCATTTCGTCATTGAAGCGACAAAAGTCGCCTTCCATGTCGTCGAACTTCTCGACGGTAGCCTCGCCCTTGGCGAGGTCGATCTTGAAGCGGGTGGGCACGCCCGCCTGGCCTGACGCGCTCGAACCTTCAAGGTCGCCGTCGGTGTCCATCCCGAACTGCGGATTCGAGTTGAACGTCCCGGACAGCTCGACGATCCCCTCTTCGTGCCACCCGTTCCAGAAGTGCTGAACATGGCCATTCTCGATCTCGTACCAGGTGATGTCCTCTGCCTTGCCGAAGCGCGGCATGACGCCGAGGCGCGTACCGTTCTCCGGGCTGTACTTGACCATGGAGCCACCATCGGTGATCGCATCCATGTTGAAGACGACGGGAGAATCGAGGAAGACCGCGTGCTCGTCGGTGATCAAGAAATCGTGAATCATCGCCGGCGCCGGCGTGTCGAGATCGGCCGCATGCACGAGCCTCCCCTCCGCGTCCGCCACGAAGTAGCGCAGGTACGGAGCAAAGGGAGAGTAGACGAAGAAGAACATTTCCTGGGTGGCTGGGTCGATCCGCGGGTGAGCGGTCATTCCCGAAGGAAGCTTGCCGTCGAAGTCTCGGATTCCGAGGGTATCGAGGTCGGCCGTGACCTCGACGGGGTTACCCGTCTCATAGAGCGCGTAAAATCGGCCCGAGTGCTTGACGATGTGGGTGTTCGCCGGGTTCTTGATCGGGCCGGCGTCACCGACGAGATCTTGATCGGGAAATTTCATCAAGTCGGCAAGGCCCGGGTAGAGCGCACGGCCCGCCTTGAGCTCGGCTTGGAGCATTGGCGTTCGTATCCAGCGGTTTTTGTAGGAGACGCTCCCGTCCCTGAAATCGACCCCGTGCAACATGCCGTCGCCGTCGAACATGTGATAACGGCCCAGCGGCTCGAAGCGTGGGTTGGGTCCGTTTTGGACGAACTTCCCGCGCAGGTTCGGCGGGATCTCGCCCCAGACCTTGCACGACGCGACGTCGAGCTCTTCCGATACCGGCGTCAGCTGCCCGGAGAGGAAAGGCTGCTTATGAACGTTGGTGACTCCGTTGGGCACGGCACTCATCCTGGCGAACTCCTCAATCGGGCGAAACACGGAGTGGGACGAGACGCTGCCCGAGCCCGAGCCGCGGGAAGCGCCGCTTCGCGGCAAGCGGCCGCTCTACATGGGATACGGTCGACCATAGCTCAATCTGGCTGGCCCGCCGCAACCCGACTTCAGACAGGGTCGGCCGCTCGCCCGAAACGCACTGGCATCGGCATCACGCGGTCGATCGAGGAGCTCTTTTGGAGGCACGACTCCTGCGCGATTCCCATCTCTTTGAGTTGCATGTAGATCTCGAGCAGAATGCGGATTCGGCGCCGATTGCGGAGCCGTGCGGTTCGCTGCTAGGAGCCGGCGCATGTACCGCCGCACCGTCGACACGCGCGCACGGCTCATCGCCGCTGCCGAGCGCGCTTTCGCGGACGAGGGTCTGGACAACGTCTCGCTCACGCAGATCAACGTAGCCGCGGGGCAGAAGAACAAGTCGGCGCTGCAGTACCACTTTCAGAGCAAAGCAGGGTTGCTCGGAGCGATTGCGGAAAAACACCGAGACAGTATCGAGGACGAGCGCCGCCGCCTGCTCGACGCGGCAGAAGAACGCGGCATCGACCTTCCGGGTGTGGTCGAGGCGTTGGTCGTACCGCTCGCGAAGAAGCTCGACGACCCGGACGGTGGGGTCTACTACCTCCGGATGATGGCGCAGGATCGGGGCCGGCCGACCCAGGCGTTCTCGACAGAGGCTCCGCTGCGTGGCGAGACGAAGCGCGTCCTAGCGCGTCTGGCGGAAGTCTCGCCCCCGCTGCCCAAAGCGGAGTCTCGGGCCAAAACGATCTTGGTGTTCGGACTCCTGTTCCACGCGCTCGCCGACTTCTCCAGGCAGTACCCGGTCCACCGACGCCCGAAGCGTTATGCGAAGGATCGCGACGTGTTCGTTCGATCTCTCACGCATGCGATGGCCGCCATTCTCGGCAGCTCTGGTGACTAGGCGCCGCCGTGGGGCAACCCATGGCGGGTTGTCGGGTGTTCTTGCAATTAAGGCATTGCCCTTATATTGAAGGTAGAGATCCGCCGCTCGTAAAGCGATTTGGGAGGCCATATGAGTGAACGAAAGGGACGACGCGGGGTCATTCTCGGCCCGATCGGGCTCGCAATCGCCGCCGTCGCGGCGCTGTTTCTGTTCTCCGAAGACGTCCGCCGCGAGACCAAGCTTCGAGCCGGCGAGGCCGTCGGCAACCTCGCCTTGGAGATGGTCCAGGGCCGCATCTCCGAGACCGGCGAGATGGAGCGATCCGCGGACCTCATCAATGTCCCGATCGAGGCTCGCCAGCTGACGGACCACGTCTATCAAGCGCGCGGCGTCGCCAACGTGCATCTGATCTCGACCGACGAGGGGCACGTGGTCTTTGATACCGGTCTGTCGATCCAGGCCGCCAAGCAGCGTCGAGTCTTGGAAGAGATGGTTCCCGCCCGGCCCGTGACTCACGTGATCATCAGCCACTCCCATGCCGACCACGGCGGCGGAACCCCTTTTTGGACGGACCGCGGCACAGAGATCGTCACCCACCGCGAGTTCCCGGAGGAGCAGAGATATCTGAAGGAGCTCGAGCCGTATTTCCATTCCAGAAACCGGACGCTGTTCCCCTTCATGCCCGAGGAGCCCCCAACCCTTCCCTTGATCGCGTACGGCGGCGTCGAGCCCACGATCCTCGTCGGCGACGAGCCGTTGGCCTTCGAACAGGGAGGCGTTCGCTTCGAAGTTCTGCCCACACCGGGGGCTGAGGGCGCGGACAACATCTCCCTGTGGCTTCCCGACTCCAAGGTCCTGCTCAGCGGCGACTTTTTTGGTCCGCTCTTCCCGCAGTTTCCCAACATCTTCACGATGCGCGGCGAGAAGGTCCGCAAGCCCATCGAGTACATCCGATCGCTGGACCAGATCATCGCTCTCGAGCCCGAGATCATCATTCCGAGCCACAACAATCCCATCGAAGGGCGCGAGAGGATTCGGGCGGATCTCATCCGCATGCGCGACGCCGTGCAGTACGTGCATGACGCCACGGTGAGGGGCATGAACGACGGGAAGACCGTTCACGAGCTGATGGCCGAGATCGCGCTGCCACCGGAGCTCGAGCTGCGCCAGATTCACGGCCGCGTCTCGTGGGCGGTGAAGAGCATCTGGGAGTACTACGCCACCTGGTTCCACTTCGATTCGACGGCGGAACTGTACCCCGTGCCCCCAGACGACGCGTACCAGATCATCGCCGAGCTGGCAGGTACGGACGCATTGGTCGACCGCGCGCGGCAGGAATTCGACGAAGGCCACCCGATCCGCGCGATTCAGTTGCTCGACGTCGCGCTCGCTGCCGGCGAGATGCACGTGGCGGGGCTCGAAACGCGACTTCGAGTGCTGGAATCGCTCTTGGAGAACGCGCAAGCCGGATTGCGAAACGCGTACGAGATCGATTGGCTCCATTCGCGCATCAGGCTCACCCAAGAGAAGCTCGCCCTCGCCCAGCGCGTCGACCGGCCGTAGCCCACTCCGCCAAGCTCCGTGAGCTGGCGCTGAACCCAGAAGAGGGTCAAGATCGGCAGAGCACCGGCACGCGTCTTGTGAAAAACACAACGATCCATCTGCACACCGCCTTCGACATCGGAGAAGTCGATCCCAGACTCTTCGGCGGCTTTCTCGAACACATGGGCCGGTGCGTCTACGAGGGTGTGTTCGAGCCCGAATCGGCGCACGCCGACGAAGACGGTTTCCGCCGCGACGTTCTCGCCGCACTCCAGCGTCTGGCCATGCCGGTGATTCGCTACCCCGGCGGAAATTTCGCATCGGGCTATCACTGGATGGATGGCGTGGGCCCGCGCGAGTCGCGGCCGACCGTACGCGATCTCGCCTGGCAGAGCATCGAGACCAACCACTTCGGCACCGAGGAGTTCCTTCTCCTGTGCCGCAAGCTCGACTGGACACCCATGCTCTCCGCGAACCTCGGAACCGGCACACCGGAAGAGGCGCGCGATTGGGTGGAGTACTGCAATGCCCCCGCGGGCTCACGGTACGCCGACATGCGAGTCGAAGGCGGAACTCCCGCGCCGCACGCCGTCCCGCTGTGGTGCCTGGGCAACGAGATGGACGGGCCGTGGCAACTAGGACACGTGCCGGCCGAGCAGTACGCGATCCGAGCGCAGCAGGCCGCGAAAATGATGAAGGACGTCGACCGGTCGATCGAGCTCGTACTCTGCGGATCCTCGACCGTCGCGCTGCCTTCGTACATGCAATGGGATCGCGGAGTCCTCGAGTACGTCGGAGGGCTGGTCGATTACATGAGTCTTCACCGCTACGTAGACAATCGCGCCGGCGACACGGCTGACTTTCTCGCCGTCACCAACGCAGTCGACCGACAGATCGAGGAGATGGACGCCGTCTGTCGCTTCGTTCAGGCGCGGCGGCGCAGCAACAAGCGAGCGTACCTCTGCTTCGACGAATGGAACGTCTGGTACAAGAACATGGAAATGGATGGTGCGGGCAAGCATGCGCCGCATCTCATCGAGGAACTCTACAATCTCGAGGACGCGCTCGTCGTCGCCGGCTTTTTCAATAGCTTCCTTCGCCACGCCGACGTCGTGAAGATCGCCAACATCGCTCAGATCGTGAACGTCATCGCCCCGATCCAGACACAAGGGGACCAGCTCCTATTGCAGTCGATCTTTCACGTGTTTGAGATGTACTCGAAGCGCAAGCGGGGCCGTGCCCTTCGGCCGGTGGTTCAGGGGCCCTCTTACGAAGCCGCCACCAACGGCCGCGTTCACACGATCGACACGAGCGCGATTCTCGACCACGATACGCTTCACGTTTTCGCCACCAATCGAAGTCTCGAGGCCCACGCGCCGGTCGAGATCCGGCTCGCGGACCGAACGATCACCGCGAGCCTCGACTGCGAAATCGTGACCGGCGACGATCCGAAAGCCGAGAATTCCTTCGAGAACCCCAATCGAATCCGTGCGGAGGCGTTCCACGACACGCGACTCGCCGAAGGAGCGGCACACACGCGCCTTCCACCGATGTCGACGACGGCGATGACGTTCGCTCTTGGGTGAAGCCACCGATCGGCCGCTCGGGCCATCTGCGGCGCCAGCTCGCCGGATCGTAGGCCGCGGCGTCGGAACCTGCGCGTGCGAACCGCAGCGGTCCGGGCGACTGCGCTGGCTCTGCCGCGAACGGACTCCGGCGACACGGGAATCGAGCCGCCGCCCCACACCTGACCTTCCGACGCTCAAGGTCATCCGCGGCCGAGCCGATACTCAGAGGGTGTCCGGACACGAGAGCGCTCGGCGAGCGGGGACGTCCGTGAGCCCTAACCCATGCCTGGATTGTGAAACGAACTGCTGTACGAGGCTATCGAGCATTCGCGTCTCACAGAACGAGTTCGAGAGCTACTTCGCCCCCCGTCGCGACGAGGTCGTCGTGCTGAACGACGGCCCGATCCTCGAGATCGCAATGAAGGGCGGAGTCTGCCCACACTTCAATCGAGAGTGCACGGCTTACGAGGGGCGACCCGTCGAGTGCGAGCTCTTTCCGCACACGACGCACCGCATCCGAGCCATCGGGCCGTTCGTCCTGGCCACCTATCACCACCGGGTGGTTTGCCCCATCCGCTCGGAGCTGCTTGCGACAGACGCGCGCGCTCGCGAGCTGATCACCGCGCTCGTGCGCGACGCGTATGGTGGTCGTTGCTGGCCGATCCTCCTGCGGGAAGACGCCCCCGTCTACCAGCTTCTCCGCCGAGCCTACCTCGCCCTCACCGGACGGGGCCAAGAGTGGCGCGGGCCCTTGCCCGAAGCCTAGCTCCGTCCTCGCACGGCTTAGGAATCGCTCAACCACTGGTGGACGAGAAAGCTCCCGGCAACGACGATGGGCAGCAGAACCCACGGCCAGAACCGAACCGGTGCGGCCAAGCCCGGCGCCGCCTTTAGCGCTGCGCCAACCGTAACGCGCTCCTCACCCCGCTCTACCGCGACATCGAGGCGCCATGCTCCCGGCGCCGGGACCTCCACACGCGCCGCGTACAAGAGCTGATTGGTGGCTTGCGCGTGATCCGCGTATGCTCGCGCAACCACGCCCCCTTCCCGCGACAGAAGGACCGAGACCTCCGCGTCGAGAATCGAGTTCCCGTCACCCGCCGACTGGACGAGGACACTCACATCCGCCGGCCCCGCTCGAAGCGGCACTGGTGCGACAAACACCGTCACCACGAGAGCGTCGGATTCCGCCTGCGCTACGACCGCACCGCCGTCCGCTCCCGCGGTTGTGGCAACCGCGAGCAGGGTCGCTGCGGCGAAAACACGAAACCCGCTCATCCGGCCATGAGCATGCCCCGCATCTCCATCGGCTGAAAGAGGATCCACACACCGATCACGAAGAGCAGGCTCGCGAAGGTCGCCCACGGCGCCAATACACCGGTCGCTCGACCAAACCGCTCGACGCTCGGGCGGACGACGCGCCAGCCCAGGTACAGGCTCGCGAGCAGACCGAGATCGAGGATCAGGATCTGGAGCGACATCAGGCCGTCGCCGGTCGCGCCCATGGCGTGCGAGAGTGACCAGTCCGGAGCGCCCACACCCAGGCCCACGTCTCCCAAGGCCCGAGCGCCGACCGGCAGCGCCGTCGCCCCACCGTTCACGAAGTGGAGTAGAAAGTGGTCGGCCCACATGGCCAGGCCCAGCGGAACCAGAGCGAGGGCGAGGCGACATGCCAGAGTACGGCCATCGAGCTGTGGGAGAGAGAGCCGCGCCCCCCACCAATGGGCAGCCGCGGCGAACACACAGGGCGCGACCACCAACGCCAAGAGCACGAGCGCCGTAAAGACCGGAGCGGTCGACGAAAGGCCCAACGATGTGGAGAGCCGCTGCAGCTCCCCTACGACCGGCTCGACCATCCCGGCCGCGTTCAGGAACGCGCCGAAGACGATCACGAGCGCCAACGCCGCCACATCCCAGCGCCCACCGAGCCGACCGACCGACGCCCGTGGTGGGTCTGTGCAGAGCTCGCTCGCGGGGAATCGCGCGAGCACTCCGACGTTGTCGTGGGGACAGGCGCGAACGCAATCCATACAGAACGTGCAGTCGAGGTTTCCAACCTTCGCCGGCAGAAACAGGTCGAGATCGCAGCCGGGAGCCCCCTGCCGGCCTCGGATGCAGTCCTGCGTCGAGCACGCCTCGCACACCGCTAACGAGCGTGTTCGCACTTCCAGCGGGGAGACCAGCGACCCGACGAAATTGAACTGCCCGATGGGGCACACGTACTTACAAAAGCTCGCGCCCTTGAAGATACCGTCCACCACGAGTGCGCCGCCGAAGTATCCAACGATGACCCACGCGGTCCACCACGGGCTGTCCCACAGAGCGAAGACCTCGTAGACCCACAAGTAGGTCACGAGCAGGCCTACCGCGAGCCACTTCGAACGAAGGGCGCTCGGCCACGGCCGCGAACCCGCGACGAGTCGGCGGCCCACCGAGCGCGGCAGCATGAACGGGCACGCCATACAGAACAGGTTGCCCGCGACCAACAGCCCGATCACGACGAATGGGCGCCAGTAGGTCCAGGGAAGCACACCCGCGAGATTCATCGGACTCATCTCGGGACCGAAGAATCCGTCGACGACGACGACCATGGCAAGAACGAAGAGCGCAGATCGAAGCACGAGCCCCCCCGATCGTGATCGAAGCACCGCCCCGACTACCGGCCATCGCAAGATGTCTCCGTCGGCGGGACGCCGTGGCGCGGCCGTCGGGCGCCGCGGCGCGCCCGGTCGAACGAGCCGCGGCGCGAGTAGCCCCGCCACGAGGATCATCGTCGCCGTGAGTAGAACGAACGACCCCGGCACCCACATGACGGCACCGGCGATCCGCTGATCCTCCAACGCCGACAGCCCGCCGAGTCGTGGAGCGCGTTCATAGGCCGGGTAGAGGACCCGTCCGCTGAAGACGAACAACGCCGAGAAGGCCGTCGCCTGCAGCGAGGCGAGGAAGAGGTACGGGACCATCGTCCACCGCGACCACGTCGACGTGCTCGGCCAGGGCTGGATCACCGGGAACCAGAACAGGAGAGATCCGAAGAAAAACGACGCGTGCTCGACTTCGTGCCAAAACGGGTCGAGCAGAGCTTTCTCGTACAATCCCGGCACATGCCAGACCCACGTCACAACGACGAACGCCAGCCAACACACGACAGGGTGGGTGAGGAACGCCCTCACCCGATGCAACACCGGCCATCGCAGGAAGGGCCCGAGCCCGTCGCGTCGTAACCGCTCCGGCAGGCCGTGCAACAACGGCAACTCCGGCAGCCCGAGCCACAACAACGGTGGCGCCACCATCATGAGAAGGAAGTGCTGCAGCATGTGAACCTGCAGGAACAGACCTGCAAACGCATCGAGAGGCGACGCGACAGCAACGAAGAACACGACAAGCCCGGAGACAAAGCTGATTGCGCGCCATGTCGGCAGCCGCTCGGGGAGATCCCGCGCGAGGCTTCGCCAGCCGCGCAGGTACACCCAGCCCGTCGTGGCCAGGCATACGAACAACCATGGCTCGTATCGCCACGACGCGAGCGCCGCCGATACGACCGGGTTCACCGCGACCGCCGCGGTCGCGTCACCCCGGCGCGCCGGGGACCGAAGGCACGGTCGAGTTCTGCTGCGGCGGCTCGTAGGCGGGGCGCATCGTCTTCAGGAACGCGATCAGCGCGGTCACCTCCTGGGGCCTCAGGTGCTTGCCGTAGGCAGGCATGTTCCCGTCACCCTGCAACACCTGCCGGATCATCTCGTCGGGAGTCTGCACCGTCGCGATGTCGTCGAGGGCGGGACCTCGCAGCCCCCCCTGGCCACCGAGGCTGTGACAGTTCCGACACTGCTTCTGCTGCACGAGGATCGCGCCCTGCAACTCGAGCGGCGTGCGTCCCCGCACGTACTGCACAGGAGTCGGCACACCACTCCACGCGTCCATGTGCGGGGACCACGGCGACGACAAGCCGAGGTAGGCAAGGGTGCCGAGCATCAAGAACACGGTGATGACGAGAATCCACGCGCCCGGGCGACGCTTCCAGCTCTTCTCGCCGAGGTTCGAATAGAACGGCAACGCGAACGCCAGCGCGAGGAGTACGAGCGGCGCCGTCAGAATGAGAGGTGTCTCGAGGTAGGGGGGCAGAAGTGCGAGTGCGGCGAAGAGCCAGAGGAAGAAGAAATCGGGCCGGGGCACCGTGTTGATGAGCGTCGGATCCGGCTGCCCGTTGGGTCCGTCCGGACCCAGGATCGCCGCCGCCGCGAACAACGCGATGAGCACGAGTCCAGAAAACACGAGGTCCTTGCGCACCCCCTGGGGGACGAAGGGCTCGCCGTCGCGCTCGATCTCCTCGTGGTAGTCGTCCAGATACTTCTCGCGCGTGACCAGCCGACCCGGCATGGGCCACTCGTTGATTCCCACCTTGATCACCAGCCAAAGGTGAAGTCCGATCAACATGAGAAGCACGCCCGGGATCACGAACACGTGAAGCGTGAAGAAGCGCGACAACGCCTCCGCGCCGATGATCGGCCCGCCCAGAACCAGATGCACGAGCGATTCCCCGACGACCGGGAAGCGTCCCATGATCGCGATGCCGATCCCAAGGCCCCAGTACGCGTCTTGGTCGAAGCGCATCACCTGCCCGGTGAAGGCCATGCCAATGACACAAAGGAAGAGCACGCACCCGACGACCCAGGTGAGTTCGCGCGGGTACTTGAACGCCCCGAATAGGAAGACCTGGACGAGGTGGATGGTCATCAGCGTGACCATGAAGTTCGAGCCCCAGAAGTGCAGACCGCGCAGGAACCATCCGAGCGGCTGCTGGTAATTCAGATACTCCAGACTGTTCCACGCCTGATCGGCAGCGGGCACGTAGACGAGCGCGAGACACATGCCCGTCACGATCTGCATGACGAAGCACAGCAGTGTCGCGCTGCCGAAAACGTACCACCAGCTCCCCGAACTGCTCGGGATCTTGTGGACGATCGGCGGCAGGATCGACTCGCGGAACGAAAGTCGCATGTCGAACCACTCGCCGATTCGTACGAGCGTGCTCTTCTCCTCCGGTGGCTTCGCTTCGGCACTCATCGCCCAGCCTCAGACCGGCCCCGACAAGGTCGGGATCTGTCCACCGCGCACCCACAGTTCCTTGCCCCGGAGCTCGTACTCATACTCGTACAAGCCGCGAGGAGGGGGGCCGGACGCGCGCGAGCCGTCGGCGTAATACACACCGCCGTGGCACGGACACATGAAGAGCTGCGACTCAGGGAACCAACGCACCGGACATCCGAGGTGGGCGCAGTTGATCGCGAAGACCTGGAAGTCCCGAGCGCCTTTGCGACGGACCCAGCAGGGAACCTTCGCCGTGAAGCCGTCCCAGGGGACGGTGTACGGGTTCTCGTAACTCGCGAGCCGGCACTCGCCCTCGGGGAAGTCGACCACCTGCCCGAGCGGAATCCACGCTTGGTAGGAGCGCTGCCGCAGAGCGCCCGCGATGTAGCCAACGACGGGAACGCCGACCATCGCCGCACCGATCACGTTCAGAGTGACCCCGAGCCCCATCAGGAAGCCGCGTCGATTCACCGGCGGCAGCTCTCCGGGTGTTTCGTGCTTAGGGTCGTCCCCGTCAGCCATTCTTCTTCTCCTTGTCCGCGTAAGGCTGGCCGGGAAACTCGACACGGTGCCCCGCAAGCCACGCGACGACGTCGGCGATCTGCTGCGCAGACATGATCTTGCCCGCCACCGCGTCCATGAAGCCGGGCATTCCGAGGTCCGACCGGCCGACGACCACGGACGATCGCAAGGCTTGATTGCTCACCAGCGCGAGGTAGGCGGGATCGACGATCGAGCCGTGCGCTTTCCCTCCGGTGCCGTCGGCGCCGTGACAGCTCGCACAAAACTCCTGGTATACCTGTGCTCCGCGGCCGGCGTCGCCCAACTGCGCGGCATACGCGGGCAGGGTCATCCCGCGAAACTTGTCCGCCTTCGCCCACCGGTGGCGCATCTCATCGATGATGATGCCAACCTGCTTGTCCGTGAGGTTCCCGCCGTGTGAATCGGAGAACGCGGGCATCAACGTTCCCGCTACTCCTTGTTGTATGACGAGACGCTGACTCATGTCGCTTGCCCACGCGAGGTAGAGTGGGTCATTGAGCGGGCGAGCCGCCCCCAGGGTGCCTGCCGCGCCATGGCAGCCCTGGCAATTCGTGTCCCACAGAACGTCGAAGCTCGTCACGTCCTTGGGCCGGACCGGACGCTCTGATTCCAGCGGTCGGCCGGGCATGGACTCACACCCCACAGCCAACAGAAGAGAAAGAAGCGCGAAGAGTGCCACCGTGCCCCTCATTGATCGCCCTTCGATGGGGTCTTCATTTCGAGTCCCGCTCGCACCGCAAGCGGTGCCGACTGTAGCGTCTCGATGCGCTCCATTCGTGCGATCACGAAGCCCGCCGTAAGTCCGAAAGCGATCTGCGACGCCGCGAACCATTCCCAGGCGATCCGATCAGCCAGCGCCGGGTTGATCACACCGAGCCCCGTCGACAAGAGACCCGTCCACAGAAGCGGCGCGATGATGCCGCCGAAGATTGCCGGAGACTTCGCGAAGATGGGCAGGATCACGGCGTAGAGGAGCCCCATCAACAACGACAGGATCGCGTGGATCAGAATCGCGAGTCCCAACGCTGCCGCGTCGAAGCGAATCAGTACTGAGGTATCCGCGGACGCGAGAGACGGCATGGCCGTCGCCGCCAGCAGGTTCACCGGATACCAGAGGCTATCGAACACGAAAAAGCCGAAGATCTCGGCCGTGATTGCCATGGCGATCCCACCGACGATACCGCCTCGGATTCCCGCCGAGAGCGGGAACACGTGAGTCGGAAGGCGCATGCGGTGGCCTTCCTCCCCGAGGTCCAGCGTCTCTACGGACGCCGTGACCGGCTGAACCGGCTTCGCCCGAAGTTCGACGGGAACCAGCGGCACGAGCTCTTCGTGCTGGTGGGGAAGAACCTCACGCCACCAACCGAATCCCGCCACGAAGAAGCACACGATACCCGTCACCGAGACGAAAGGGTGGGTCACCAGACCGGCGAACCCCAGTGTCATCCCGAACGCAGCCAGGAGCGGCCACAGGGTCGGGGCCGGAAGCTCGATGCCTTCTTCGTGTTCTTCGTTCGACATGAGGCACTCAGACGATGAGATAGATCACGGTTAGGACGACGACCCACACCGCGTCGACGAAGTGCCAATACCACGACAGAACATCCACCCGCTCCGCCTCGCCCACGTGGATCAAACCCGCGAAGCTGAAGATCAGCACCCCCGTCAACATCAAGAGCCCGATCGTCACGTGGGCGGCATGGAACCCGACCAGCGAATAGAACGTCGTGCCGAGCAGGTTCGTACGAATGGTGAGGCCCTGGTCGTAGATCAGGCCGTACCATTCGAACCCGGTGCCGATGAGGAAGATCAGGCCGAAGATGATCGTGGTGAGCCACAACGCGTTGAACGCCGCCTGATGCCCCTGGCGCAACGCACGAATTGCGAGAGTAATGGTGATACTGCTCGAGAGCAGGAAGATCGTTCCAACCACGGGCAACTCGAGTACGTCAGCCGCGTACGGGCCGACCAGGCTCTTCCCTAGATAAAAGAGGTGCGCGACGATGAAGATCGCGAAGAATGCGCACTCCGTCAGAATCAGGCACAGCATGCCGACGTGCCCGCGCGAGGGGAGAGTCCACTCGTCAGCCGTAATCGTCTCGTTCGCGGTACTCATTCGTGGTGCCAATCCGGGTCTTCGGGATGCTTCAGATCCCACAGGGGACGACGACTGCGAACCGTCGGGATGGTCTCGAAGTTGTAGGCTGGCGGCGGAGAGGTCGTCGACCACTCCAGCGTCCATCCATCCCAGGGGTCATCGTCGGCATCCTCGCCCCACGCGAGCGACGAGACGACGTTCCATACGAAGAAGAGCACACCGAGAACCTGGAAGATTACGCCGATCGACGTAATCAGGTTCAACATGTCCCAACCCCGCCCCGGATCGAAAGTGTAGATCCGACGCGGCATGCCGAGCAGTCCCTGGAAGTGCATCGTGCCGAAGGTGAGGTTGAACCCGAACACGAACACCCAGAAGTGCCAGTGGCCCCACTTCTTCGACAGCATCTTCCCGGTTGCCTTTGGGAACCAGTAGTAGATGCCGGCAAAGATGTTGTAGAGCAGGCCGCCAATCAAGACGAAGTGAAAGTGCGCGACGACGAAGTAGGAGTCCGACAGCTGCCAATCGAACGGCACGACCGCCAACATCACACCCGTCAAACCCGCGATCACGAACTCGAACAGAAACGCGGTGACCCAGAGCATCGGCATTTCGAAACGAATCCGACCGCCCCACATCGTGCCGAGCCAATTGAAGATCTTGATCCCTGTCGGTACCGCGATCGCCATGGTACTCGCCGCGAAGAAGGTGTTCACGCCGGACGAGAGGCCCACGGTAAACATGTGATGGGCCCACACTCCGAGACTGATGAAGCCAATGCCAACGGTCGCGGCGACCATGATCTCGTAGCCGAAGATCGGCTTGCGAGAGAACACCGGCGTGATCTCCGACGCGATCGCGAACGCGGGAATGATGAGGATGTAGACCTCTGGGTGGCCGAAGACCCAGAAAAAATGCTGCCAGAGAACGGCATCGCCTCCCGCCTGCGTGTCGAAGAAATGCGACCCGAGGAAGCGGTCGAACAGCAGCATCACCTGAGCCGCCGTCAGGGGCGTCAGCGCAACCAACACGAGGAAGCCGTTCACGAGCATCAGCCACACGAAGAGAGGCATCTTCATGAAGGTCATACCGGGACAACGCATGCAGAGGATCGTCGCGACGAAATTCAGCGCGGTACCGGTACTCCCGAAGCCGGCGATCATGATTCCGAGGATCCAGTAGTCGGTCGAGTTGCCCGGAGCGAACGCGGGCGCCGTGAGCGGAGAATACGCGAACCAGCCTACGTCGGGCGCCGTGCCCATTCCGTAGAGTCCGTCGCCGCCGAGCCAGCTGAAGTAAAAGAGCAGACCACCGAACAGGAACAGCCAGAAGCCGAAGGCGTTCAGCCGGGGGAAAGCGAGATCCCGCGCGCCGATCATGAGCGGAACGAGGTAGTTCCCGAAGCCGAAGAACACGGGCATGCCGACGAAGAAAACCATCGTGGTGCCGTGAACCGTCATCAGACGGTTGAACGTCTCGGGACCGACGAAATCGTTGTTCGGCAGCGCGAGCTGGATGCGCATCATCGACGCTTCGAGCCCCGCGATGACGAAAAACAACAAGCCCGAGCTGATGTACATCAGGCCCAGCTTCTTGTGGTCTACCGTCGTCGCCCACTCATGAAGCCAGAGCCAGGTGGATTGCTTGGGTGAGTCCGCCGGCTGGACGAGGCCTCCGTCGATAACGGTCATTCGCCCCAGCCTCCTACTTCAGTGTGACGAGGTAGGCGACCAACTGGTCGACCTCCTCGCTCGTCAGCTTCATGTCCGGCATGCGAACGCCGGGCTTGAAGAGAGCCGGATCCTGCACCCATTTGCGCAGGTTTTCTGCGTTGTTGAACGCTGCACCGGCACCGATCGTCTTGCGGCTCATCAAGTGCGAGAGCGACGGGCCGTACGTCCCGTCCGCCACCGTCCCGTCTAGGGTATGGCAGTTGATACAGGCCGTTCGTTGGAAGAGGTTGCGGCCGTCGGCGACCGACGCGTCGACGACCTCCGGCGCCTGCTGCGCCTTCACCCACGCATCGAAGTCTTCTTCCGAGTGCACGTACACGCGAAGCAGCATGTGGGCGTGCTGGGTCCCGCAATACTCGGCGCACTGGCCGAGATACATCCCCGGCTCGGCGGTATCGATCCACAGCGTATTGCGCCGGTTCGGAACGACGTCCGTCTTGCCAGCCAGTCGTGGAACCCAGAAGCTATGAACGACGTCCTGCGATTCCAGCCAAAGGAAGGTCGGCCATGGGCGCTCGGGCGTGCTGACCGGGATGTGCAGCTCGTTGGCCGTGATGATCCCATACTCGGGGTACTCGAACTCCCACCACCAACGATGCCCGACCACGGTGACCTCGAGCGCACCCTCCATCGGCTCTTTCAACTCGACTTCGTTGATCGTCCGCGCCGTCGCGAGAAAGAGAACGACGACGATGATGACCGGAATGATCGTCCAGGCCGCTTCGAGGTTGTTGCTGCCATACACCTGCGGCGGCTCACGCTTCTCGTCTCCGGGGCGCGCCCGAAAGCGGATGATCACGTACGTGAGGAGCACTCCCACGACGAGGAAGATCCCCGCGCAGATGGCGATGACCAGCTCTGCGAGCTCGCGAATCCTCTGCGCCGGCACCGAGACCGGTTCGAACATGTTCGAGATCTGATCGAACTCGATCGGTGACTCTTCGCCGCCGACCACGGTCGGCAGGGCGAGCGACAACGCGACGAGGGCGAGCACCGTGGAGACCACTCCACGACCAACTCGGTGGCGGCACCTGAATCGGCGCATGCCCGGCGTGTCACTCGTCATAATCGTCGAGTCCAGCACGCGGACGGGAGGGTCCGCCGCCGAAATATGCACAGCGCGGTGCGCTTCGTCAACAAACGGGCGCTTCAGCGGTGCATGTTCGTACGAAACAGTTGCTCCGAGCGACGACGGCGGGTTTCGCGTTCAAGACGCAAAGAAGCCCGGGCTCACACCGAAGAGTCCGGGCTTCTCGCATCTGCAGCGGGGGAAGCGGAGATCCTGGTCTCGTGCTTCCCGATTTCTCCTGATGGGAGGCGACTCCCAACTCAGCTCATGCGGCTACCATCCCCAAGAGGAACGCGGTCCCGAGAAGAGCCGCTCGGCTGATCGAGGACCCGGAGCTTCGCGCCCAACGCCGAATGAATCGCTTTTGCTCTCGTGCCAACCTCTTCATGAATCGCCTCCGCCCCTGTCCTGGACGCTCTCAGGAGCGTCTTGAGGATTGGGCGAGCCGTATCGATGCAATTGGGGAGCCAAATGGGGTGCGCCGAGTTGCGCTGAATTTGCTGCTGTTTTCTGAAGACCGCCCCTCCAACTGCTGAGCGAGGCGCCGACCAGCGGCAAAGTACTGCCGGTGCGGCATTTTTTTCGCCCTCAGAGAGCCATTCAGCGGCGCCCTTTTCAGTCGACGCGGCTCCCGCTCGCCGGTCGGGTAACCCACGCTTGGGCAACCTTGCCGATCTCTCTTTGGTAATCGGCCGCAATCGCCTGCGCGAACGACTTCCCGTGTCCCGCGGAGACCAGATTCACTGTGCAGCCCCCGAAACCGCCTCCGGTCATCCGAGCGCCCACCAGAGCCGAATGGCGTCGGGCGAGGTCGACCAAGACGTCGAGTTCGGTGCAGCTCACCTCGTAGTCGGCTCGAAGGCTGGCGTGGGACGCGGAGAAGAGCTCCCCCACCCGGCTCAGGTCCTCGCTGCGCAGCGCCTCGACGAGCTCGAGGACGCGGGAGTTCTCGGTCACGACGTGGCGGGCGCGACGGAACAGAACATCGCCCAGGTCGGCACGGGCGGCCTCGAG
>JAJCZO010000434.1 GCA_029262355.1 Deltaproteobacteria bacterium
TCGGTCTCGACGATGTCGGCCTCGTCGACCCCCGCCACCTGGACGTTGGTCTGGGTGAAGTCGCCCGGGGCCCCTTCGGAGTCGACGGTCGGGTCCACGGGCGCGGGGACCGGTTGCGGCAGGGGGCCTTCGTCGAACTGATCTCCGCGCCACTCCGAGTCCCGCAGCCACGTCGCCTGGACCCCGACCTTGAAGTTCGCGTCTGCGCGCAGCGCGTCGGTCAACTCCTCACACCCGGCGACCCGATCGAGCCGCGCCTGGGTGCCCCCGGGGGGAGGATCCTGCGGGCCCGGCTCGTTCGGCTCGAGACCCGCCGGAACCGCCGTCGTATCTCCCCCGCCCCCGCAGGACGCGGCGAGCAAGACCGCCGCGGAAAAGACTGCCCATGACCGCCGAGACTCGATTGGTCGCTTCATTCGGAAACCCCTTGTCGAAGAGCCGCCGCGATTCGCGCCCGGCGACTTGACGTATTCACTTTTTACGAGCATATATTTCACAATGTTTGTGAACACAAGCCCCGAGCGCCAGAAAGGCTGAAGCCGCGTGCCACGAAAGCCAGCGCCCGACCCCGCGACCGATCGCCAGCGCACGATCGGGGACGTGTTCTACGAGACTCGGGTCCTCATGGGACGCCAGTACTCCCTTCGGCGTTTTGCCGACGAGATTCTGGGCGGCCGTCTCGAGCCTGTGATGTTGAGCTACATCGAGAAGGGCGAACGATTCCCCAACGAAGATCTCGTGCGCCACCTCGCGGCCGCGAGAAAGGAAGATCCGCAGACGCTTCTCGCGGTGCTCTGGCGCGACCGCGTGCTCTACGCGATTTCTCGCGAGCTCGACCGTGCGTTCGACGCCGAGCCCGCGGTCGCACAAAACGCGGACGGAGAGCTCGCCGTCCGTCTGAGTCACGCGATGGCCGGGCTCCCCGACGACGAGAGCTGGGTCGCGTACCGCACGTGGCGCCGCGGGTTTCGTCACGGGCAGAAGAAAAAGAGGAGGCGCACCGCCGCCGAGGAGAAGGCGCTCGACGACACCGTCGAGGCCACGCTGACCGAACACGACCTGATCCAGATCCGCGGCGGGCGAGTCCGGCGCCGCAGTCGTCACTACCAGGCCGAGACGCGCGAGGAGCGCCAGGCAGTTGCGCATCAATTCGCACAGCTCTTCGCCAAAGGCCTCCTCGACCGCATTGCGCTTGCGGATTCTGAGACGGGCACCTATCTGCGCAATCACTACTTGAACATCGAGCGCGAACGAATCCCAGAGTTCCACGCCGCTCTCGAGAACGCCCTTCGCGAACTGACGCAACGCTTCGCCACGAACCCATCCGAGACGACGGACTTCATGAACGTCCTCGCGACGGCGACGCCGAGGTAGCGGTCATGGGTCCACGAATGGAGAGCAGGGCCATGCATAGACGACGAGATCGGCTCGAGTGGATCGCCGCGGCGGCCGCCCTACTCCTCACTGCCTGTGGGGGAAGTGGCTCAACCGGTCTGATCTCCGCCGAGACGGCGCTCCTCGCCGAGGTCCGCGAATCGGGCCGGTGCCTGGACGCGAACGGGACGACTTACTGCCTCGCGACGCAGGCGGAGTCGGTCGACGTCGGTGCACCCACCGACCCGCCCAACAACCCCGAGCCCTGCCTCGACGCGGAGTGCCCGCCCGCGGCTGCCACGCCCTTCACGTTCGACACAGCGGACCTCCCCGTGGACACCACTTGCGCGGTCGCGGCCCGCGAGCACGGCGAAGCCTGGTCGATCGGCGAAGCCGCCGAGGTGGGCGACGGGAGCAGTGCGTTCCAAGCACCACCGACGTTCGCATCGGAGTCGGGCTCATCGGAAGCAGCCCTGCTGTGCTTCGACATCCCGCCAGAGCACGGAACCTTCCCCGCGACGCTCGAGGTGCTCGCCGACGCGGAACCCAGCATCATCCTGGTCGCTCCGAACCCCTAGCCGAGAAAGACGAGAGTCCAAGTGGCGGCCGGCGTCCTCGATCGGATCACGCCGAACAAAAGGCACCCTCGCGCTAGGGCACGCCGAGGATCAATCCGCTCGTAGGAACACCCGTTCCAGCGGTCACGAGAATGTTCTCGAGACCGTCGATCTGGTTCACCGCGCAGCCGCGGATCTGGCGAACGCCCTCGGCCACGCCATTCATTCCGTGAATGTAGGCCTCGCCGAGCTGCCCGCCGTGCATGTTCGTCGGCAGACGCCCACCCATTTCGAGGTGTTCGTCGCGCACGAAATCCTTTGCCTCGCCGCGACCACAGAAGCCGAACTCCTCGAGCTGTGACAAGACGAACGGCGTAAAGTGGTCGTAGAGGATCGCCGCCTCGATGTCATCGGGCGTGAGCCCGGACGACTCCCACAGCTCGCGCGCCACGACGCTCATCTCCGGGAGTCCCGTGAAGCCATCCCGATAGTAGCTCGTCATCATGTGCTGCTGCGGCCCCGCGCCCTGCGCCGCCGCGCGGATCATCACCGGCTTCTGCTTCAAGTCTCGAGCGCGCTCGGGACTCGTCACCACGATCGCCTGTGCCCCATCGCTCTCCTGACAGCAATCGAGCAGACGGAGGGGGTCGACGATCCACCGAGAGTTGCGATGATCCGCGAGAGTAATCGGCTTCTCGTAGAACCACGCTTTGGGGTTCGTGGCGGCATGCTTCCGGTCGGCAACGGCAACCCGACCGAAGTCGTCGGTCGTCGCGCCGAAGTCATGCATGTAACGCTGCGCGAACATCGCGACCCAGGAGGCGGGCGTCGTGAGACCAAACGGCGCACACCACGAGTACTGGGTACCCTCGGCGGTCTCGACGAAGACCCGGTCTTGGATGCCGGCGCCGAAGCGACGTCCCGACCGTTCATTCATCGCCCGGTAGCAAACGACGACGTCCGCGACCCCCGTCGCAACAGCCATGGCGGCCTGGAGAGTCGTAGCGCAGGCAGCACCACCGCCGTAGTGCACGCGGCTGAACAGTCGCAGCGCACCAAAGCCGAGGTTGCGCTGCACCTGGATCTCGGGATTGTGCTCCATGGTGAAGACCGACATGCCGTCGACGTCGGCGGGTCCGAGCCCCGCGTCCTCGAGGGCCGCCATCACCGCTTCCGTCGCGAGCTGCAGCTCACTACGCCCGGAGTTCTTCGAAAACTCCGTCGCGCCGATGCCGACGATCGCCGCCTGGTCCTTGAGCCGGTTCCCCATCTGAATGCTGCCTCCGGCCGGACTCCTAGCGATGAAGACCCATCAGCGCGAGCCCACCTTTCCTCGGCGCCGCCGAATCGGGTAAGAACGCCGCCATGGCCGACGCTACCGAGATTCGCCGATCCGCCGACGTGGACACGTACGACATGGAAGCCGACGTCGTCGTGGTCGGCCTGGGCGCCGCCGGTGCCTGCGCCGCCATCGAAGCCTGCGATGCCGGCGCCGATGTTCTCGTGCTCGAACGCGCAAGCGGCGGCGGCGGGACGTCAGCAAACTCCGGGGGTCTGATCTATCTCGGCGGCGGCACGCCGGTGCAACAGGAATGCGGCTTCGAAGACTCGGTCGACGAGATGTTCAAGTTCCTCATGTACGCCTCGGCCCCGGGGGCCAGCGAAGACAAGATCCGGCCCTTCTGCGAACAGAGCGTCGACCACTTCCATTGGTTGGAAGCCCAGGGCGTTCCGTTCAAGCGCTCCTTCTGGAAAGAGCCCGGGATGGAACCGCCAACCGACGACTGCCTTGTGTACTCGGGCGGCGAGGACTGCCACCCGTTCGCCGAGATCGCGCAACCTGCCCCCCGCGCGCACAAGGCCCAAGCTCCACACGCCGCGGGCGCATTCCTCATGCAAAACCTCCTCGCAACGGTGGAAACGCGCCCCCTTCGGGTCGAAGCGGACATGGCGGCCGAAACGCTCATCCAGAACGAGCACGGCCGGATCGTCGGCGTCGTGGTTCGAACGGTCGGCGAAGAGCGCACGGTGCGCGCCAACCGCGGTGTCGTCCTGACGGCTGGTGGGTTCATCATGAACGACGAAATGGTGGCGCGTCATGCCCCCGCCCTCTCCGTCTGCAACCACAAGAACGCCACGCCGAACGACGACGGGCGCGCGATTCGCATGGGGCAAGCGGCCGGCGCCGCGCTCACCCGCATGCACATGGGCGAAGTCGCCCTGCCCATCACGATTCCGAATCGCCTCGGTCGCGGCATCTTCGTAAACCGCCACGGGCAGCGCTTCATCAACGAGGACACCTACTACGGACACATCGGTCTCGCCGCCCTATTCAAGCAAGATGGGAACGCATGGCTCCTGCTCGACAATGAGACCTTCGAGCGGAACTTCATCGGCAGCGAGCCCGCCTTCGTCGCGGAAACCGTCGCGGACATCGCCGCCACGGCAGGCTTCCCCGCCGGCGCGCTGGAAGCGACCGTCGCGCTCTACAATCGGCACGCTGCCAACCGCGAGGATCCCGTCTTCCATAAGCGGGCCGACTTCGTACAACCGCTCACCAACGGCCCCTTCGCCCTGATCGACGCGCGCACCAGCGGCACGATCTACGCCACCTTCACTCTGGGCGGCGTCGAGACCTTACCGGGCGGCGAAGTGGTGAATCCCGACCGTCACACGATCCCCGGACTGTACGCGGCCGGCCGCACCGCAGCCCTGTTCTGCGGCCTCGGCTATCCGGGCAGCGGGATGTCCCTTGCCGACGCCACGTTCTTCGGCCGTTGGGCCGGCCGAAGCGCGGCGCGCTAACCGCCGATCTCGACTTCCCACCCGTCTGCGCTGCGACGAACCGGAAAGACGGCGACAGGAGTGCGAATGGGCAGCGTCACGGGCTTCCCACTGCGCACGTCGAGCTTTCCCCCGTGGAACGGGCACTCGAGAACACAGCCCCGCAAAACGCCCGGGGCCAGCGCAACGGCAGCGTGCGGGCATTGATTCGCGATCACGTAGGGCTCACCGAAGGCGTTACAGAAGAGGAGATCCCGTCCCGCCGCATCGAAGGCGGTGACCCGACCGTCCTCAGGAAGAGAGATCGGCACCTTCACCCAATGCTCCTGTGCCTCAGCCACCTGCGTCGCTCTCGATATAGCGCATCAAGGTCTCGTGGAAGTGCACGATACGTACCTCCTGCGCACCCAAGTGAAGATTCCGAAACGCCCGAGACCGCATCCCGCGCTGGATGCGCGGCAAGTTGTAGAGATCCTCATCGAGCACGTTCCCGCCGTCACATAGATCCGCGACGCCATCGCCGTCGGCCGCGCGAAGATACAACGTGTCGGGCCGCGGGACATCGTGGTCTGGCGTATTCATGAGGTTCCAGAAATCGAAGAACATCTTGTTCGGGTCGTCGGGATGGGGCCGATGTCGGAACACCCAAACGAACATCGAATGCGTATTGAAGGTGAGGTTCGGGAAGATCGTGTAATGGAAATCGTCGCACATCTGCGACTCGTTCAGTGCAGAGAAGTCTGCGCCCATCGTCGGCCCGATCGCGCGAACCGCATCGGAAAAAGCCTTCCGCGCGTCGTCGGGACCGCCCTCGAACGCGTCCACGTCGACCCCCACGCGACGAAGAAACAGCTCCTTCATCGCAGGCGTGACTGTTCCGGCCCCCGCGTGACGCGGGCTGGCTTGGATCTCGGGGAAGATCATCCGGGTATGCTTGTCGTAGCAATCGTACTGCGTGTTGACGTCGTCACTAAACTCGAGCGTCCACGCATGCGTGGCCGCAATGTGGTAGGCCTCGTTGAAGGCATCGAGACTCGTCTTCCAATTGCAGTCGATCTCGATCGTGCAATCGAAGGCCACCTTCCAGCGCTCGAAGCCGTACGAGTCGAGATGCTCGGGCACCACGCCGAGATAGTCCGTGAGGGGTTCGACATTCGGGTCGAGGCTCACGAAGACGAAGCCGGCCCACGTGTCGCATCGAACCGATTGCAGCGCGAGTCGGTCGGCCGGCACACCGTGCGAAAAGCACTCGGCGTCGAGCACCTTCAGAAGTCGCCCGTCGATGTCATACTCCCAACCGTGGAACGAGCAGGAGAACCGCTCGGCGTGACCACGGCCCGGCTCGCGCAGACGGTTGCCTCGGTGCATGCACACGTTGTACCGAGCGGCCAGACTGTCATCGGCCTGCCGGATGACGAGTACCGACTCCGACCCGATCTCGAACGTGAAGTAATCACCAGCGTTGGGCGCGTCGGAGGCGCGACCCGCCAGCAGCCATACGCGAGTCCACATCCGCTCCCACTCGAGAGCAGCGAAATCCCTGCTCGTGTATCGCGTCTTCGGGACCGGAGCGTACTCCAACTCGGGCTCTGGCGCCTTGTCCATCGGAGTGGTTCGCATCGACAAAAATTCGCAGTTCGCCCCTGACGGGTCAACGGCGCGCCCGCGACGGTTTCGACCCACGGCGGAGCCCCACTCGAACGGAAGAAACGTACCGCCCACGCCACGAACGGATCTCCGGACCCCGAACTCCCGCGCGCCCCTCAACCCACTCCGAAGGCCTCGGAAACAGAAGGGAATCTGGCAGGGTCCGACGGGCAGAATATCGACCCCACCCCGCTCCCCTGAGCACGGCGCACATGAAACCATGTAGGTTCATGACCCGCCAAGACAGGGAGCTTCTGTGAGACGAATTCTCGTGATCGACACGGGCGCAGTCCTAGCGCAGGGGCTGCGCGACCACATGGCCGCGCAGCAACGAGATGGCCGAATCACTCTGGCCTCCGACCGCAACGCAGCGCTCGGCGAAATCGACGGCAGTCGATTCGACGCGGTCGTGTGCGCGATCGATGAAATGGGGATCGACGGGTGGGAGATCCTGACCCACGTTCACGCAGGCTCGCCGACCACCGTGCGCATCGCGGTCGCTCGCGACGTCCAAGCGGCGATGCCCAGTATTTCGACCGCGCACCGATTCATTCCGAGCCCGGCGGATGCAGCCGGCGTGCTCGAGGTCGTCGATCGTTGCTGCAATCTGCAAGGGCTGCTGGTGAGCCCGTCCGTGGCCCGGCTCGTCGGCTCGATCGGCACCCTGCCGTCGCTGCCGCACCTCTACGCGCAGCTGATCCAGATGCTCGCCGATCCCGAAGTCGGACTGCGTGAGCTTGCTGGACTCGTGGAGAAAGACACCTCCATCGCCGCTCGCATTCTCCACGTCGCGAACTCCGCCTTCTTCGGGCTACCCCGCCAAGTGCGCACGATCGAACAGGCCTTGAACTACACTGGAATCAACACGGTGAAGAGCCTCGTGCTCGCCGCGGAGGTCTTCCGAGCGTTCTCCGACGACGGACGAGTCGTGCGCGTTCCACTGCAGGAGATGCAAGACCACGCACTCCTGGCGGCCAACATCGCACGTCGGCTTCCGAGCGACCGCGAAACCGCCGAGGAAGCGTTCACTGCCGCGCTGCTCCATGACGTCGGGAAGCTCGTGCTGGCGTCGCGTGTCCCAGAGGAGTTCCTCGAGAACCTGGCCCAAGCACAGGAGCAGCAGCGCCCCATCGAGGACATCGAGCAGGATCGCTACGGCGTCAGCCACGCCGAGATCGGAGCGTACCTCCTGGCGCTGTGGGGTCTGCCGGAGACGATCGTCGAAGCCGTCGCCCACCATCACTCGCCCATGCGCGTTGCCCACGATGCCTTCGAACTGCTGGACGCCGTGCACCTGGCCAATCACCTGGCACTCGAACAGAGCGCCGCGAGCAGCTCCGAGCCCGCACGTGATGCGCCGCTCGACCCGCAGTACGTCGACGCGTTGCAACTCCAGCAGCGAATCTCCGAGTGGCGCCAAATGGCGTCGGAGGGGGCGGAGTCGAGCTAGTCCACATCCGACCCGGATGGCAGACCTCGCAATTCCAGGATATCTCCGTCGTAGCGGTCCGGCGTCGGGTCGAGCCGCCGCACCGGGGAGGCGAGATCTATGGACGACCACGTGAACGAAGAGGCGCTGGAAACGATTCGCACGTGGATCGGTGAAGCGCAGCGGATCGTCGTCCTCACCGGAGCCGGCATCTCGACCGACTCGGGCATCCCCGACTTCCGCGGGCCGAAGGGTGTCTGGACGAAGAACCCGGGGGCGGAGAAGACGGCCACGCTACAGCACTACATCGGCGATCCCGAAGTGCGCCGCCGGACGTGGCAGAACCGACTCGAGTCGCCCGCGTGGCGGGCCGAGCCCAACGATGGCCACCGCGCACTCGTCGAGCTCGAGCGCCGTGGGAAACTCCATACACTCATCACCCAGAACGTCGACGGCCTACATCACAAAGCCGGCACCTCTGCGGAGATCGTCGTCGAGATTCACGGCAATGTGCGCGAGGTCACCTGCCTCGACTGCGGCGAGCGTGCCC
Source organism: Deltaproteobacteria bacterium (assembly GCA_029262355.1). Lineage (GTDB taxonomy): Bacteria > Desulfobacterota > Binatia > UBA12015 > UBA12015 > VGTG01. The sequence goes on from JAJCZO010000434.1 coordinate 8,342, forward strand.
CGATGGAGAGAGCGCTCGACCGCGTACGTGGCGGAGAAGACGATCCCGCCTGCGGGACCTGCGGAGGCATTCTCAAATCGGCGACGATCTCCTTCGGACAGGGTCTCGTCGCGGAAGACCTCTTGCGCTCCGAGCACGCGGCCCGATCGTGCGACCTGATGATCGCCATCGGAACGACGCTTGGGGTCTTCCCCGTAGCTGGCGTGGTTCCAGCCGCGAAGGACTCCGGAGCACGCGTCGTCATCCTGAATGCCGAGCCAACCGAGATGGATGGCTTGGCCGACGCGGTGCTTCGAGGCCCGATTGGCGCGCTCCTCCCGCGACTCGTTGCTGCAACCGGGCTACAGTAGCTCTGCCTGCATCTCACGCGCGGTGCGTGTCGACCGATCCGGACTCCAGCCTGGCGGCTGCAGTATGTAGGAGACAGAATCCCGCCAGGTCTGTGCGTTCTTTGCATCGCGCCCCATGGCGGCCCATTCGTGAAAGGCGATCTTCACCGGATGAAAGGTGTTGATGTTCTTGGTGAGCCCGTAGTCGACGGCCTCGGCCTCCGGCTCGAAGGTCCCGAAGAGCCGATCCCACACGATCAGAATCCCACCGTAGTTGCGGTCGAGATACCGAACGTTGCGGCCATGGTGCACGCGGTGATGCGACGGCGTGTTCAAGAACGACTCGAGTGGCCCCATGCGGTCGATCAGCTCGGTGTGAATCCAGAACTGATAGAGCAGGCTGATCGACTGCGCAAAGAGGATCGCCGCGGGTTCGAACCCAATGATGGCGAGCGGCGCCCAGAAGATCGGACCGGTCAGCGGAGTGGTCCACGATTGACGGAGCGCGGTCGACAGATTGTACCGCGTGCTCGAGTGATGATTCACGTGCGCGGCCCAAAAGATCCGCACTTCGTGGTGAACACGGTGAAACCAGTAGTAGCAAAAGTCCTCGGAGAGGAGGAGAACCGGCACCGTCCACCAGCTGAAGTCGATCTGCGCGACGGAGAACGACGCGGCACCGGCATAGATGACGAAGGCCCACGCCTTGGCGCCGAGGCTCACGATCACGTTGCCCACTCCCATCGCGAGACTCGCGAGCGTATCCTTCGTCTCGTAGCCCCGCACCTTCCGGCTCGCCGTGAGAATCGACTCGAGCACCATCAGTGCGATGAACCCGGGGACTGCAAACGCGATGAGAACCGACACTAGTGCACCGCCGTCGGCATAGGGTTAACGGATTGCCGTCTATCGGCGTTCGTCGCAAGGAACGGCGACGCAGGAATATAGGCAATCTTCCGAGGAGACGAGACGCGGCGACGGACGTCGTGGGGCGGCAAGGCGTAAACGCTATGTCGACGGCGGTGCACTAGATCACCGCGGTGGGCTCGAGCTCGGCCCGCGCCCACC
>JAJCZO010000435.1 GCA_029262355.1 Deltaproteobacteria bacterium
TGTTCGTCGCCTCCGGGTTCCTGGGCCAGCTCGTCATGGTCTCGCCGTCGGAACGACTGATCATCGTGCGGCAGGGCTCGGCCGCATCGCCGGGCTTCGCCGAGTACTTCGACGACATCTACCGAAGGATCGCGGGAGCCCGAACTTCGCCTTGAGCCTGGATCTTACACCGCCTTGCAATATAGGGCGATTCGTGTAACATATAGATCATGAGGCCGTCGCCGAAGAGCTTCATTCTCGACCTTCTGTCGACGCTGAAGCGCGGCACCATGCCCGTCGGCGCCCTGGTCGAGGCCGGTGCGCTCTTCGGGATTGGAGCGAACAATCTGCGCGTGGCGCTCGCGCGCCTTCTGGCCGCGGGTCAGGTGAGCCGCGACGAGCGCGGCCGCTACCGTCTGGGCGATGGGACACGCCCCGTCGCCAAGCGCCTCACGACCTGGCGCGATCTCGAGCGACGCACGCGCCGTTGGGACGGCGGATGGATCGGCGTCCACCTCGCGACGGCCGATCCCAAGATCGGACGCTCGGAGCGCCGCGGCCGCAAGCGCGCCCTCGACCTCCTCGGCTTCGAGGCCCTCCTACCGAACTTCGCCATCCGCCCCGACAACCTCCAGGCCAGCGTCGGCGAAGTGCGCGACGACCTGCACGGCATGGGGCTTCCCGCGTCGGATCTCGTCTTCAAGGTTAGCGGCCTCGCGTCCGCCAAAGACGCCGCGGCGCGCGCCCTCTGGGATACCGAGAATCTCCGCAAGCTGTACCGCACGCTGCTCTCCGAATTGGGCGCGAGCACGAGCCACATCACGGACACGCCGACGCACGAAGCCATGGTCGAGTCGTTCCTCGTCGGCGGGCGCGCCTTGCGCGAGCTCGTCCTCGACCCTCTTCTGCCGGACGAAATCTGCCCATCGGCGGAGCGGCGCGCACTGCTGTGCGCAATGAAGGACTACGACCGGCTCGGCCGAGCAGCATGGGCGGAGTTTTTGAACGGCTACGACGTGCCGCATCTGCGCGGGCCCATCGACTCGCGCCTGGCGGTGACCCCAGGCCCCCACGGTGGGGTTCAAGGCACCGACCTCGTAGGGAAGGACGAAATGCAGCCATGACGACGAGTGCAACCACTCCAGAAGAAGCCCTGCGCCACAATTGGCGGAAGGCACTGTCCAACGACGAGGTCCACTCCCTGCTGGCGATGCGCGATGCGCGCTCGTGGTTCACCCTCGCGGTAAACTGGGGAATCATCGCCGCCGCCTTCGCGATGGTCGCGGTATGGCCGGGCGTCTTCACCTGCCTGCTCGCGATCTTCCTGCTCGGCAGCCGGATGCTCGGCTTCGCCGTCCTGATGCACGACGCCTCCCACCGGTCACTCTTCAAGAACCGGAACGTCAACGACTGGGTCGGCAACTGGCTCTGCGCCTACCCCGTGTGGAGCGACCTCAAGCCGTACCGCCCCTACCACTTGCAGCATCATGGGAAGACGGGCACCGAAGAAGATCCCGACATCGGGCTCGTGAAGCCGTTCCCCATCACCCGCAAGAGTCTGGCGCGCAAGATGTGGCGTGACCTGAGCGGTCAGACCGGACGCAAGTTCGCCAAGGCCGCGTTCAAGCGCACCTTCGCCCGGTTCAACCAGGACCCAGACGCCCGCCGGGCCGCCACGGGCGTGACCGTCACCAACCTCATCCTCTTCGGGATTTTGACGGCAGCCGGCCACCCGGCGCTCTACCTGCTCTGGGTCGTCGCGTGGATGACCACTTACACATGGGTCACTCGCATCCGAGCAATCGCGGAGCATGCACTCACACCCGACCGAACGGATCCTCTACGCAACACTCGCACGACGATCGCCTCTCCGCTCGCGCGCTTGTTCATCGCGCCGAACCGCGTGAACTACCACCTCGAGCATCACCTGCTGATGACCGTGCCGCACTACAACCTCCCGCGCATGCACCAGCTCCTCAAAGAGCGCGGCATCCTCGATCACGCCTGCATCGACTACGGCTACAAGGTCGTTCTGGAACGAGCCGCCGCCAAACAACGCGACGGGGCAGAGGTCGACGAGGACGAGCCGGAATACGATCCCTCCCGACTCAACGGCCTGATCTCCCCACCCGACCCCGCGGAGACGCCGCGCGACGTGGTCTGACGACGCGAACGCCTCCCGCTCACTGCGCGATCAGAACCCGTAGCGTGCGATCGAGACCATCACCGTCGACTCGGCCGTAGCGGAGCACCATGTCCGCCTTCCCGTCGCCGTTCACGTCGGCGGAGCTCACCAGATCGCGCCCGTTGCCCGGGAGGCGAACCCGTGTGACGACCGGGTCTTCGGCAAAGAGTTCCTCCGAAGCGTCCCCCAGAAAAACACGCAGCCGGTCCCCCCCTTCTCCCAAGATGAGGTCCGGACGCCCATCTCCGTTCGTGTCCGCGAGAAACCACGGAGGCACGGTCGGCTTGCCGCTGGACAGGTCGAAAGCGACTTCGACCTCCTCTCGGCGATTCGGTTCGTCCGGGTACGTTCCGTCCTCGCCTAGGGCGTAGTAGGAGACCTCCAGATCGACGGTGCCACTCACGAGCCAACCGAAGATCGTGCCGATCCCAAAGTCGACCGACCACATCCCGAAGTCCAGGCGCCCATCCCCGTTCACATCAGAGAAGACCGGGGTGTCGATGACCACATTGGTATCGATGCGCCCCTCCGGGCTGGCGTCGAAGGCGAACTCGGCCTGGTCTCTGCGCGAGTGGAGCTGAAGAATGTGCGTCTTGTCGAAGAGCCCTTCGCTCTCGACGGTGTGCGTGAACAGATCGGCGCCTCCCTTTCCGTCAAAGTCGGCGACGCGCACGACGCGCTTCCAGGTCTGATTGGTGTGATCCACATCGACACCGCCCACGTCATCCCCAAGGAATCGCTCGGTGATCCCGAGGCCGAGAGGAATCGTCCGTCCCGCCGCAAACGCCCCCGGCGCCGTTCCCGAGAAGAACAGCATCGATCCGCCACGGACGGCGACCGCATCACGCGACCCGTTCCCGTCAGCATCGAGGAAGTACAGGCGCACTGGCCGATAGGTGATGCGGTGGTTGTATTCCTGGTGATGAGCGATCGCGGGAACCTTCAACACCGGCCCCGCTCGGAACGTGTCATCGTCCCCCTGCAAAAACAGTCGATAACCAGTGAAATCTGGAAGCACGATGTCGGAGTCACCGTCGACGTCCACGTCTTCGAGAAAGGAGAGCGGCACGAGTTGGCGTGGTCGAAGCTGGAAGATCGACTTCGCCTGGGCGACGGACACGAACGAATCGTCGCTTGGGTTCCACCGCCGAACGCCGTCCGGCGTGAGTGCATACAGGGCTTCGTCGTCCGCATCGAGCGCGAGAATCTCCGGCGGGAGGACCACCGTGCGCGTGGGCTTTGCCGGCAGGCGTCCGTCCGCGTTCAGCGAAAAGACGGAAAGGTGCGCATCACCCCGTTCGTCCACCCCAGCCACGACGAGGCTCCTCCCTCCACCGCCCGGCGGTTCCAGCGCAAAGACCGCCTGCCGAACCGGATGCGGGACGGAAAGCTCGTAGGACTCGAAGCCACCAGGCTCAGCGCCCGCACCAGGCGCAGCTGCAGCAACGGCGGCCAGCGTCAGAACCAAACCGACGAAGCGTCCCATACCTCAAACGATCCGGGTCGTATGACCCTGCCAGTACTCGTCCTTGAGAAGCCGCTTATAGAGCTTGCCGGTCGGGTGGCGCGGAAGCTCCTCGCGGAAGTCTACGCTACGGGGACACTTCACATCTGCGAGGTTCTCGCGACAGTACGCAATCAACTCGCTCTCCAGCGCCGTGCCCACCTCGCCCATGTCGACCGGCTGCACGACGGCCTTTACCTCTTCACCGAAGTCTTCGTTCGGAACGCCAAACACCGCGACATCCTGCACCTTCGGGTGCATCGTGAGAACATTTTCCGTCTCTTGCGGATAGATGTTCACACCGCCGCTTATGATCATGTTCGCCTTGCGGTCGGTGAGGTAGAGAAAGCCGTCTTCATCGAGCTTGCCGATGTCACCGAGCGTACTCCACCCGTTCGCCAGATAGCTGCTCGAGGTCTTCTCGGGGTCATTGTGATACTCGAAGCGCCCGCCGACACTGCTGCGTCCGAAGTATATGGTGCCCTCTTCCCCGACCGCCACCTCGACCCCGTCCTCACCCACGATGTGAAGTTCCCCGCCGATCGGCTGGCCAACCGTGCCCTTGTGCGCGAGCCATCCCTCGGAGTTGCAGTACACGAAGCCGTTGCCCTCCGTGCCTGCATAGTACTCATGCAAGATGGGGCCCCACCAATCGATCATCTGCTGCTTCACCGGAACCGGGCACGGTGCGGCTGCATGCACGGCGCACGCGAGACTCGAGAGATCGTACTTCGCGCGCGTCGCCTCGGGCAGCTTCAGCATGCGCACGAACATCGTGGGAACCCACTGGCTGTGGGTCACCCGATGTCGCTCGATCAACTGCAGCGCGCCCTCCGCATCGAAGCGATCCATGACCAGCACGGCTGCCCCAATTCGATGAAAGCTCGTGCAGTAGCGCAGAGGGGCACTGTGGTAGAGCGGCGCGGGGGAAAGATACGTCGAGTCTGCGCTGGCGCCGAACAGCATCGTTAGGAGATTCATCAATCCCTCGGCCCAGCCGAGCGGCTGATCCGGCAGCGCCGCCTTCACCCCCTTGGGACGGCCCGTCGTGCCGGACGAGTACAACATCGGGCTGCCCTCGACCCGATTCGGAAGCGGCTCGGCCGACTGCGCCGCAATGGCGTCTTCGAACGAATCGAAGCCATCGACCGCGCCGCCGACGGATAACCTCAGGTCGAGCGCGTCCAATCGGTCGCCGAGCTCGGCGACCTGCTCGGCCTTGTAGGGACTCGTGATGAACGCACAGCTCCCGCTGTCCTCGATCACGTAGGCGAGCTCGTCTGCGGTGAGCCGAGAGCTGATCGCGGTGTAGTAGAGCCCCGCGTAGTGCGCGCCCCACAAGATCGGGAGAAACTCGGCGCGGTTCTCCATGCAAAACGCCACGTGGTCGCCCGGCTGCAAGCCGACCGATCGGTAGACGCGCGAGAGTCGGTTGGCGATCTCGTCGAGCTCCCCATATGTGACGATGCGGCCGTCGCCCGCCATGATGATCGCCGGGCGGCCGGGATCCTGCTGCGCCCAGGCGCCGGGGTAATGAATCGCGTCGTCGGCCATGCCTCGTCTTCTCCCTCAGTCTAGAGCCGGCGGGTACCGACTTCGCCCTTCCAGTTAGGGCACTCGCACTCTGGGATCAATCGGGCGCGTAACTCGTTCGGACACCCATCGTAATCTCGGGTACCATGACGAGCGTGATGCAGAACCACGAACGGAACCCAGCGACCACCTCCCTGCCCAAGCACGAGCCCGAGCGGAAGCTCCGAGGGGCCCTGACGCTGGGCGTCAGCATTGCCGTGCTGGCGGGCACACTGCTCTTGAGCCCCCTCACAGCCGCGCCCGGCGCCGACGGCGCTGCGACCAAGGCGAGCCCCGTCAGCGCGAACACCGCCTCGGCGGTGTTTGCCGGTGGCTGCTTCTGGTGCATGGAGAAGCCCTTCGATGAGCTTCCCGGTGTGAAGGCAACGACGTCGGGCTACACCGGCGGCACGCTGGCAAAGCCAACGTACGAGCAAGTCTCGAGCGGAAACACCGGCCACATCGAAGCGGTCCGCGTCGACTACGACCCAAGCCTCGTCTCCTACCAGACACTCGTCGACGTCTTCTGGCGCAACGTGGATCCGCTCGATGCCCGCGGGCAGTTCTGCGACAAGGGCTACCAGTACACGAGCGCGATCTTC
>JAJCZO010000436.1 GCA_029262355.1 Deltaproteobacteria bacterium
TCGCGAGCGCGTCAAACGACTCCTGTCGACCCGCGGAACCCTCGACAACCCGGAGATCCCCGAGAACAGCGACGAATCGGGCCGTTACCCGTTCCACACCGACGACCTGAAGTACAAGCACGTCGTTCCGGCCCTACGCAACGAATCCAACGCCGTCGTGATCTGCATCATGGACACGTCGGGGTCGATGGACACGATGAAGAAATATCTGGCCCGCAGCTACTTCTTCCTGCTCTATCAGTTCATCGCGACCAAGTACCTCTCGGTCGAACTCGTCTTCGTGGCACACCACACCGAGGCGCGTGAAGTTACGGAAGAAGAGTTCTTCCACAAAGCCGAGTCCGGTGGCACGTTCATCTCTTCCGGGTATCAGAAGGCACTCGACATCATCGATGAGCGCTACCACCCTTCGTTGTGGAACGTGTACGCCTTTCACTGCTCCGACGGAGACAACTTCGACTCCGACAATCCGGCCGCGATGCGCTGCGCAAAACAGCTCGCCGACGTTTCCAATCTCTTCGGCTACGGCGAGATCAAGCCGCTCGGCTCCCGCTACTACGAGAGCTCGATGCTGAACCTGTTTCGTCGGCTCGATGCCGACAATTTCCAGACGGTGGTGATCGAGAAGAAGGAAGACATCTGGCCGGCGTTCCGCTCCTTCCTATCGAAGGATCGGGCCGGCCTCACTACCGCTGAACCGGCCACCGACACTGCGGCCGAGACCTGACCGTGCCAAATTATTCGACCAGCGACCTCGAAGCGTGGGACGCGCGGATTCGCGAGAAGGTAGACGAGTTCGGGCTCGACCCCTACCCGCAGGAGTTCGAGATCTGCGACCACAACGACATGCTCGGGTACATGACCTACTCGGGGATGCCGTCACACTATCCGCACTGGTCGTACGGCAAGAGCTTCGAGAAGACCAAGACCATGTACGACCACGGCGTGTCCGGCCTGCCGTACGAGATGGTAATCAACTCGAACCCGTCGCTCGGATATCTGATGCGCGACAACACGCTGTGCCTACAGATTCTGACGATCGCACACGTCTACGGCCACAACGACTTCTTCAAGAACAACTTCAACTTCCAAACGTCCACCCATGCCGAGTCGACCCTCTCGATGTTCAAGGCGCACGCCCACCGCGTACGGTCGTATGTCGAGGACCCCTCGATCGGACCCGATGCGGTCGAGCGGATCCTGGACGCGGCCCACGCCCTATCGATGCAACTGCGCCGCAACCGCGCCGTAAAACATCTCTCCGAAGCCGAAGAGAAGCAACGCCTGTGGGATGATGCGCAGCCAAAGCTCGACCCCTACCACCGGATTCACCGCGCGCAGGAGTTCGACGCTCCGGACCTACGCAAAACACCCGCATCGCCCGAGGAGGATGTGCTCGCGTTCATCCGGGACCACAACCCCTACCTCACGGAATGGGAGAAGGACCTTCTCACGATCGTTCACGAAGAAGCCTGCTACTTCTTGCCGCAGATCGAGACGAAGATCATGAACGAGGGCTGGGCGTCGTATTGGCATCGCGAGATCATGAACTCGCTGGCACTGCCTCAAGATCTCCACCTGGAGTTCCTCGTACGACACAACCAAGTGGTCCGCCCACATCCGGGAAGCCTAAATCCCTACCACCTCGGGCTGCGGGTCTGGGACGAGATCCAGGGCAAGCGCGACGACCGAGGCTCTGAGGAGCACGAGAAAGGCATGCTGCAAGACACGCGCGGGCACGCAGAGATGTTCGCCGTTCGCGAGGTCGACCGCGACGTCAGTTTCTTACGGCGGTTCCTGAATGAAGACGTCATGCGCGACCTCGACCTGTTCGAGTACGAGCGCGAGGAAGACAAGCTCGTGGTGCGCAAGGTTTCGAACGAAGAGCACTGGCGCGAGATCAAGGCCACCCTGCTGCGCGGCGTAGGCATGGGCGGCACTCCGATCATTCGGGTGACCGACGCCGACTTCGGAGACAAACGCACGCTCTACCTCGTGCACGAACACGAAGGGCGCGATCTCCAGCTGGAATACGCGGAGAAGACGCTCATGCACCTCCGCGAACTCTGGGGTCGCGAGACCGTCCTCGAGACGCAGATCGACGAAAAGCGGACTCTTCTGCGCTACGGCGAGGACGGGTTCAAGGCCGAAGCCGCGTCCTGACCCCAGCGGATGGCGAGCAATTCACGCAAACGGGTTCGCGGCGGAGGGGGAGACCTCGGCCCGAATGCGCAGTGCCGTTCCCGCCTCGCCCGCCGTGAACCCACTCCGGCCAGGGGGGCTGATGAGCAGAGCGTCGGCCAGCGAGAGCGAGCGCAGCACACCCGAGCTCTGAGAGCCCGTCGGGCACGCGACGAGCCCGTCGTCCTGCGCGCGAAGCGTACACCGCACGAGCTCCGTCAATTCGCGGGCCGTGCGAATGTCCTCACCAGCCCGAACCGAGATCGAGGGCGCATAGACCTCCGAGCGCCCCAGCGCGGCCCGCAATGCCGGCGCCACGTACAGAACGAAACAGACCATCGCAGAGACGGGATTCCCGGGCAGACCAAAGTACAGACAGCCCTCGTGCGCGGCGAACGTGATCGGCTTTCCCGGCTTCTGCGCGACTCGCCAAAACCGCCGACGTAGGCCGATCTCGTCCATCACGTCCTTCACGTGGTCGAAATCACCGACGGACACCCCCCCCGTCGAGAGAACCGCGTCGTACGAGGCTGCCTCAGCGAGCGCCGCATGCAGCGAGGCCCGGTCGTCGCGGACGATGCCCATCCGGAAGGCCTCCCCACCCGCTTCCCGCACCGCGGCCGCAAGTGTGTAGGCGTTCGAATCGTGGATCTGCCCGGGCCCAAGCGGCTCACCCAGCGCCACCAGCTCGTCGCCCGTACCGAGGATCGCGACCCGCGGACGGCGGACCACGGGGACGTGCGCGAATCCCAGGGAAGCGAGCAATCCGACATCCGCGGGCCGCAGCAGGCGCCCACGCACGAGCACGGCTTCGCCCTTCGCGATGTCCTCACCCGCTCCGCGAACGAACCGTCCGACCGTACTGGCCGCCCGCATCTCGACTTCCTCGCCCTCGGTCCGCACCTCTTCGATCGGCACGACCGCATCGACACCCGCCGGGATCGGCGCTCCCGTCATGATTCGAACGGCGGTCCCACGCTCGACCACTCCAGCGTACGGACCGCCGGCTGCGACCGTACCGACGACTCGCAGGCGCACCGGCGCATCCTCCATGGCACCCGCGAGGTCTGCCGCCCGGACGCCGAATCCGTCCATCTGCGAGTTCGCGAACCCGGGAACGTCGAAGGCAGCTCGCACCTCTTCGGCCAGGATCCGCCCATCCGCCTCGCCGAGGGGGACCTTCTGGGCCTCCAGCGGCCGAACCTCCGCCATTACCACTGCTAGCGCCTCGCCAATCGGGATCATTCCGGCTCCACTCACCCCAGTGACACCGCTGGGTCAAGTCCTTGCTTAGAGGATGCCCGAAATGGCTGCAGGCATGAGTTTCTGGACGGTTTCGCATCGCTCGGTGCGGCTCGGCCTGCTTAAATGTTGAGCAACTGCTCATGAAAAAGGCAATCTCACAGTTTCTCGAACGCCAATGGCTCAACGTGCTCGAAAGCATTGATGGGGCGATCATCGTGGTGGATCAGGCAGGCGCAATCGAGTTCATGAACGAGGCGGCAGCTCAATTGACCGGACACTCGGCCAGCCGAGCGATCGGGAGACCTGCATCCGAGGTTTTTGCGACCAACAGGTGGATCGTCGATCTGCTGGCTGCCGTCGAAGCGCCATCGGGCAATGTCGTCCACCTCGATGGCGCCGTGCTCGGCCGATTGGCCAAGGAGGTGCCCGTTCACGCCGCGGCCACTCCGCTTCGCGAGGAAGACGGCACGACCGTCGGTACTCTACTGACGCTGCAGGACCAGACCCACCAGCGCGAACTCGAAGCTCGCTCCCGCGAGGTTGAGCACCTAAGCGAGTTGGAGACATTGGTGGCCGGCCTAGCGCACGAGATCCGCAATCCGCTCTCCGGCATGCGCGGCGCGGCGCAGCTCCTGACGGCGCATTCCGGCGACAACCCGAAAGCAAGGGAGTGCACCGAGATCGTCGTCGAAGAGATCGATCGACTCGACGGCCTAATGTCGGAGCTGCTCGAACTCTCCGGCCCGCCGCGGCTGGCGACCATCCCCGTCAACATCCACCAACTCCTCGACCGCGTCGTCGGCATCGAGACGTCCAGCGATCGCGACCTCCGCTTCGTACGACAGTTCGACCCGAGCCTTCCCCCGGTTGCGGGTGATCCCGCACGCCTCACTCAGGTGCTGCTGAACCTCGTCCGCAACGCAGCCGACGTCACACCACCCGGAGGAAAGATCACCCTGGTCACCCGCATGGAGACGAGCTACCGGGTCGCGGGCACCGGCCGCTGGGGGCGGTTTCTCTCCGTGGAAGTTTGCGACGAGGGCTCGGGCATCCCCGAGAGCGACCTCGAGAAAATCTTCTCACCCTTCTTCACCACCAAGAGTCGCGGCACCGGTTTGGGGCTCGCGATCAGCCAACGCATCGTCAGTGAACACGGTGGCGTACTCCGTGCCCGAAGCGCGCGAGGCCAAGGCACAACCTTCACCGTCACACTGCCGGTAGATCCAGGAACGAACCATGGGGCATGAACAGGCCGACATTCTCATCGCCGACGACGAGCGATCGATCCGCTGGGTGCTTCGCGAGACACTCGCTGCCGACGGGCATCGCGTACACGAAGCCAAGACGGGAGCGGAAGCGCTCGCCCAGCTCGGCACCGGCAATATCGATCTTGCGCTGCTCGACATCCGCATGCCCGAGATGAACGGACTCGACGTCGTCACGAAGGCCCAAGAGCAAGGCTGCTCGGCGACTCTCATCGTCATGACGGCACAGACGACGATGACCAACGCCGTCGAGGCGATGAAGCGCGGCGCCTACGACTACGTGACCAAACCGTTCGACCTCGACGTCGTGCGGATGCTGGTGCAGCGCGCACTCGAGAACCGCCAGCTGTCGACCCAAGTCGATGATCTGCGCGGAGAGCTGCGCAAGAAGTACGAGATCGGCGTCGAGATCGTCGGACGATCGCCCGCCATGCAGGACATCTACAAGCTGCTGGGCCGCGTTGCGAAGAGCGACGCAACGGTTCTCATTCAAGGAGAGAGCGGTACCGGCAAAGAGCTGATCGCCAAAGCGGTCCACTATCACTCTCCGCGCTGGAAGGGCCCATTCGTCGCGATCAACTGTTCGGCGATTCCCCGTGAGCTCCTCGAGAGCGAGTTGTTCGGCTACGAACGGGGTGCCTTCACCGGCGCCGCCGAACGGCGGGCGGGCAAGTTCGAGCAGGCGGCCGGCGGAACGTTGTTCCTGGACGAGATCGGCGACATGCCGCTCGAACTGCAATCAAAACTCCTTCGGGTACTTCAGGAGCGAGAGTTCCAGCGTGTGGGTGGCCGCGAGAACCTCCAGGCAGACATGCGGGTCGTTGCCGCAACGAACCAAGCCCTCGCGGAAGCAGTCCGGACGGGAAAATTTCGGGAGGACCTGTTCTTCCGATTGAACGTCGTGCCGATCGACGTCCCGCCCCTGCGCGAGCGCCTCGGCGACATCCCGGAACTGATTCGCTACTTCATCGAGAAGATCAACCGCGATCTGGGCACCGAAAAGACCGGTATCGCGCCGGATGCAGAAGCGGTTCTCGTCGCATACCCGTGGCCGGGAAACGTGCGCGAGCTGGAGAACGCCCTGGTTCGTGCGGCCGTCGTCGCACCAGAGCGAACCTTGATGAAGAGCGACTTCACGCTCTCCGAAGCGCGGCCCGCCCCGAGCCCGTGCGGGGAGTCTCTCACGGCCACGGTGCGAGCCCGTACGGATTCACAGTTCGAGGCACTCGGAGAACGCGACCCGGTGGACCTGTACGCGAATCTCCTGGAGGAATTCGAACGCCCGCTTCTCGAGGTGACCCTCGAGCGGACCGGTGGCAATCAGGTCCGGGCGGCGCAAATCCTCGGCATCAACCGCAACACGCTGCGCAAGAAGCTATTGACGCTCGGCCTCAACGCGCGGCCTCAGCGACCTTGAGAGCGAAAAAGTCCCGCATCTCCTCGAGGATGGCGTCGACCTCATCGACGATCACCCTCGGCGGCCCAGGAAGGGATGCCACGAAGTCCCGCACGTAGCGCTTGGACGGGTCCGCACCCAATACGACGACGAAGCCGCGGTCGGTCTCACTGCGCACCAGACGCCCGAACATCTGCTTGAACAGCACGACCGCTGGCTCGAGAGAAAGGGCCTGGAACGCGTCCTCGCCGGCCGCTCGCAGCCGATCCTGTCTTCCGCGAAGCAATGGGTCGTTCGGCTGCGGAAAAGGGAACTTGTCGATCAAGACGCAAGAGAGCGCGTCGCCCCGGATGTCGACCCCCTGCCAAAGGCTCCGCGTGCCGAGCAACACCGAACGTGGGTTCGCGAGGAACCGCTCCACCAGAGCAGCCGCACCGCCCGTAGGTGGTTGAACGAGAAGAGAGATGTCGTCATCGGCCAACTCCTCTCGCAGCCGCCGCGCAACCTCGTAGAGACGCCGACGGCTCGTGAAGAGCGCCATCGTTCGTCCACCGAGCATCCGCGCCACCGACGCGGCGGCAGCGGCACAGTCGTCCTCGAAGCTGGAGTCGCGATACGTGCTGCCACGGACGAGGCCAAGAACCGCGTGATTCGCGAAGTCGAAGGGCGACGGGAGCACCAGGGCGTTCATGCGACGTTCCCGCGGGATACAGCTCCATCCCAGCTTCGCGAGTGTCGGGGTCGGGTCACCGCCAACCCCGAGAGTCGCGGACAGCGCGACGAGCGTCTTGGGCGCCTCGAGGACACGAGCGTGGATGAGCTCGGCCGCGTCCAATGGGGTCACCGTGACCGACCACTCGTAGCCGGAGTCTCGCCTCTGGTACCCGCGTGCTGCGTACACGTGATCCTCACGCGATTGCGCGAAGAGATCCCCCAGAACTCCGCCGGCCGCGTTCTGAAAGAACCGCGCGAGTCCGGCAGCCTCACGATGGATCGCGTCCTCGCGAGGGTCATCGGTCTTCCCCTCCTCCTGCGCAGGATCCGAAGGAGCCACCTCGTCGATCCGTTCAGCCAGGCGCCCCAGGTGCCTCACCAACCGCTCCACGGCGATCGAGAGATCCACCCACGGCCCGTCGGTGGGGAGCAGTGATCCCTCGGGCACGGCGCTTTCCTGATCACCGATCGCCGCGACCATCCGCGCGCCGACGTCCTCGATCCCGATCTCGACGAGTTCCATGATCTCGTCGATGTCGTCGAGAACCTCCCGGCGACCAGCACGCATCGCCAGAACGCCGACGAGGCCTCGCTTCGGATGCGTCCGGACTCTGCGAAGTGCCCCGCGAAGATCCCGCGCCTGGAGATTCTCCGCGAAGGCGCGGTCGCCCTCGCCGACGAGCTCGTGCGCTTCGTCGATGATCAACCGATCGATCGCGCCGTACCGCGCGGGCCACGACAGGAGCAACGAGTGGTTGATCGACACTACTGCGGCATCCGAGAGCGCATCCACCCGCGCGAGATAGCCACATGCGCCTCCTCTCTCACTGCGGCAGACCCGGATATCGCACTCTCCACTACAGGCAATGCGCTCACGAACGAGGCGCAGAGCGGCGTCACCTTCAGCGAGCCAGCCCCCGAAGCCCTGCAGGTCGCGGTGCGGGCACCGCGTGAAGTAGCTCACGAGGTACAGCCGCGAAGCCGCGCTGAGCTCCTCCAGCCCGACGTCCGCGACCCCCAAAGCAATGTCACGGGCTCGCGAGGGACTGCCGTAATTCGCCCTCCCCTTCATCACGACGGCAGACAACGGAGGCACGCCGAGAGCGCGCGCAATGGCCGGCAACTCCTCGGCAACGACCCGCTCTTGCAACGTGCGGTTGGCCGAAGACACGACAACCCGCTCTCCAGTGCTCGCCGCGTGAAGAAAAGCGACGAGCCCGTACCCCAACGTCTTGCCAATCCCCGTGCCCGCCTCGATCGCGAGCGCCTTCTCTTCACGAAAAGCCGTCGCGATCGCCTCGGTGAACTCGATCTGCCCGTCGCGGACACGGTAGCCGGGGATCTCACGCGCAAAGCGCTCTTCGTCGGCTAGGAGCTCGGACAAATCGGAGGCATCGAGGGACTTCGGATGGGCGGCGGCTGCGACCTCTGCCACTTCGTCGTCCTCGAGCCGGCGGCGGCCGACTCGACGAGCCGCGCGTCCCAGAGGACCGAGATCCTCGGAGCCACCAAGTCCGAACAGCGCGCTCCATCCCCAACTGCGCTCGACCATGGCCAGAACGTCGAGCAGCTCGTCGTGTACGCCGTTCTCGATCTCGTCATACAGCAACGCGAGGACACCAAGGGTATCGACCGCGTCATGCAGCGCACGGTGCCTCTCGGTGCGACCGAGCAGTTCTCGATCGAGTGTGGCGAGATCATGTGCGGCCAGCTCGGGGCGAAGGATGCAAGCCAGCTCCAGCGCATCGAGCCACGTCGCCGTGCTCGACGTCGCCGTCCGGAGGAACCCGCGCCCGAACGCGGCGTTGTGGGCGATGAGCACCGCGCCGCGCGCGAAATCACGAAATCTGGGGCCAACCTCCGTCCACCGCGCCGCCCGAGCGAGGTCGCCGTCGACGAGCCCGGTCAGCTCGAGAACGGTGTCGGGCAGCGGTGCGCCCGGATCGACGAGGTTCGCGAAGGTGGAGGTCGAGCCATCCACGTCCACCCGCACCGCACCAATCTCGACGATCTTCGCATCGTCCGGCTCGAGTCCCGTCGTCTCGATGTCGACGACGACGAACGGGCCCAACGCGCCGCCCAGGCCGCGCAGCGCAGCAGCCTGCGGGAGGTCGGGCTCTGCCATCAGGACGCCATCCACCGCAAGGCTCCCACCACGACCGACAGGCCGATCGCCACTGGCCAACCACGCGCGGTGATGGCTTCCATCGCGACCACGAAGCTCGCCAGCATCCAGATCGAGATCACCGCGGATAGAGCGACCGGGAGGCCAACCAGCGGCACGAGAAGATACGCCAGCCGTGGTGCATGTGCCGCGGCCAGCGGCCGTACGACGCCCCCGAAGGAGCGGTCGTTGCGAAGCACCAGTCGGCACAGCGCCCACACGAGCAGCGATTCGATCGCGAGTATACCCAACGTCAGAACGATGCCGAGCACCAGCGCCACGGGCAAGATCAGCCCGGTCGAAGGACCGATGACGGGAGCGCTAGCGGCTCCGGCCACGACGGCAACCGCCACGCAGAGCTTCGTGGCCTCGGGCTCACGACACACCTCACGGTATGTGTCAGGCCGCATTCGCAGCGCAGCACCCGCGAGTTCCAAGAGGGCGCCGGGCCCGACGTAGGATTCCATCGCCCTAAACCTATCGCGAGCCGCGGCCCGAGTCGCAATGCCTCTTGGCGCAGAACGACGACGGGCGGGGCGACTTCAGCCGCCCCGCCCGTTCCCGCGAGAGTACTCTCGTTAGCGCTGAGGCACCAACTCGACGCGCCGGTTCTGCGCGCGCCCCTCGTCGGTGTCGTTGCTCGCCACCGGGTCGGCCTTGCCGTAGCCCTTGGTCGTCAGCCGGCTCGAAGAGACGCCCTGGCTGACCAGGTAGTCCTTCACTGTCGCCGCGCGGCGGTCGGACAAACCGAGGTTGTACTCGGCGCTACCGACGCCGTCCGTGTAGCCCTGCACTTCGACGTTGACGCTCGGGTTCTCGTTCAGGATCTTCGCGGCCTCAGCCAGGATGGGCATCCCTTCTGCCCGAAGGCTCGCCTTGTCGAAGCCGAAGTGGACGCCCCGCAACACGAGCTTGGTCTTCGTGGGCGGCGGCGGTGGCGGTGGCGGTGGCGGCTCTTCATCGAAGAGCGCGTGGCCGATCAGCGCGCCCAGAATGGCGCCGGTTGCGATGCCGATGCCAATGCCCGCAGCGCGATCCGTGTCTTGCGCCGTGAACGGCGGGCTGACGTTGTTCGCGATTGCGCCACCGGCCGTCCCTAGGGCGGCCGCTCCGACGATGGCGCCACCGATGGCGCCTTGTCCCCATTGCTTTTGCGGAGCACAAGCCATCGTGAACATGGCCAGGACGATCCCCGCGATCACCCTCCGATTCATCACACACCCTCCTCAGGTCCACCCATGCTCACCCGCTCAAATACGGGAGAGCACATGTGACGCCACCAATCCCTGTTCCGGAACCCCAAATGGGCCCGCGAAAGTCCGGGCCTTATACCGCTTTCCCGGTCCGAATCAAAGAAACACGCAGCTTTCGCGGCCCCAATCCCGGGGCGCCGAACTCAACCCGCCTCGGGCGAGTCCCCAGCACCGGCCGACGCCTCGGCCTGCGAGTCCTCGTCGCCCTCAACCGCCTCGTCCGCCGGCGCGATCGCAGGCTCCTCGACGACCTTGGCGGACTTCTCCTGGACGCCGAGAGACATGATGTAGTCGCGCATCGCGGCGACTTGCTTGTCCTCGTCGCCGTCGAACACGTCAGGCGGGCCCCCCGGATAGAACGCCGGCATCTTGGTGCCCGGCATGAGAGCCTGAGGGTCCTTGATCCAGGACAGAATCCAGGTCGGGTTCAAACGCTCGTGAGCGTACGCCAGGTTGGGCGCCCACTGCTCCTTAGGACCGGCCGGAGTCTCGTCACCGCGGACGTGACAAGCCCAGCATGAGAAATACTCGTCCGACATGAGCATGTCGCCCGTCTCGAGCATCGTCGGTGTCGAGTCTACCTTCGGGTCCCAGAAGAAGTACGGATCCTTCAGGTCGACCATCGCACCGAAGTAATCGACGATTGCCGTGGTCTCGTGCTCGCTGAGACCGAAAGTCGGCATGCGAATGTCCAGCCAGAACCGGAGCGGCTGACGCGCCGGATCCTGCAGGAACCCGTAGAACCACTCGGGCTGCACCTTCGCGCCCTGCCCATTGAGGATCGGCGGGGCCTGGGTTGGGTTGTCCTCGTAGAGCCGACGCACGTAGCCGCCCTGGTCGTCGATGACGTGACAGCCGGTGCAGTTGTACCGCTGAACCACCCGCCGGCCTTCTTGGATCTTCACCTCGCGAGACTCGTAGCCGGGGCTTCGGTAGTCCAACGGCGGCTGCCGGCCGGTGCGGCTCGCAAGCCACACACGAAGATTCATGATGTCTTCGTCGGACAGCTTGAAGTTCGGCATCAGCTGTTCGACGTGTTCCGTCGCGTAGATCCGCGGATCCTGGAGCTTGTTGAAGGTCCACGCGTTCCAGGTACGGGGAATCTGAGGGTTGATGCCGAAGAACAGCTCCTCGAGCGGCTTCACCGCAAACGTCGACAGTTCGACCCCAATGCGCGAGTCCTTCTCCATGCCGTTGATCGCGTGGCAGGCATAGCAGCCGTACTTGCGCACGACGCCCTCGCCCTGCTCGACCAGTTCCGGGTTCTCCAGGGTCGACGCCGTGATCGTGGCGGCCGGCTTCTCGGCATCAGCCGAGAGACTCACGAGGTAGGCGGTGATGTTTCGCGCCTCTTCGTCCGTCAGCCGCAGGTTCGGCATGCGGGACTCGGGGTTGTAGCCCTTCGGGTCCTTGATCCACCAATAGATGAACCGCGGCGAGGTCTTCTCGCCCACGTTCGACAGGTTTGGGGCGTAGTCCTTGTCCGTGCCAATGGGAGTGGCAATCTCATCCGCCGCCAGCGCGTGACACGCCCGGCAGCCGACCTGGTCGAAAAGCTCCTTGCCCTTGGCAACCTGGCCCGCGTTTCTGGGAGCAATTCCTCCCGGGTCCGGATGCGTTGCGAGCCAAGCGTCACCGTCCTTCAAGCTCGAGGACCAGATGTACGCCGCAGCCGCCTTGGATTCATCCTCGGAGAACTCGAAATGCGGCATCTTCGTGCGTGGCCGGAAGGCGTACGGATCCTTGATCCAGTTGACCATCCACTGCGGATCGACCTTGGCGGCAACGCGCTGCAGGCTCGGGCCCACGCGGGGCATGTCGCCGTATCCCTGCACGAGGTGACAGCCGTGACAGCCGAGTTGCTCGAACAGATACTCGCCCTGCGCCAGGTTCTGCGCGCCGGGCAGACGCTCGACGTCGCGGTGGCAGTTCAGGCACCGCGACTGCATCTGCTCGCCCTCCAGGAGCGGCTGCAGCCAGAAGCGGACC
>JAJCZO010000437.1 GCA_029262355.1 Deltaproteobacteria bacterium
GTCGGCGTCGGGGTCGGCGTCGCCTTGGGAGTCGGGGTCGGGGTCGGCGTCGGGGTCGCCTTCGGAGTTGGGGTCGGCGTCGCCTTTGGGGTCGGTTTCGGAGTCGGGGTTGGCGTCGCCTTCGAAGTTGGGGTCGGCGTAGGCTTCGGAGTCAGCGTGGGCTTCGGGGTCGGGGTCGGCGTCCCTTCCGGAGTGGGAGTCGGGCTGGGGTTCGGTGTGAGGCCGGCCGAGCATACGCAGTCTGCTTCGTCCTCGACCAAGATGCGGTCGGCCACTGCGTGGCCCTTGAAGTATGCACCCGGCCAGAGCGTCAACCAATCTGTTTCCGGAGCGTACAGATCCGCAATCAGCGCGCCGCCTTCGCGCACATCGACGGCAGGCGCCGCCGTGTAGATCTCGAGGTCGGCCGGCTCACCACTCTGGCTCGTGACGAGCGCACCGGGCTTACTCTTCCAGGAATCTCGAACATGCAGCACGACACCGTCAGGCTTCGCGACGAGCGAACTCTGCCAGCCGAGCTCGAGGGACCCGACCCGGTACGTGCCCGGCCTCAGGTTCAGGGTTCCGTTCCCGCGGATCGATACCTTCTTGTAGCAGCCAGGACCGATCGTCTTCGTCTTGCCGCTCCCGACCGTCACGTTCTTTGCGTCGTCGATGCAGCTGCGAAACGTCCCGGCGCCAAGCGGCGCCAGCGTCAGGAACGGGTCCGGCAGATGGTCGATCACGTCGCCGAGAACCGTTGCAGCTCCGTGCTTCTTCAGGTCATTCGTAGCCACGTCGCCGACGATGCTCTCCGGCATCAACATCGCGACATCCGCGCAGGCGAACGCCGGAGTGCCATCGGGTGCGTCCTGAATCTGGCTTCGTGGCCCGACCGAAAGCGTACCGTTGGGCTCGATCACGCCGACACGCCCCTGCACGATGACGTCCGCACCAAGAATCAGCGACTTCCGCGCGAGGAGGGTGTACTCCATGCGGTCCGCCGGGATGAGCTCAGACGTATGGTCCTGTGCGGCCGCTTGTGCGGCGCTCAGGGCGAGCAGGCCGATCGTTCCGACGATCAAGCCTGCGCTTGTCACCGAACGGAGGCGATGGGTGTGCACGTTCATTGACTCTCCTGACTGTGGGGATGGAACTCGCTTGCAGATCCGCATGATCGCATCTGCTCGGCGGAGATGTATGCAAGCAGCGTGCCGCAAAAAATGGATGTAGTCTCAAGCGGAAATTCGTGCAGGTAAAACGCAATGGTGCAGCACCATCACACCTTCGAATTCGCTGTGAAGAACGCGAGCGACTCTGCGCGAAAGCTTCGACTGAGGCGTGTGACGGGGCCTGTGCTGAGGCGGGCGCGGCAGGGTTCGTGTTGTGATCGACTCGGTCCGCGGGGAATGCAGATTCCGCGGCGGTTTGAGCGGGCCCGCTACTCGTGCGAGAGAGCAGAGGATGCGGATGTCGAGAGCGTGGATCGGTCTCGCCCTCGCAGGGATCGCGCTCGCGCCCAGTGAAGTTGGCGCCGAGCTGATCGAGTACGAGCTCACGATCGACACGAAGGAGGTCGATTTCACCGGTGACCCCGTTGAAGCGCTCACGGTGAACGGTCGCATCCCCGGGCCTTTGCTCGAGTTCACCGAGGGAGACGTGGCGCGTATCCGGGTGCACAACGAGCTCGGGGAACCGGCGTCCGTACACTGGCACGGGCTGCTCGTCCCGGCATCCGAAGACGGCGTTCCCTATGTGAGCTATCCCGGCATCGCACCACACAGCACGTTCGTCTACGAGTTCCCGATCCGCCAGGCCGGAACCTACTGGTACCACTCACACAGCGGCTTCCAGGAACAGCGCGGCGTCTACGGCCCGATCGTCATCAAGCCGGCCGGCGAGGAACGCCAAACGGCGGACCGCGAACATGTCGTCGTGCTCTCGGACTGGACGAACGAGAGTCCTCGCTCGGTGATGGGGCTCCTCAAGAGCGGAAACGAGTGGTTCTCGATCACCCGCAACGCGAACCAGAGCCTGCTCGGCGCCATCTGGAACCACAAACTGGACGACTTCCTCGCGCGCGAGTGGGAGAGTATGCCCGACAACGAGATCTCCGACGTGGCGTACGATCGCTTCTTGATGAACGGGGCAACAGAGCCGGCGTTCGAAGCCTCGGCGGCCGAGACGGTTCGACTTCGCATCATCGCCGCGAGCGCGTCGACGTACTTCTACGTTCAGTACGCCTGCGGCCCGATGACCGTCGTCGCCGCAGACGGACAAGATGTGGAACCGTTCGAGCTCGACCGACTCCTCATCTCCGTTGCCGAGACCTACGACGTGCTGGTCGAGTTGCCCGTAACGGGATCCTGTGAGCTGCGCGCCACCGCCCAGGACGGGTCGGGGCACGTCGCAGGCGTCATCGGCGAGGGCGAACGGACGAACGCACCCGACGTTCCCTTCCCCGACTACTACCGCAACACGATGAACGCTGGCTACTGGAAGGCCATGTGGCGCACCGCGTGGGACGTAGGCGGAGGCGTCGACACGTACTCGGCGCAGGAGGTTGAGGAGATGCGTGGCCCCGCATCGGCATCGCAGCCAGCTCCTGAGGCCGGTATGCCGGGCACAGACATGGGCTTGTCGATGTCCGGCACCAGGAAGCCCATGGGGGCCGTGGCGATGAAGATGTCCTCCGAGCCCGGTCGGCCGCCGAACCCGTATGACCAACTACGCGCGCCGTGGGATACGACGATCCCCGGGCCGAAGCCGCTGCGCGTGGTGGAGCTGAAGCTTACCGGCGACATGGATCGCTACGTGTGGAGCATGAACGGGGAGATCCTGCGTCCGGACAACACGATCCGCATCGAGAAGGGCGAGCGCGTTCGTTTCGAAATGACCAACCGCACGATGATGAACCACCCGATGCATCTGCACGGGCATTTCTACCGAGTTCTCAACGGTCAGGGCGCCCACGCCCCTCTCAAGCACACAATCAACGTCGCCCCGATGGAAACGACGGTCATCGAGTTCGATGCCGACGAAGAGAAGGACTGGTTCTTCCACTGTCACATCCTCTATCACATGCACGGTGGCATGGAGCGCGTCGTGCACTACGAGGGCACCGAGGTCGATGCCGCGACACTGCGCGCCCGACCGAAGCTCTACAACGACCAGTGGTACGCCTTCGGCACGGCGAGTGTGCTGAGCCAGATGAGCGACGGTGAAGCCCAGTTCTCGAATACGCGCAACGTGATCGGCGCTCAGTGGGAGGTCGGCTACGATGAGGGCGAGTATGACGTCACCGGAGCCTACAACCGCTACGTGAATCGATACTTGAGCCCGTTCGCGGGCGTCAACGCCTATGACGAGACCGATATCGGCCAGGACGTACGCGGCGTCTTCGGGCTCTCGTGGCTGCTCCCGCTCAACGCACCGACTGCGGTCTGGGTCGGGACCGACGCGAGTTTCCGCTGGACTGCAGAGAAGGAACTCTTCCTCACCCGACGGCTCGTCGCCGCGGCGGAAGTCGAGTACGATACCGTGACCGACTGGGAGTACACGATTGGCGGAGAGTTCATTCTCACGCGCCACATCTCCCTGGTCGGCCAGTACAGCTCGGAGTACGACTGGGGCGGGGGTCTTCGCTTCCGCCTGTACTCGCCCGGGCTATTCTAGCGCACCGCCACCCGGGCCAATGGGAGGGCCCGGGGGCACGCCTTCGGGCGCCGTTCGGCCTCGAGCGGAGCGCAGATGCCATGGTGTCTGTCGGTCGGCTGCACGGCTGTGCAGTGGTTTTGAACGCCTCTCGGGTGTCGGGATGTGTCCCGCTCGCACCGAAAAAGGAGAGAATTCAATGAGAACCCTTCAAGCGATCACTACCGTACTCGCGCTCGTCGCCTTGCCGCAGGTGTCTTTCGCCGGTTCCGCACTGCTCGACCCAGAAATCCTCGTCGTAATCGAGTCTCCCGGGGACGACATCAGCGGGATCAGCCTCGTGAACGGGTATGCCCTCTCCAAGAAGGGCGCGATCTCCTACGTGACCTGGGCGGTCGACGGTGAGGACAAGGGCGTGGCCCCCTACGGCGGGAGCCGAGGCGACGTGGCGTCCGTGTTTCCGGGTTATGCCGACAGCGACACGCCGGGCTTCGCCACCGCGTGGAACTACAATCACTTTACTCCCGGCGAACACGAGATCGTAGTCCGGGCCTACGACGATCAGGGTGGATACAACGAGTCCAAGAAGAAGTTCCGCACCGCGCGCTTCGGCGACGGTGCCGACAAGTTCTTGACCGCGGCCGAGATCGAGCTCACGACAATCCCGATCGCGGGACTCCAGCTCTACCCGGCCGACCCGACGGGCGACCGGTTCGACGTGGTACTCGTTTGGTCGAAGGCGGCTCAGCAGTTCGTCATCAAGTCGATCGACCAGACCTGTGGCGATTGCACGAAGCTGCCCTACGCGGCCCCCACCCTCGACGTCGTCGGTTCACGTGGAAGTGGGCGCGTCGATCTCGAATGGAGCGGTGGTTCTCCCGTCATGGCGTATGAAATCGAGCGCCGCATGGACTCCTCAGCGGGGGCCCCGACTCCGTGGACGCTCGTGGGAACAGCCTCGGGGGTCGATCCGTACTTCGCGGAGTATCCGCCAGCGTTCGCTGGCCCGCTGGTTCCGGCGTCGGCCGCTTATGAGTACCGCGTTCGTGGGCTCGGGCCGTCGGCGAAGAGCGACTACTCGAACGTGGGAAGCATCTTGTTCCTCGATACTCTGTGAGCTGGGGGCGCCGTCGAGAAAATCTCGGCGGCGCCGCACCGTGCTCTGCAGCAGGGTTCGGGGCGCACCTGGTCAGACCCGGTCACCGGAGGCAGGGGGGCGGAGCGCATTCCACGACGATCTGCGCGTGAGAGATCGGGTGGGGGAAGGCGAGGCGCGCGGCATGGAGCCAGTAGCCGCCCTCTCCGGGAAGAGCTCGGGAACCCAGCTTCGGTATCCCTCCGGGGCCGTAGAGAGGATCGTCGACCAGCGGGTGGTCGGCCGACGCCAGGTGGATGCGGATCTGGTGCGGGCGTCCGGTCTTGATGTCCATTTCGACGACCGTTCCCGCCGGACCGGAGCCGAGTACGCGGACGTCGGTCCGCGCCGCGCGGGCGCGGATCTCGTGGGAGGCGCCGTACACCGTTCCGAGCCGCGGGTGTGCGACGGGGCCGATTGGCGTTTCGATCGTGAAGGCGCTTCTGGATGGGGTGCCCTCGACCAGTCCACGGTAGGTACGTCGCACGGTGTCGTCCCGCCACGAGCGAGCCAGCGCAGTACGCGAGGCTTTGTCGCGCGCGAAGAGGACCAGGCCCGACGTTCCCCGACCCAACCGGTGCATCGGCGTCAGGGTCGGATCGCATTGGCGGACCAGGGCGAGCAGGGTGTTTTCGAGGAACCCGCCCGCCGGCACGGTCGGAAGCCCGCGCGGCTTGGCCACGACCAGCAGGTGGGTGTCCCGGTAGAGAATCGCGCAACATCGCGGCACCGCGGGCTCTTCCCACGGCGGGCGATCCCAGGTGATCTCGTCGCCCTCTCGTAGCTGGTCGAGGGATCGGCCGGGCCGGTCTCGGAAATAGACTTCTCCGCGCCGGAGGCGCTGCTCCCACTCGTCGCGAGAGGAGTGTCGATGCGCCAGCGACAGGTGCTCGAGGAGCGTGCGCGTCGCGTCCGCGCGTCCCACCCTCTCGCGGTAACGAAATCCTCGATTGAGCCCCACGCGTTGAGACCCTAGAACGCCTGCCGCGCTCCGAACAACACCTGCACCCGCGCGGCTAGGAACACCATTGGCGCTATAGTAGCCCACGGGTGCAGTGGGCACATGAGAGGCGAGGGAGGAGAAGCGAATGCAGACGGGGACGCCGAGCCGGTGAGTGCCATGCCGACGAGGCCACCGCGGGCCGGATTCTCGTTGCCGATGCTCGGCAACACGGTTGGGATCGCTGCGGATCCCCTGGGTTTCCAGGACCGACAGCACCGGAACTTGGGACCGGTCTTTTCTGCAGACCTGCTGGGTCGTCGACTCGTGTTCGTCGACGTCGTCGGCCGTCCCGCCCTCGGCCAGGAACTTTTCGAGGCACCCGCCGACACGCTGGATATGGTGGGTGCGTACCGCGACCTGCTCGGAGAGCTCTTGGGCGCGGAGCTCTTCGTTTCCGTGGCCAAGGAACTTCGCGTGCCCCTCGCAATGGGTTACGTTCGCCGGCACCTGCCGCGAAGCACGGACCTCGCGCTCGGGTTCTTCGACAAGCAGATCGACTCGGGGAGCGGGGTCGACCTGGTCCGAATCTGCAGCGATCTGGTGATCCACTTCGTCTGTGACTACTTGACGGGTGGTGAGCTGCGCGAATCGGAACGCTCCGAACTCGCGGAACTCTTCGATGTCATCGAGAGCGACTACTCCGTCCTTGGGATGCTCTCGCCAATCGAGACTCGAGGGTTTCGGCGCCGGGTCGCCGCGCGAAAGCGAGCACATCGAATCCTGCGGAGCGCCCTCGAGCGGAGGCTCCACAGCTCCGCGCCGGTCGATGACTTCGTTCAAGGTCTGATCGCCGCCGGGCACGCGCAGTTCGGAGGATCCCTCAGCGAGCCAGCGATCGAGGCGATCTCACTCCAGCTCCTGGGTATGGTGTTCGCTGCGCACACGAACACCGCGATGACTCTCGCGTTGTGTCTTGCCGAGGTCTCCAGGGATCCGAAGCTCTTCGGGCGGCTGCGACGGAGCGTCATCGACGCAGGCATGGGTGCCGATTCCCGGTCGGTTCAGAGCGCGCCGCCGCCGATCATCCACCGGGTGGTCACCGAATGCATCCGTCTTCACAGCATCGGCACGTGTTGGAGAAAGGCCAGCCGCGCCCTGGACCTCGGCGGGTTCCGGATACAGGCAGGGGAGTACGTCGGAACGAGTCTGGGGCGGATCAACCTCGATCCGCGTCGCTATCCGGACCCGGAGGTCTTCGACGTCGATCGCTCGGAGGATGTCCCGCGTGATCGCTTCGAGAGCCCGCCGGTTCAGGGTTGCCCGGTCGCCTTCGCTGGCTTCGGCAGCGGGAGGTATCTGTGTTCTGGCCGGACCCTCGCGTACTCGATGCTGGGCGGCCTACTCTCTTGCCTGGTGCGCGACTACGAATGGCAGATCGAGCGCGAGCCTCGGTTGTGGTATCCGCTGATGTTCCCAGGGCTCAGCAGACCGATAGGCGCGCTGAGGGCGACCGTGCGCCGGGTGCGCGCACCGCGCGACGACCATCCGACCCGTCGCGATGGCGAATTCCTGGACGAAGCTGCCTCGGCCCGCCCGTGAGGATCACCGACTTTTCGCCGCGCGCCTGAGCCGCTTACCCATGCTTCTCCCGAAGCTCCTGCAGCTTTCGGATGCGAGGGTCGTCTGCGCCGAGATACTCGATGAGTACTCCTGCGACGCGAGCGACGTCGAGGGTTCCGGCGTCGCACATCTCCTCGAGGTCGGCCCAGTCCTTCGTTCGGTCGAAGAAGGCCTTGAACACGGCGATGTCGTGACACGAGAGAAACGGAATTTCCGCTCCAGCGAAGCTCTCCCACCGGGTCCGATGGAAGACGGCGTCGTGAAAGGGAGTCGTGTCGAGGAAGAGGTCCACCGGCGTCTGGTCCCACCAGAGCCGGACCTGCCCGTCGCGGAGCAGCGCCTTTTCACTGGAGTCGTCGGAAGGGATCGGCGCCGGGAGGGCCGCAAGAATCGCGCGCGTCTGGTCTACATCGACGAAGATGTTCACGTCGATGTCGATGGTGCCCCGGGCACGTTGCGTGCACCACGCGAGCGCAAGTGCCCCGCCGAACGCGTGGGGTAAATTGGCTGCGCGGAGTGCTTCGTGGAGGCCGACGATCTTCTCCGCGAGCGAGCTCATGTCGCGCCGAACTTCGGGTAGCGAAGCGTCTTCGTGTGGCGCGCCGGGAACTGCGCTGCCAACTCGAGCACGTCTTGGAGTTCGTCGCCGCGGGGGTAGCCGTCTTGGCTGCGGATGCGCGGTGACAACTCGATGTCGGCCGCGTACCCGTACGCTTTCAGCAGCCGTAGGAAGGTCGTGACCGTGGGCGTCTTGCGCCTTTTCTCGTACGCGACGAGCGTCGCGTGCGAGGTTCCCGCCCGCTCGGCGGCGGCGCGCAGGGAGAGGCCGGCTCGCTGGCGGGCGGAAGCAAGGATCCTCGCCGCGCCACCGTCCGGTCCGTCCATGGAGAAAATGGTATCCTAGTAGATACCACGAGGCAAGCGCCCAGACCGCTGGCGCTTCGAGTCGGCGGGGGGCACGACCTGCCGGAAGATCTGGCGCGCTGACGATCGGATTAGTCGAGTGTGATGTGGTCGCGAAGAAACGCGCGAACCGCGTTGGTGAAGACGTCGTTGTTGTCACCCGCTACCATGTGGCCGGCCCCGGAGACGTCGACGAACTTGGCGTGCGGCACCAGCTCTAGAAACTGTTGCGCGCCTTCTTCGCTGAGGAGGTCGCTTTGGCGTCCTCGCACGAGAAGCGTCGGCACGTCGACCGCCCGCGCGGCGTCGTCGATCGTCTCGTCACGCTCCGGGACTTGCCGGTCGATCCCCAAGAAGCCTGGATCCCAGTGCCACCGCCACCGACCGTCCTCTCCCTGCCGTAGGTTCTTCGCGAGACCTTCGACGTTCTTGGGGCGCGAGCGATGGGGATTGTAGGCCGCCACGGCGTCGGCGCACTCGTCGAGAGTTGCGAATCCGTCGGGGTGCGAGCTCATGAAGCCGATGATTCGTGCCACGCCTGCGCGCTCCATGCGCGGTGCGACATCGACCAACACGAGTCCGATGCCGAACCTCTCGCTGGCCTCACCCTCGGCGAGAAGCGCTGCGAGCCCGCCGAGAGAAGCGCCCACGAGCACTGGGGCCTTCTGGAGCTGACGCACGATTTGGCCGACGTCGGCGGCATAGTCCTGGAACTGGTACTGGCGGTTCTGGGCCCAGTCGCTGTCGCCGTGTCCGCGTTGGTCGACGGCCACGACCTGCCACCCGTCGTCGGCCAGAGCGCATGCGGTGTCGCTCCAAGAGTGTCGAGTCTGCCCGCCGCCATGGAGCAAGACGACGGGTGTGCCGTTCGGATCGCCGTAGACATCGGCGCGCAAGGTGAGGCCGGCGGCGCCCTCAAAGGCGATCGGACGTGGTCTTCCGCGTCGCATCTCTGTGCAACGCTAGTGGTCGAGGGCGATCGTCGCAAAAGTCAGTGGCCAGACCTCTTTCGCGACCGGGAAGGCGTTGGTAGTGTGCGCGCTGTTGGGGCCGCCGCTTCTCGCCGAGGGGCCACCGGCCGCCAGCGGACCGGCGGTGGAAGAATGATCGATCGGAAACAGATCCGCCGCGGTCCGGACCTGGCTGCCACCGCGGCTCTCTGCCTCTTCGGTTTGGCGCTGACTCCCGGTCATTTCCAGAGCATCGACGGGATGCTCATGTTCGAGCAGGCACGATCGATCTGGCATCACGGCTCTCTTCTCTTCGACGAGCCGCTGCTCTGGGACAAGCCGTACCCGACCAGCTTCTACGGCCTTGGTCTCTCCCTACTTTACGTCCCGGGACTTGCGCTTTCGTCGGGCCTCGAGCCCCTCGTCCATCAATCCGACGGGTTCCTCGACGCGGGGAGGCTCTACGTGGACCCCGTCTTCGCTGTCGTCGGGGGTGCCGTCCAGGTCGGCGTCATGGCGGCGACCGGGTACGTCGTGCTTCGGTTCTGTCGCGAGATGGGTTTGTCCGCCGGGCTTCCCTACTGGGGCTTCGCGCTCTTCGGGCTCGGATCACCCGCATTGGCATACGCTAGCGCCGACTTCTCGCAGCCTTTGACCGGACTCTGTTCCGCCGCGGCTCTGCTTGCAGCGACGCGCCACCGCCGCGCGCCCACTGGTCGGGCTCTCCTGGTTTCTTCGGCCGCGCTCTTCTACGCCGTGTTGACCCGGCCCGTCGACGGAGCCGTGCTCCTCCCCGCCGTCCTTCTCGCCGGCGCCCCCCTGGCGGATCGACCGGCTACGCGGAGATGGACGTTCGCTCTTGCGACGGCCTTCGGTATGGCCATTGCGATCTCCTTGGCGGTGAACTACGCGCGATTCGGCGCGGTCTTCCACAACGAGTACGCGCGGCTCGGCGTGCACTTCGTCGTTCCCACAGAGGGGCTCCTGGGCCTTCTCGTAAGTCCGGCTCGCGGTATGCTCTGGGCCTTTCCGGCGATCGTTCTCGTGCCGTTGGGATTCCGAGCGCTTTGGCGCCGCCCGACCGAACGGGCGACCGCCCTAGCTCTCTGTGGCTTCTCGGTCGCGCTGCTCCTGATCGCCGCAAGTTGGAGTACGTGGTGGGGTGGGGTGGCGTGGGGTCCACGGCTCGTCGTACCGATCATCCCGCTCCTCGCCGTAATGGCCGCATGCGGGCTGGCCGAGCTGGACCGAAGGCCTCGGTTCGTCGCAGGCGCGCTCTGCGTGGCCGTCGGCCTTCTCTTCTCGTTGCCGGGCGCTCTTACGGACATCCATGGAGGCTACGCGGCGCTCGTCAAGTCGAGTTCGAACTTCGCTTGGCAAAGCCATCCTGGCATCGGTGGCTGGAGAACGGTCACGCACCTGCTTGCAACCGGACCGTTCGACAGGACCGCGATCGACGTCCACTGGTTGCGGATCGTCGCTTCGGTCGGCGCTCCGGTGCTCGTCATCCCAGCTGTACTTCTCGGCGTCGCGGCCGCCCTTGTGATCGGCGTTGTCGTCGTGGAGCGATCTCGTGCTGGGCATCGCTCGAGATAGGAGGGACGAGCCGCCGCGGCGGCTCGTCACGCCGTCATTCCGATCCGGTCCCTCCTTCGGCGGCGAGGTATCCCAGGACCCGAAGTCGCTCCTGGGTCTCGGGATCGATGGCGACCCGAGTCGGGCTCGCGGCCACTTCACGCGCTTGGGCCAGCACGGCTTGGAGTCTTTTGCGGGAAGCCTCGCGTCCGTCGGGGTTCGCGAGCGTATTGTGCTCTCCCGCGTCTGCCGGCAGGTCGTACAGCTCTTCGTGGGCCGACGGATCGGCCGGCCCCTCGCTGGCGACGGGATCTTCCACCCCCAAGATGTACTTTCGGCCCGAAGGGGAGAACAAAGCGTATCCGATCGGAGAGTCTCCCTCTTTGAGATTCCAGACCGGGCGCCCCCGATTGTCCATCTCGGCCAGTAGGGCCCGGTCGATGTCGTGGGGCCGTCCTTCCAGGGCGTCCCGCAGGCTGCTTCCGGGTAGACCGGCCGGCGTCTCCCCGAGCGTGAGATCCAGAATGGTGGGAACGACGTCGATGTGGCCGACGAGCTGGTCGATGCGACGGTTGTACGGAGCCGCCTCCGTTCGAACGACGATCAGCGGTACGTGCAGGAGCTCGTCGTACAAGGAGTGTCCGTGTCCGTGCCCATCGTGCTCGCCAAACTCTTCTCCGTGATCCCCGGTGATGATGACGATCGAGTTCTCGAGCAGTCGGCGCTGGGCGAGTGCCGCCAGGAGTCGGCCGATCTCTTCGTCGAGAGCGCGAAGCTCTCCGTCGTACAGGTCGATCGCGAGCTGCCGCGGCTCGCCTGTCAAGCGTGCCCGCTCGGCCTGGCGCGGCCGGACGAGGCCGCGCGGTTGGCCGAACGGCTTCGGATCCAGAAACGGGCCGTGGACGTCGATGTAGTGGATGTAGACGAACACGGGCGACTCGACGTCGTGGGGCAGCCACTCGAGGGCTTCATGGTGGACGTTGGCTGCCAACATCGAATCATGCCACCACGGAGCCCGGACGTCTCGACGCCACTCCCCGACGAACTCGTCGCGGTAGACGTCGAATCCGTGATCCAGTCCCGAGTACCGCTTCAAGAGCGGATTCGTTACGAACGCCGCCGTCGCGTAGCCACCGGCCTTCAGTCGGGAAGCGAGAGTATCGATCTCGGTCGAGAGGGAGGTGGTGACGTAGTCTCCATCCGCTTGGGCGTACGTTGCTCCGTGCGACGTCGGGTACAGCCCGGTGAGCATGGAGACGACCGACGGGTACGTCCACGGCGCATGAGCCCGCGCCTGCGTGAACCACGCGCCCTTGCGCGCGAGGTCGTCGAGGACGGGGGTCGTGTCTCGCCCGTACCCGTGTACGCCGAGGTGGTCTGCCCGCAGCATGTCGATGTTCAGCAAGAAGACGTTCGGCGGTCGGTGCGCAACGTTCGCGCTCGGAGGGTCGTTGCTCGCGCGCGTACATGCGGCGGTGAGAAGAAGTGCGCAGAGCGCGAAACAGGTCCTCGTCGTTCGCACGCGAACGGCTTGCCGCGCGTCCGCCCGGTAGCCCCCGCGACCGAAGGCGGAATGCCGTTCGTTCCGGCGATCGACTTCGAAAACGCTCATCGAATCTCTTCTCCGAAGTTCGGTTCGCCCGCGCGAGTGCGCTGCGCGGCCGGCGCCGAGTCGGTGCCTGGCGCCTTTTGGGGCACGTCCCGACCTGCTGACGGCTCGTCGAGGAGGCCGATCTCCACGAGAAAGTTGGATACTTCGTTTTCGATCGTGGCGAGTTCGTCGTCGGTCATGAATCCGTGCTGCGCTCCGGGGAGTGTGACGAGCTTGGCCGACGCGCCCGCCCTGCGCAACGCCCTCTCCAGTCGAACTGAATGCATGTACGGCACGACGTCATCCGCAGGACTATGGATGATCAGCACTGGAGGCACGTTGCTGCGCACGTGGGCGAGCGGCGACATCTCGCGTGCGATCTTCTTGCCTTCGGTTCCTCCGCCCACCCAGCGCCGAGCCCACCGGCGGGCACCGCGACCTGCGGCAAGTCTGGCCACATCGGAGGGGCCGTACAGATCGATGATTCCGGCGACCGGGGTTTCGCCACCCGACAGCATCCCGACCATCAATGCGAGGTGGCCCCCGGCTGACGGGCCGATCACGGCGATCCGCTGAGGATCCAGCCCGAACTCCTCCCCGTGTTCCCGAATCCAGTCGAGCGCGCTCAAGGCGTCATCGACCGCCGCAGGGGCTCGTGCTTCCTTGGCAAGCCGGTATTCGGGCGAGACCACCGCGACGCCGGCGTTCAGGTACGGCAGCATGCTGGGCCAGCGTCGCTCGCCCTGTGCGGATGACGGCGATCGTCCCAACTCCGGCAAGGCATCGGTGGATGAGCCGCTCACCCAGCCGCCGCCGTGGAAGAACAGGAGGACGGGAAGCGGCTCGGTCTCCGCCGCGGGCCGATACAGATCGAGATGAAGGTCGCGGTCGTCCAACTCGGCGTATCGGATCCCGCGCTCGATCTCGATCCCTTCGGGAAGCGCGACCTCCTCCCACGGTCGCCATACCGCCGCGCTTATGGGCTCGTTCCCCACCCGGCCGTCGGGGCGGTAGTTGTGCTCGATCCAGTCGTGAATCCGATGCGCGTGGTCGACGCCGACGCCGATGCGTCCGTACTCTCGTTGCGGCCGGTTGGAGACCAGGATGAGTCGTGGTCGATCTCGCTCGAGTTCTTCGATGTAGGCGCGTTCTTGGTCAGCCGTCCTCACCCTCGCGATCAGGCCGGTCTCGTAGGTCGGGCTTGCCCGGCCGCTGAGGAAGTACAGCGAAGTTTCTGCCGGAATGGCGAGGATTCTGTCGGTCGGCGCCGTCTCATTCAGGATTCGTCCGAGCGCTTCTTGGTACATCGGGACGAAGGGGTCAAAAGGGAACAGTCGAAGCTCGCCGCGCGGCGTCGTGAAGGGAACCGTTCGAGCTCTCCACGGCGCCCATCGATAGATGCATGCCGTGCCGAGGAGGGCGATCGCGACGCAGAGCGCCGCCGACTCGGCGGCACGCCGCGTGGGGCCGGCGCGCACGAGCAGGCGGGGCAGGCGGTCCGCGACGAGGAAGATCAGGAGAAGCAAGGCGACCGGCAGGGCGAAGTTTGCGTAGCTGCGCGGCGTGAGGGCCGCGGGCACCCGAGACAACATGACCAACCCGACCGCGACCACCATCGAGCGTTGGAGGTTGCTGATCGCGGGAGTCTCGCGTCGGAGCACGGCCCGAATGACCATCGAGGTCTCGACGGCCAGCCAGACGGATAGGAGTCCCGGCAATGCTCCGTAGCGGGAGCTGAGCCAGAGCTCGAGCTGGTGCGGCGAGCCTGCGGCGTAGATCGCGAAGGCTGCGGTCGCGCCCGCTGCGGACGACACGAGGAGTATGTTTGCGCGGGGAAAGCCGTCGGGGCGCCGGTCTGTGTACAGCCAGCGCCGGAGCGCCACCGTCAGCAGGACAGCGCCGACACCGCTAGCGAGCGCGAGCTGCGCCGCCTCCAGATGGCGAGTCGCGAGATCCAGCACCATGTCTCCCGCCGTCGCGCCTGGATGGAACCCCAGGATGCTCCACGAGAGAGGCCACCCAAAATAGATAGGGTCGAAGAGGCCCTTGAACAGGACGACGGAGGGCGACACCCAGAAGGCCAGAATCCCGTACCCCGCTGCGGAGAGCCCGAGCGCGGGAAGCCACAGGGAGGTCAGCCGCCGGCGGGCGAGCGGCCATCCGTCGCGCAAGAGCGCGCCGGCGGAGAACAAGACGCCGATTCCGAGACCTAGGGCCGCTGCCTCGTGTTTCGTCAGAAGCGCGAGTCCAATGCAGGTGCCGGCGACGCCAGAGGCCCAGGTTTCGCCATATCGCAGGGCACGCAGCGCGCTGGCCAACGAGAGCAGAACCAGCAGAACGCCGTGGAGTGCGGCGTACGAGTACGGGAACACATAGCTGAACGTCGACCAGGTCCCCGGGATGAACATGAGATCGACGGTGACCAGGGCGGCTCCGACCCACGCGATCGCGACCGAGGTGATCTGGCGCGCAACCGCGTACGCGCTCAGCACGATCAGCGCCGACGTGGCCAGGCCACTCGCGTAGAGGACGTTCAGGTGGGCTCCCCAGATGGAATAGCCGGCTGCGTGAAGGTGCGGTGTGAGCGGGCCATAGGCGTAGCGGACGTCGCGGTAGAGGACATCGCCCATCGCGAGTCGCAACGGCACGACCATCTCGCGGCCGTAGTCGGCATCGAGGTGGCCCCAGGCAAGCCAAGAGCGGGCAACGAAGACGGCGAACAACGAAAGCAGTGCGGCGATTGCCCAAAGGTCACCTCGCGAGGGTGCCGCCACGCTGGAATTTCGGAGCGCGCGTTGGGCGAGCCCCATCATGGTTCCGCGCTGCGACGTTGCACGGACGGGTCCCGCGCATGTCGCGGCGAACGCGGGCGTTGGGTGGCCGTGGAGCGATTTCGACGCATTCCGTCGAGCCTCTCAAAGGCCGGACGCGGCCGTCAAGCCCAGCCAGGGATCAGCGGGGAGCCTGGCTCCGCGCCCCTGCCCTTGCGCGTCTGTTTTCTGTAACCTCCGTCACGATGCGCGTGCGGCCAGAGCTGCTTTCGACGGAGCCGGCAACACCTACGACCCCGCCGCTCCGCGGTGTCGGGTGCTTCGCGTGATGGGCACACTCCGCGGGGGGTCGTGGTTCCCCGTGAGCGTGGTGCTCATCGGATACGTGATTCTGAGCGCGGGGTACCTGTGGTCGACCCCCCTGTTCGAAGGCCCCGATGAACCCTCTCACTTGGAGTACGTGGGATTCGTCGCCGAGCACGGCCGTCCACCCCTGTATGGACACTCCCCGGAGGTTCCAGGGGAGGGGATGCAGCCCCCTCTCTACTACGTCGCCGGCGCTCTGTTCTTCGATCGGTTGCTCGGGGCAAACGCGGGCGACGCCCGCGACGAGCTCCACCGAGCCGGTCTCTCCATCTACGGGTACGAGACGAACGCGATTCTCCAGAACCGACTCCTGCGTGTAGCGGGGGCTGCGCGCGATGGTGATGCACGACAGTTCGTGGTCGATGACCGCCTTTCGCCTCTGGTGCATCTGCGCTGGCCCAGCCTGTGTTTCGGCGTCTTTGCGGTCGTGGCGACGTTCATGGCGGCACGGCTCGCAACCGCGGACACGAACGTCGGGGCCTTGGCGGCGGCGATTCTCGCCTTCAACCCGCAGTTCCTGTTCCTCTCGGGACTGGTGAGTAACGATACTGCGGCCACGAGTGTGGGCGCGATCGCTTTCTACATCACCGCCGACGCGTTTCATCGGCGGACCAGTTCCCGGCGCCACTACGTTCTTCTTGGCCTCGCAGCGAGTGCTGGACTCGCCGTCAAGCTCTCCACCGTCCCGATGGTCGCCGTGGCGGCGGTCTTTGTTGCCCTCATCGATCGCCGTCCGATCGCCGGCCGGTTGCGCAGCTCACTTGCGGCAGCCTTCGTCGCACTTCTCTCGAGTGCTCCGTTGCTCGCATGGAACGTATCGCATCGAGGCGGCCCGCTGGGCACGGGCGCCTTGTGGGACTCGACGGTGCATCTCGCCCGGCCCGAGGCGCACGGCGGTCTCTGGGTGTACTTCACCGAGATGTACGTTCCATGGACCCTTGGCTCCTATGTCGCGCGCTTCGGGTGGATGAACGTCGACGCCCCGTGGGGCGTGTACGCGTTCGCCCTCGTGTTCGCGTTACTGGGCCTGAGCGGGTTCCTCGGCTCTTGGCTGGCGGAGACACGCGTGCAGCCCCCGACGTCGGGCGTTCGTTTGCGGCACTACCTCGTAGCGGCCGTTGTGGTGAACGTGTCGGCCCACGTCTGGCTCAACGTTCACACGGCGCAACCGCAGGGACGACACCTGTTCCCTGCCTCCCCGCAGATCGCCACGATACTCGCTCTCGGGATCCGATGGCTGATGGTTCGGGGCGGATCTCTCGGTTCAGCGCTGACGGTCTGCGTCTCGCTGCCTCTCCTCCTCATGGGGCTCTACTGTCTGTTCGGGGTCATCCGCGTCCAGTACCCGTGAGCAAGCAGGGCGAAGGGGCAACGCAGGTTAGACTCCGGCGGCCCGCCCGTCTCGAGCCCCGACTGCCCGCCTCACTCCAGATACCCAAGGGCGCGCAGTTGCTCGATCGTCTTCTTGGTCGGCGCTGCGGGCACGAGTTCCGGCATCCGGTCTTCTGCGAGAAGCTCGGTCGCCTGCGCTTGAAGTCCGTCGGTCACGGTGCGGTGCGTCTTGGCCAGATTCCGTTCCTCGCCGGGATCCCGGTCGAGATCGAACAGGCCGTAGCCTCCGACCCAGTGCAGCTTCCATCGTGACGTGCGCACTGCCCACGCAAGAGGCGAGCGCGACCAGTCCAGGATGCTCACGGCCGGTCTGTCCTCGCCGTCACCTGAATCGTCGAGTGTGCGCACGTCGATTCCGGTGTAGTCCGACGGCTGGGGGAGATCGAGCGTAGCGAGAAGGGTGGGGGCGATGTCGATGCCCTGCACCTGCTCGGTGGTGATTCGGCCCGCTCGTACGCCTCCTGGATATTTGATGAGGAGAGGTACGCGTATCTGCTCGTCGTAGAGGGCATGGGAATGCCAGCCCATTTTGCCATGCTCCCCGAACTCCTCTCCGTGGTCGGAGGTCACGATGATCAGAGAATTCTCGTACAGTCCGCGCTCTCGGAGTGCCGCGAAGAAGGAGCCGAGAGCTTCGTCCGCGGAGCGCAGTTCGGCGTCATACGCATGGATGATGTGGGCCCGGTCGGCGTCGGAGAGGCGGCGCGTGCCGTCGTTCACCTCGCGGAGGAGCTCGACGGAAATGGCGTCCGGCAGTGGGCCGTCATACCCCGCATCGAGGAGTTCGAGGTGCTCCTTCGTCGGCGTGTAGGGGTGATGGATCTCGTATGAATGAACAAACAGAAAGAAGGGCTCCTCCTTGGTGCCCTGATCGATCCAGTCGAGAGACCGCTCGACCAATCCGGAAGTGCGGTTCTCGTCTCCCGCGAGGACCAGTGCCTCGGCGTCCTTTCCCTGGATGGACTCGTACACGTCGAACCCGCGATCGAGTCCGTAGACCGCGTCGAGTTGAATGCCGCCGTTGAACGATGCCGTGCGGTAGCCGTTCTCTCGAAGGATTTCCGTGAACGGGGACGTTTCCGGGTTGAGTTTGGCACCCAGGGCGACCGACGCGCCGTGTTGGTGCGGGAGGACCGACGTCAGAATGGAGGCGTGCGAGGCCAAGGTCGATGTCGCATGTGCGATGTTGTTCGTGAACAACGTCGAATCTTGCGCGAAGCGATCGAGATGAGGTGTCGTGGGTGCGTCGTAGCCGTACGCGCCAACATGGTCGGAGCGGAGCGTATCGATCGATACGAGAATCACGTTCGGGCGCGGGGGCGGCGACTTGCGTGGTGGGTCCGTACAGCTGATGGACAGGACCAGGCAGATCGAGAGGGCTGGCGCCGCGCGGTGAAGAAGCCGGCGCCGGCGCTCGAGGGGTAGACTCATGCTCCGCGGAGGCTACAGGAGGCGAACCAGGAACGGCAAAGGGCTTCGGGTAGGCGGGCACTGTGAGTCTCGGTCTGCGGGCGAATGGTCTTCTTTCTGGCGACGGATTTCACCTTGTTCCCGCCGGTCGCCTCGAGGGATCGGGGGCGAGGGGACGAGTTGCGACTTTGGACTCGGGAGAACGTCATTGATCGACCAAGATCCGTGTCATGAAGATCGGGCGGCGAATGGGCTCTGAGAACACACAGCGGGGCGAGGGGGACAGATGCGGGATGTCGATGCCCTCGACCTGATCGTGGTTTCGGGCCTCCCTAGATCGGGCACCTCGATGACCATGCGGATGCTAGAGATGGGCGGGTTGCCGGTCGCGACCGATGGTGTTCGGGCGCCCGACGCGGACAACCCGCTCGGGTACTACGAGTTGGAAGCGGTCAAGCGGACCCGCAAGGACGCAGCTTGGCTGGCGGAGGCAAACGGAAGCGCCGTGAAGGTCGTCTCCTTCCTGCTGCGCGAGCTGCCGCCAGTCCATCACTACCGAGTTCTCTTCATGGAGCGTCGGCTCGAGGAGGTCCACGCGTCGCAAGAA